>CAYWON010000057.1:0-35506 GCA_964459885.1 uncultured Archangium sp.
CCTCGAAGGGCGCGCACGTCACCTCGCGCTGATCGCCGGACTCATCGGCTTCATCGCGGTCTGGGTCTTCCCGTACGCGCGTCTGGGCGCGGTCGCGATGACAGTGGGCGTCGCAGCAGCGGTGTTCCTCACGGCTGCGTCGAAGAAGCGCGCGCTCCTCGTCATCGGCGCGCTGGGGTTGGTGGGCGTCATCGCGGTCGCGGCCATCGCGCCGCTGCGTGAGCGCTTCGCGTCGTCTCTCTCCGACACCGGCAGCGGCCAGCGCACGCAGCACCTCGCGGCGGGCCTGAAGGCGGTCGAACAGTTCCCCATCGCGGGCGTGGGGACCGGGCAGTTCCGCCCGTCGAAGTTCGGCGACGAGACCATGGCGGAGCACGTGCGCGACAACCCCGGCAAGGCGCACAACCAGCTGGTGTCGATGGCGGCTGAGACCGGCGTCGTCGGTGCGCTGCTCTTCGTGCTCCTCCTGCTCTCTCTCTCGCTGCGGGCACGCACCGCGAAACTCGGCGCGCTGACGCTGGGTGCGCTGGCGCTGTTCGTCACGCTCTCACTCGCGCACGACCCGCTCTTCCAGGCGCCGTTCTCGATGGCGCTGGTGCTCGCGTTGGGTCTCGGCCTGGCCGATCACTCGAAGACGACGTGACCGCGCAGCCGCGCGCGTTGCTCCGGTGAGAGCTGCTTCTTTCCGCGCACGCCCAGCGCGACCCACTCGCAGTCGTCGAGCCCGACGAGCTCCCGCTTCATGAGCGACATCGCGTAGCTGTCGACGACGAGTGGCTTCGTCGGCAGACGACCCGCCGCCAGCATCCACGACGGCTCGAAGGCGAACACACACTGGTCGGCCGGCAATTTCAGGTGCGCGAGCGCGAGGTGATCTTCGCCGCGGTTGGGGATGCGCTTGATGACGTGGAACAGCGAGATGCACAGGAACACGCCGCCAGCAAACAGGAACCCGCGCCCCACGATGTCTTTCTGCCGCAGCGCCCACGACACGAAGCCGCCGGCGAGCACCGCTTCGGAGGCCACGAGGTGCGCGTTGTATTGGCTCCACCACGCGCTGGTGGCGAAGAACGAGACGAGCGTGAGCACCCAGGCCGTCGTCAGCAGCTTGTGCCGCGCGGTGAAGAGCGAAGCGATGGCGAGGAGCGGCGATGCGAGGTGGCGGAGCGCGACGATCTGTTCCACGCGCGCGAGGCGAGCGACGCCGTCGGGCGGTCGGTGCAGGTGGAAGAGCAACGTCTGGTGGATGAACTCACGCGGCGCGAAGACCGCGAAGGGCAGCAGCGCGCCCACGAAGACGCCGCCAGAGATGAGCATGAAGCGCAGACGTTCCTTGTGGTCTGGCAGCGCCCACAGCGCACCGACGATCCACAGCGCGGCCCACAGCTTGAACACCATCGCCACGCCCGCGAGCACCGCGGCGGTCTTGAACCTGCGCTGCATCACGGCGAGCGCCATCGCCAGCACCGACGCGTTGAGCAGCGGCTCGATGAAAGGGCCCCGCTCGACCTGAACGATCTCCGGGTACGTCGCGTACACGAACGCCGCGAAGAGCGCGCCCCACCGAGACCTCGACCACTCGAGCGTCACGGCCCACACGAGCACCAGGTTCAACACGCCGACGCCCGCGGACAGCCAGCGTGCCAACGTGAAAGCGCCATCGACGCCGATGAACGAGGCCGTCCACGCCGACGTCGCCGAGAGCCACAGCAGCACGCCCGGCGGGTGCACGAACACGAAGTCGCGGTAGGGCACGAAGCCCTTCAGCAAGAGCGACGCGGCGGAGAAGTAGACGCCTTCGTCGTAGTCGACGCGGTAGGTCCACGCGCCTTCGGGGCCGAAGAACGGCACCACGCGCAGCACGAAGGCCAGCGACGCCACCACCGCGAGCGCGAATCTGTCACTCGAGGTGGAAGTCATAGGTCGGGTCGGGTTCGCAGCCGCTGACCGGCAGCTTCAGCAGCACGAAGTCATCTTCGCTGGCGACGATCTCGCCCGCCAACGTTCCCTGCTTCGCGAGGGCGTAGTTGTAGCGGCCCTCGGCGCTCTGATCTCGCCGGTACATCGGCACGCGCTGGTGCAGATACGCGTAGCCACCGGTGCGCCAGTTCTCGAGGTCGAAGAGCTTGAGCCCGCAGAGATCGTTCTGCGTCGTCGCGCGCTTGAGCAGGCGATTGGGCGCGCCCATGTAGTCGAGGGCTGACAGCTCGCGCGGCGGGTTCGAGATGCCCAGCCGCCCGAAGGTGAGGGTCTGGAAGGTCGCCAGCGACGCCAGTGAGAGCGCCACCACCGCGCCCATGGCCCACCTCGGCGCGCGCGTGAGCCCCACCGCGGCTTGCGCGGCGAGCAACGGCAGCAGCGGGAAGATGAAGCGGAGCTCCTTGTGCGGAATGAACGAGTGCACGAGCAGGAACGCGAGCGACACCCACAGCACCTCGCGTCGCACGGCCCAGCTCCGCACCGCGAGCGCGACGAGCGGCACCACCGTCAGCCCTTCTGCCGTCACCAGCCGCGCCGCATAGAAGAAGACCGGCGCGGTGCCGAAGTTCGACGACTTCCCCTCGAGGACGTTGAAGCGCAGGTACACGAGCGCCGAGTGGAAAGGCCGTCCCCACGTGAGCCAGTCGATGCCGCCGTACACGAGCGCGCCGGCGACGAGTGAGGCCAGCAGCCAGCCGAGCCCGCTCCGCTGGCGCCACACCAGCCACAGCGCGCCGAGACAGAAGATGCCGTTCTGAAGTCGGAGGCCGACCGCCAACGAGAGCAGCGCCCCGGCGAGCAGGAGCTTCCACCGCTGTGGTGATGAGAGCAGCAACGCGAACGCCAACGTCACTGGCAACGCCGACAGCGTCTCGCCCATCGCGCGCGGCGCGCAGTACACGGCGAAGCCCATGCACCAGAACGCGACGGCGCCGACGGCCGCGTGCAAGGGGTCCGCCGCTTGTGCGCGTGCCAGCGCGTAGACCGCGAAACCGGTGGCCACGCCCGCGAGGCAGAACATCAGCTCCACCGCCGCGAGGTAGTGCGCGCCCGAGAGCTTCATCACCGCTGCGATGAGGCCAGGCAGCGTCCAATGCCGCGCGCCTTCGAGGAACTCCCAGGCCTGCCAGCCGTAGCCGAACACCGCGCGGTGCGCCGGCTCGAGTGACTGGTAGTACTCGTCGGGCCACAGCAGGCCGTCGTCGGTGAACGCGAACCAGACGCGCGCGATGAGCCCGGTGACGGCACCGAGCGCCAGCAGCAGCATCGCGTTGCGGCGTGGCGTGTCACCCGGGCTCATGGAGGGCGCGCCATAGCACCGGCACCGCAGCGGTCAGCGCACGATCTCGACGAGCGCAGGCTCGGGTGCGCTCCACGCGTCGCGGCCCCAACACCAGATCTGCTGGGTGGCGGTCTCGAGGCAGACGGCGTCGTCCTTGTTGCGTACGTGCTGCACCGCCTCGCCGATGGCGACGTCGAGCGCGCGTTCGCTGGCAGGCCCGGTGCGACCGAGCTGCCCGTAGGTGTTCTTGCCCCAACACTGCACGCCGTTCGCAGCGGTGACCGCGCAACCGCCTGCGGACGTGCCCGTGACCTCGCGAGGAAAGAGTCGAAGCCCGGGCGGCGCCGTCACGCGGTACCCGCCGTCGGGCTCGAGGTCCCAGCACCGCACCTGTCCATTTGTGAGGATCGCGCAGCGCGCGTCACCCAGTCGCTCCACGGGGCCGATCGGCACGTGCTTCGAGCGCCGCGGGTCGTAGACACCGGCGTCGTCCAGCAAGAGCGCTTCAGCCGACGTCTGCACAGCGCGGAGCCCGGCGACGTTGCCCGTGAGCCCGCCGTCTTGAAGGAGCGACGCGAAGCCGAGCTGCGCCACGTCGTCGGCCACGAAGCCCAGCGTGGGCCAGCGTCGCAAGGTGCCGCCGTCAAGCAGCAGGTAGCCCGTGTCGTACGTCGAGACCGATGGTAGCGTGATGCCAGCGATGGCGCCGGGCGCTGCGCCCATCGAGCGCACGCACCAACGCTCAAAGCCGACGTCAGGCGACCGCACACACGGCGCGCGCGCATGGGACGCGAGCTGCGGCGCGGTCGACGCGATGACGCGCACGTCGCCGTCGGCGGTGCGCCACGCGAGCATGTTGCCGAGCAACAGTTGGCCACCGTCTTCGACCGGCGTCGGGCGGAGCTGACTCGACGGCCGCTGAATGCAGAAGACCCGGCCCGTCACGGTGCGCGCGCAGGGCCCGCTCAACGCGGCGATGTCTTCTGGCAGCTGGCCTTCCCAGAGCTGTTGCCCGGTGGTGGCGTCGACGCAGCGCAGCCGCGCGCCCGGGTCAGCGAAGCAGACGTGCTCCGGCTCGAACGCGCCGGAGAAGCGGAAGTACGACACCGTGGTGCCGCCCGCGTCGGCCAGCCAATCCAGGGCGGCGCTCGTGTAGCTCACCGTGTGGCGCAGGCTCCCGTCAGAGAGCAGGACGAAGTGGCGGTTTTCATTGTCGACCGCCGCGACGGCCGAAGCCGGCAGCGCATGCGGCCCGAACAGCGGCGTCGAGAAGCCTCCATCGGTCTCAAGCGCGCCGAGCTGTGCGGTGACGTCGCGCAGCGGTCCCGGCAGCCGACTCACGCTGGGCTGCGTGAGCCGCCACCCGAACGCCGAGCCGTCAGCGACGCGGCCCGCACACGCGGTGCCAGTGCACGAGAGCGTCGTGAAGACGTCACCAGCATCAGGCGCAGGGCGACCATCGACGGCGTAGACCCCGCCAGCCGCGAGCCCGACGAAGGTGTTCCCCGTCATCACCGCCAGCGCGCGGGTCGCAGGCGGCGTCGCGACGGTGCGCGGCGGGTGACCTGCGAAGAAGTAGGGCAGGCCGAGCCCGCTGGGGCCGTTGGCCGGCGACGTCGCGCGCACGCTGTCGCCCCAGCACCGCAGCGTGCCCGAGCGCGTGAAGGCGCACGCGTGGCTCGCGTTGGCGGCGAGCGTGTCGTACCGACACTCGTCGAGGCTGGCGCGCACGCGGCGCACGCAGTCGCCGGCAAGACAGATGTCGACCTCGAGGCAGCTCTCTTCACCGCAGGTGATGCCGTCTTCGACCGGCTCCGAGACACAGCCCACGCCGGGTCGGCACTGCGGCACGCGACACGGGTCGGTCACCGCGCAGGTCACCGCGACGTGCGTGCAGCCCGCCGCGCCGCACGCGTCGACAGTGCAGGGGTCGCCGTCGTCACAGGCCCCGACGGCCCCGGTGCGGCACTCGCCGCTGACGCATCGGCCGGCCTCCCCGCACGCCGCAGCGCACGCGGTGTCGTCGGGCAACGGCGTCGCCGCGCAAGCGCCGAGCTCCACATCGAACTGTGCCGTGGTGCACGCAGTGCCTTCGCAGATCGGCACGGCCAGCGCTGCGCCGCGCAACAGCACCACGGTCTCGCCGATGCGCGCCGCACCTTCATGCTCGCCCGCAGCGGTCGGCGCGTACGACAGCGACAGCTCGACGGTCTCGCCGCCGGCAACCTGTTCAGGCACGCCGGTCGACGAGAAGGGCGCGGTCGGCGATCGCCAGTCGATCGGCTGTGAGGCGCGCGCCGGGTTGCGCACCCGCAGCGTCTGCGTGCGCTGCTGGCCGACCCACGCCGTGCCGAAATCGACGCTGACCGCAAACTCGAGCGGCTCGACGGGCGTGGGCATCAGCGCGGGCGCGCAGGTGCACGACGCCGCACTCACACCAAGGAGCCACAGGCCGAGCCATCTCATGACGGGCGACGCTACCGCATCGCGTGGCTTCGACTCGGTGTGTCACGCGGAGGCAGCGCCACGCGGCGGTCGTGATGGTAAGCGCGAGGCATGCAGAGCTTCGGAGAAGTCGCGCATTTCATTCGCCAGAACGAGGTCGGTCGCCGTGCGTGGTTGGACTCACCGTACGGCCGTCGGCTGGTGACGTACGCCGACCTCACGGCCACGGGTCGCTACCTCCACTTCGTCGAGGCGTGGCTGCGGCGCGTGCGGCCGTTCTACGCGAACTCGCACACGGCCATCTCTTCCACCGGCCGCGTCATGACCGAGCTCCGTGAAGAAGCGCGCCGGGTCATCCGCCGGTCGGTCAACGCGGGCCCGCACGACGAGGTGCTCTTCGTCGGCAGCGGCGCCACGGCGGCCATCAACAAGCTCGTCGGTCTGCTGGGCTGGCGCATCTCCGAGCCGCTCGAGCGGGAGTTCAACCTCTCGTCGCTGATTCCGCGCGAGAAGCGGCCCGTCGTCTTCGTGGGGCCGTACGAGCACCACTCCAACGAGCTGCCGTGGCTCGAGTCGATCGCCGAGGTGGTGGCGATCGACCTGACGCCGACTGGTCAGGTCGACCTCGCAGACCTCGAGCGCAAGCTGGCCGCGTTCCCCAACCGGCCGATGAAGCTCGGCGCGTTCTCGGCGGCGTCGAACGTCACCGGCGTCATCACCGACGTGAAGGCCGTGTCGCGGCTGCTGCACAAATACGGTGCGTACGCGTGCTTCGACTACGCGGCGGGCGGGCCGTACATGCCCATCGACATGCACCCCGGTGACGACGCCGAGCGCATCGACGCCATCTACCTGTCGACGCACAAGTTCATCGGCGGGCCTGAGGGCTCGGGCGTGCTGGTGGCGCACCGCGACTTCTTCCGCACGCGCAGCCCCGAGCGGCCGGGCGGCGGCACCGTCGACTACGTGGCCTCGTTCGAGCACACCGCCGTCGACTACGTCGGTCGCCTCGACGAGCGCGAAGAGGGCGGCACGCCCGCCATCCTCGGTGACATCCGCGCGGGCATCGGCTTCCTGGTGAAGGAGATGGCCGGACCGCAGCGACTGCTCGAGCACGACGTGCACCTCGCCGAGGTGGCGCTCAACCGCCTCAGCCGGCACCCGCGCATTCAGCTGCTGGGGCCGACCAACGTGAAGCGGCTGCCCATCTTGAGCTTCAACATCAAGCGGCTGCACCACGACTTCGTCTCGGCGCTGCTCGATCACCTCTTCGGCATCCAGAACCGCGCGGGCTGCAGCTGCGCGGGGCCGTACGGCCATCGCCTGCTCGGCATCGATCGCCCGAAGTCCGAGCTGTACCGGCGGCAGATCGCGCGGGGCCTCGTCGGGCTCAAGCCCGGCTGGGTGCGCGTGACGTTGCCGTATTACGGCAGCGACGAAGACATCGAGTTCATCCTCTCGGCCATCGAGTTCGTCGCTGACCACGGCCACGAGTTCCTCACCGAGTACCGCCTGGGCTGGCTCGACGGCGTCTGGCGTCACGTCGATCGCCCGATGAACGACGTGAAGCCCATCGAGCTGACGGTCGACGCGCTCACCGAAGCCGCGCAGAGCTTCGCGGCCGGCGATCACGAGCAGCCCATGTCCATCGCGCAGATCCGCGCCGAGCGCCGCCGCTACTTCGACGAGGCGAAGGCCCGCGTGGGCGAGCTCCGGGCCAGGGCGCAGCGCACGCCGCCGGTGTGGAACGCCGGCACCGGCCGCGCCGACATCGACGCGCTCGTGTGGTTCGACACCGTGCACACCGACGACCCGTGGTCGCGCGTGCCCGACGCAGCCCCGGAGCGCCCGCTGCCCAGCCGCTGCGGCTTCTTCTCGGAGCTGACGCCGTCGCTGAACTGATGACGGCGCTCTCGATCGAGCTCCGTGTCGTCGACGGCCAGCTCGTCTCGACGTTCATCAACACCGGCGCCGCGCCGCTCGCGCTGTGCTTCTGGTGGAACCGCCGGTTGGTCGTCCACGACGCCCAGGGCAGGGAAGTGCTGCCCGGCGAAGGCGCGGTGTTGCCGTGCGGCGTCGGTGAAGACTGGACGCTGCTGCCGCCGGGCGGTCGCCACGAGCGCAACGAGACGCTCGCCTGCACGCAGCCCGCCGGTCGCGCCGAGCGCATCGGTTGGGCTTACGCGCTCGACCCCGGCACCTGGCGCGTGCGCCTCGTCTTCGAAGCGCCGCCGAAGCACGGCTTCAGCCAGAGCGAGCCGCACCCGCTGGCGTTTCGGGGGCGCGTGGAGAGCAACGACGTCGAGTGGCTCGTCGCGCCGCCCACCCAGGGCTTCTTCGAGAAGCTCTTTCGCTGAGGGGTCTGGTGTTCGCGCGTCGGTTGCACTAGCGCGCGCGCCCTCAACCGCAGCAGTCGGGGGGAAAGATCTGAAAGATGTCTGAGACGTCGAAGGTCGTAGTGGGGTGGGGTGCATCGAACGCAGTGTGGGCAAAGCCGGAAGCGCCCAGTGTGTCTCGCGCCATTGCCCAATCGCTGTACGACGCCGGTGTTCGTGAGGCCTTCGGGTTGCTCGGAGGCGGCATCGCGCCGTTCTCTGCCGGGCTCTCGAACACGCCCATTCGTTTCTTTCATTTCCGCCATGAGGCGGGCGCGGGCTTCGCGGCGCTTGAGTCGTGGTTCGAGACCGGCCGACCCGGCGTCGCCGTCGTCACCACGGGCCCGGGCATCTTCAACGTGCTGAACGCGGCGATGGCCGCGCGGGTCGACGGGGCGAAGTACCTCCTCATCTCCGGCTTCACGTCGCGGCCGCAGGTGGGGCGCGGCGCTGTTCAAGAGACGAGCCTCGCCAGCATGCCGTCGGACCTCACGCGTCCGGGGTCCATCTTCCACGACGTCGCCATCCCCGAGACGGTCGACGAGCTCACCAACGTGCTCGCCACCATCCGCCGGGGTTTCCAGCGCGACGGCGGCTTCGTGTTCCACCTCGGGCTGCCGCAGTCGCTGCAAACGCAGTTGATGCCAGCGCCGCTCCAGGCACCTGCGGCCTGGAAGATCTCGAGGCCCGCGCCCGACGTCGAGACGCTCGACGCGTGTCTGCGCCAGCTCGCAGATGGCCCGTCGGTGCTGTGGCTCGGTCACGGCGCGCGCCACGCTTCCGATTCGCTCGTGCGCTTCGCTGAGCGGGCGAACCTGCCCGTCATCACCTCACCGCGCGCCAAGGGCGTCTTCCCTGAATCGCACCCGCAGTTCGTCGGCGTCAGCGGCGCGGGCGGCACGCCGCGCGTTCGTGAGTTCTTCGCGACCCGCAAACCGAAGCACGCGCTCGTGGTGGGCAGCCGACTGGGCGAGGTGACGTCTTTCCTCGCGCCCGGCCACTGCCCGTCGGCCGGGTGGATTCACGTCGACACCGACGCGAGCGCGTTCGGCGCGGCGTTCCCGCAGGTGCCGGGGCTCGGCGTAGTGGCTGATGCCGCCGCGTTCTCGAGCGCCTTGCTGGCACGGGCCGAGGCGACTGGCTGGTTCAAGACGCTGCCTGCCTGGCAGCCGCTCGAGGTGCAGGAGGTCGAGACGCTCGCGCCGCGCGCCGAGGCCTCGCTTCGTCCTCCGTTCGTCATGCAGCGACTGCAGCGCGCGGTCGTGAATCGTTCTGACGCGTTGGTGATGAGCGAGTCGGGCACCAGCTTCACGTGGTGCAACGCGCATCTCCGCTTCGACACGCACGGTCGCTATCGCACCGCGGCCGCGTGGGGCTCGATGGGTCACTTCACGACGGGCTGCCTGGGCGCCGCGCTCGCCGGTCGTCGGCGCGTGGTGGCCGTGGTGGGCGACGGCGCGATGTTGATGAACAACGAGATCAACACCGCGGTGCAGTACGGCGCCAACGTGGTGTGGGTGGTGATGAACGACGCGCAGTTCGGGCTCAACCGCCACGGCATGACGGCGGTGGGCATGCGGCCAGTCGAGACGCAGATGCCGCGCACCGATTTTGTGGCGTTCGCGCGCTCGCAAGGCGCTGACGGCGTCGCCGTGCGCTTCGAACGAGACCTCGACGCGGCGCTCGAGCAGGCGATGTCCACCAACGCGCCGTTCATCATCGACCTCGACATCGACCCGACGGTCGTCTCGCCGGTGGTGGCCGACCGCGTCAACAGCCTCAAGCGCCAGGGCGGAGGCGCGAAGTGAAGACCTTCGAAGGCCTGCTCGATGGAGTGGTGTTCCCCACGCAGCTGTCGGCGCACGTGGTCGAGCCCGCAGATGACCCGCGCATTCATGGCTACGCCGTGCAACGCGAGCTCGGCCACTCGGTCGGCTTCGCTGACGTCATCTGGCTCTCGCTCTGCGGTGAGCTCCCGAACGACGTCGAGCGCGAGGCGTTCTCGCGTGCGTTGACGTGGCTCGCCCCGTTGCACGTGGCGGACGGCAGCGTGCACGCAGGCGTGCTGGCGAAGGTCGCTGGCGCGCCCGAAGAGGTGCTGCCGTCGATCGCCGCGCTCGCGTTGGCGCAGCGCACGATGGCGGAGCTCCAGGCGCTCGAGCCTGTGTTCGCGTGGCTCGCCCAGCGAAGCGCGCCGCTGCCTGAGGTCGCCCAGGGTGCGACGTCGGCGGAAGGCTGGCTGCAGCTGTGTGACGACGCAAAGCGGTGGTTCGGGGAGCGCAGCCCGTTCAACCCGTGGCTCGTGTGGAAGCGCGACGCCGCGGCGTGGGCGTTGCTGCGGCTGCTCGGCTTCGAGGACCGCGCGCGGCTGATCTCGTTCGGTGTGCTGGCGCGGCTGCCGGTGGCGCTCGCGGAAGCGGCGTGCACGGCGTCCGGCTCGGTCATGAAGTACCCGACGCAGACGCCGGCGTTCCGCTACGTCGAGGAGGTGCGCTCGTGAGCCCCATCGACACGCGCGTCGGCCTCATCCAGCGCGACGACAACCGCTTCTGCGGGCAGAGCGCTTTTCAACATTGGGTGAACGTGTGGAGCGGGCCTTTCGACGCCAACCTCGCGGCGCTCGGCATCGAGCTCACGCCGCTGAACCGCGAGGCGATGCGGCTCATCACCGTGGCCAGCACTTCGCCCGACGCGCGCGTGTGGCCGCTGAAGCTCTCGCGGCTGCTCTCGAGCTGGGGCGACGCCACCGCCGGGTATTTCGGCTCGCAGCTCGTCACCGCCGGCAAGGTGATGGGGCCAGGCGCGGTGCTGGGCGCGGCGCGGTGCCTCTCGTTCCTCTCGGCGCACCTCGGCGAAGACTTCACGGTGGCCGACGTCGCCGCGCGGCTCGCCGAGTTTCGCGCCGCGAACCCGGGGCCCGTCGGTGGCTTCGGCGTTCCGTTTCGCCCGGCCGACGAGCGCCGCGTGGCGCTGCTGGGCTTCGTCGGCAGTGGGCCCTTGCGCCGACGGCATTGGCGCATTCACGAGTTGCTCGACGCGGCGCGGCCCAACCCGCAGACAGCACCCAACGTCGGGCTCGCGTTCGCGGCGTTGCTGCTCGACGCCGGTGCACCAGCGGAGCGCTGTGGGCTGGTGACGACGCTCTTGATGTCTCACGTGTTCCTCGCTCACGCGGTGGAGGCAGCGGACACCGATGGTGCGCCGTTGAACGCCTGGCCGGTGGACGCTGTGAAGTACGAAGGGGTCGCCGCGCGTGCGCTCGGTGAGCGTCGTGCTGTCAACGTCCCGGCTGCGCTGCGGAGGGCGTCGTGAGGGCCGGGCTCCGCAGCGAGCCGTCGGGCTACCAGGCGCCCCACATCGTCTTGTCGAACAACGAGAACCCGCTCGGCGCGGCGCCGTCGGTGGGCCGCGCGTTGCGGAGCTTCGCGGCGGAGCGCTACCCCGACGAGACCTGCGCGGCGCTGCGTGACGCGCTGGCCAGGCGACACGCCGTCGACGCCGGGCATGTGCTGATGGGCGCGGGGTCGACCGCGCTCATCTTCGAGCTCGTCGCCGCGCTGGCCACGGGCGCGCGCATCGTCGCGCCCGCGTGGACCTTCGTGGGCTACCGGCTCGCGGCGAAGCGCGTCGGTGCTGCGTACGTCGAGTGTGGGACGTCGCTCTCGACGGATCTCGACGCGCTGCTCGCGGGCATCACCGACGACACCCGCATCGTGTGTCTGGCGAACCCCGGCAACCCGACCGGCGCGTTCGTTCCCCACGAGGCCCTGCGTGACTTCGTCGCGCGGGTGCCGCCGACCGTCACCGTCATCGTCGACGAGGCGTACGCCGAGTACGTGGCGCCGCCGCACGCGTGCGAGGGCGTCTCGTTGCTGCGTGACTTCGAGAACGTCGTCGTGCTGCGCACGTTCTCGAAGGCGTGGGGCCTCGCCGGGCTCCGCGTCGGCTACGCGATGGGCGCGCCCCGGTTGTTGGCGGCCGCGCAGTCGGTGCGCGCGCCGTTCTCGGTCAGCAGCTCGGCGCAGGCGGCGGCGCTGGCCGCTCTGTCAGAGCACGAACACCTCGAGCGTTCGGTGGCGCTGGTGCGACGTGAACGCGACCGCTTGACGATGCTGCTGCGCGAGCGCGGCTTCGAGGTGCTGCCCTCGCAGGGCAACTTCGTCACCGTGCGTGTCGGCGCGCCGGAGTTCGTGCGCGCGCTGGCCGAGCGCGGCATCTCGGTGCTCTCGCTGGCCAACTACGGGCTCCCGGAGTGGATCCGCGTGTCGGTCGGCATGACCGAGGAGAACGACGCGTTCCTCGCGGCGTTGCGCGTCAGCTGATGCGCGCGCCCTTGGGAATGACCACGAGGCCGCTCTTGGTGACGTGAAGGCCGCGCTTTCGGTCTTCTTCGAGGTCCACGCCAATCTTCGTGTTGGCGGGGATCGTCACGTTCTTGTCGATGATCGCCCGGCGGATCTCGCAGTGCCGGCCGATCTCCACGTTCTCCATCAGGATCGAGTCGGTCACCTCGGCCCACGAGTTGACGCGCACGCGCGGCGACAGCACCGAGCGGTGCACCAGGCCGCCCGAGATGATGCACCCCTCGCTGACGAGCGAGTCGAGCGCGCGGCCCATGCGCTTCTGCACGGGGTCTGAGAAGACGAACTTGGCGGGAGGCAACGAGTTGCGCGCCGCGACGATGGGCCACGCCTGGTTGTAGAGGTTGAAGATCGGCTCGACGGCGATGAGGTCCATGTTGGCCTCGAAGTACGCGTCGAGCGTGCCGACGTCGCGCCAGTAGCCCATCTCGCGCTGCGCGAGGCCGGGCACCTGGTTCTGCAAGAAGTCGTACGCGTACACCCGCGCGCGCGAGTTGAGCGTCGCGAGGATCGACTTGCCGAAGTCGTGCGCCGACTTGTCGTTCTTCGCGTCTTCGGTGACCTCGCGCACCAACGTCTCGGTCTGGAAGATGTAGTTGCCCATCGACGCCAGGCACCGCGTCGGATCGCCGGGCATGGGCGGCGGGTTCTTCGGCTTCTCGATGAAGTCCTTCACCTCGCCGTCTTCAGCGACGTGGAGAATGCCGAACTCGCTGCCCTGCTCGATGGGCACCGGCAGCACCGCGACCGTGCAGTCGGCCTTCTTGGCGCGGTGGAAGCCCAGCATCTGCTGAACGTCCATCTGGTAGATGTGGTCGGCGCCGAACACGAACACCGTCTCGGGCTGCTCGTCGGTGATCAGGTTCAGGTTCTGGAAGATCGCGTCGGCCGAGCCCTTGTACCAATCGCCGCCGGTGCGCATCTGCGCGGGCACCGTCTCGCAGTAATGGCCGAGGAAGGCCGTCATGCGCCACGTGCGCGAGATGTGGTTGTTGAGCGAGTCTGACTTGTACTGCGTCAGCACCTTCACCTTGAAGATGCCGCTGTTGACGAAGTTCGAGAGGCAGAAATCGATGATGCGGTAGCGGCCACCGAAGGGCACCGCCGGCTTCGCGCGTTCACGGGTGAGCGGATCGAGGCGCGTGCCGGCGCCTCCTGCGAGAACCATCGCCAACGTTGCGGTCGACATGGCACGCGATGCTAGTCGACGCGTGAAGGAAGGCGATTGATCGGCGTCACGGCTGCTACCGTCTCGCGTCATGATTCGACTCGTCGGTGCGCTCACCGTCTTGTGGTCCTTCATTCCCGCTGAGGCGTGCACCTGCGAAGCGCCCGCGAAGGATCTGAAGAGCTACCTCGCGTCGGCCGACGTCATCTTCGAAGGCGTGGCGGGCGAATCGGTGCCGACGACGCCCCCGTCGAACAAGGGCATGTTCAGGCCGGTGTCGGCCACGGCCACGACCTTCACCGTGAAGCGTGTCTGGAAGGGCGACGTGACGATGCTGACGCGGGTGCTCTCGACGGAGCCCTGCGGCCTCTCGTTTGAGAAGGGCCAGGCGTGGCTGGTGCACGCGTGGAAGAACGACGACGGCTCGTTCAGCACCGGGCGCTGCAGCGGCTCGCGGGAACTGGGCATGGCCGAGCGCGAGCTCGACTGGCTGCGCACCGGCGCGAAATCGGTCGGCGCCCGCCCGGCGTCGACGATGACGGCCTGGAAGAAAGAGAAGGGCGGCACCTCGCGTGAGCTGCGCTTCACCGACATGGCCGGCGAGCACCTGGTGAAGTTCAACCTCACCGACGTGAAGTCGAAGAAGGTCGAAGACGGCTACGCCCGCAGCCGCGAGCTCGTCGTGACGCACACGCTCGGAGGCAAAGCGGTGTGGCAGGCGAAGGACTTCGTGAAGCAGTGCGTGTTCGACCTCGCGCTCGAGCTCTACGACGACTCGGTCGAGGTGACCGACGTCGACGAGAACGGCTTCGGGGAGATCTCATTTCTCTACAAGCTGGGGTGCCGCAGCGACGTGTCGCCCGACACCGCCAAGCTGCTGCTCTACGAGGGCCCCACCAAGTTCGCGCTGCGCGGCGAGACGCGCGAGCAGGTGGGCGAGACGGAGTTCGCTGGCGGCGAGTTCCAGGCCGACCCGGCCTTCGAGACGGCGCCCGCGGCGTTCCTCGACTTCGCGACGGCCAAGTGGAGGCGCGTGATCGGCGTCAAGTAACCGTCGGGGCGCACAATTCGAGCGTCGGTTGAAAGCTGGTACCTTCCGCGCCCCATGAAGATGTACCTGCCCCCTCCTGGTGAGCGGAACTCGCGTCGCGGCTTCTTGAAGAAGGGCCTCTTCGGCGGCGCGTTGCTCGCGCTCGGTGGCGCCGGTTGGCTCTTCACGCGCCCGTCGGCCGCGACGCCCGCGCCGGACGGCCTCAAGGTGCTCGACGCGCGCGAATACGCCGTCATGCACGCCATCGTGCAGCGCCTGATTCCCGCGCACGCGCACTTCCCTTCGCCCGACTCGCTGCGCACCACCGTGGCGTGTGACGGCGTCCTCGCGATGCTCGAAGAGGTGACGCAGAACGAGGTGAAGCAGCTGCTGATGCTCTTCGAGAACGCGCTGCCCAATTTCCTGTTCGCGCGCCGCACGAAGCCCTTCACGCAGCTCGGCGTCGACGAGCAGGACGTGGTGTTGGCCGAGTGGCGAGACAGCCGCCTCACGTTGCGGCGCACGGGCTTCCTCGCGCTGCGCGGCACGGTGATGGCCGCGTATTACGGCAACGCCGAGACGTGGGCGGCGGTGGGCTACTCGGGCCCGCCCGCCGGCATTCATGATCCCAACGCGCCGGTGTGGAAGGGCGGCGACGCGCCGCGACCTCCGAGCCCCGGCATCTACGTCGAGCCTGAGGTGACGCCGTGACGACGGGCCGCATCTTCACCGCTGAAGATCTCACCACTGACGTGGCGCTCGAGTGCGACGTCTGCGTCATCGGCAGCGGCGCCGGCGGCGCGTGGACGGCGCTCGAGCTCGTGAAGCAGGGCAAGCACGTGGTGCTGCTGGAAGAGGGCGGGTACCACACGCGCCGCGAGTTCGACATGACCGAGGCCCGCGCGTTCCCGAACCTGTACCAGGAGCTCGGCAACCGCACGACCGACGACCTCTCCATCACCATGCTGCAGGGCCGCAGCGTCGGCGGCGGCACGACGGTGAACTGGTGCAGCAGCTTCCGCACGCCCCAGCGCATCATCGACGTGTGGAAGAACGCGCACGGCATCGACACCGTCACCACCGAAGCGCTCACGCCGCACTGGGACGCCATCGAGCAGCGCCTCCGCATCGCCGAGTGGCCGGAGGCGATGATGAACGCGAACAACAAGGTGCTGTGGGACGGGCTCGACAAGCTCGGGTACTCGCGCGGCCTCATCAAGCGCAACGTCAACGGCTGCTTGAACCTCGGCTACTGCGGCATGGGCTGCCCCGTCGACGCCAAGCAGTCGATGTTGGTGACGACGCTGCCTGACGCCGTCGAGAAGGGCCTGCAGCTGTACGCCAACGTCTCGGCGCGCTCGCTCGACTGGAGCCACCGCCGCGTCGCTGCGGTGCACGCCGAGGTCATCGACCCGGTGAAGAACGTGCCCACCGGCGTGCGCGTGACGGTGAAGCCGAAGCTGGTCGTCGTCAGCGGCGGGGCGATTAATTCCCCCGGGTTGCTCCTGCGCAGCGGGCTCGATTCTGAAGGGCGCGTCGGTTCACGCACGTGGCTGCACCCGGTGGTGGCGATGCTCGCGGAGTTCCCGCACGAGGTGAAGGCGTTCTCGGGCGCGCCGCAGAGCGTGTACTCGCACCAGTTCAGCGAGCGCTCGGCCGGTCAGCTGGGCTTCTTCCTCGAGGTGCCGCCGGTGCACCCGATGCTGGGCGCGATCGTGTCGTCGGGCACCGGCGCGCAGGTGCAGCAGCTGACGACGAAGCTGCCGCACCTCAACGCGATGATCGCCCTCACCATCGACGGCCTGTTGCCAGAAGAGACGGGCGCGACGGTTCGCCTGAAGGACGGCGCGCGCTTCCGCTACTCGGTGAACTACGACTTCCAGCCTGCGCACTGGGAAGCCTTCCGCACCGCGTGCAAGGAGATGGCGAAGATCCAGTTCGCGGCCGGCGCCACGAAGGTGCAGTCGCTGCACAGCGACCCCGTGGTGATGGAGCGGCCTGAAGACCTCGACAAGCTCGACCGCGCGCCGTGGGAGCCCGTGCGCGTGCGCGTGCTGACGGCGCACCAGATGGGCGGCTGCGCGATGGGGAAAGACGCGTCGTCGTCGGTGGTCGACCCGCACTTGCGCTACCACTCGATGGACAACCTCTTCGTGGTCGACGGCTCGGTCTTGCCGACGTCGCTGGGCGTCAACCCGCAGGAGACCATCTACGGCATCGCGCGCTGGGCCGCGAAGCACATCGGCGAAGCCGTCGGCTGATCACGGCGCGTCGTCCTTCGGCTCCAGTGAGAAGTCGTCGTCGCTCTTCTTCTTCTTTGGCGGCTTCGGCGCGCGGCTGATCTTCTCCGACGGGTAGGCTGCGGCGAGCTGCAGGTACTGCTGCGGGTCGGGCTGCTTCTTCGACTTCTTCGCGTTGGGGCTCGCTTCCCACGCAGGCGGGTTGCCCACCGACGCCACCACCTTCGAGCCGTCGCAGAACAGCCACTCGAGGCGCGCCGTCTCGTCTTCGGCTGCGTAATAGAGGATGGGCGCTTTCGGCGCGGCCTTGAGGCGGCAGCTTTCGTCGAACGCCGTGGCCTGGGCGACGGGGCGCACGTCTTTCCATTGCGCCAGCGCGAGCCGCGCACGAATCAGCGGCGCGGTGTCGGCGGCCTCGGTGGCGCGACGATCGGCCTGGTCGAGCAGCTCGCGCGGGGCCGAGAGCCCGTTGAAGCGACAGCGCTTCGCCCGCGTGAGCGCGTCGCGCTGTGAGGTGATGATGGGCGGCAGCACGCGCGCGCCCTCTTCGAGCAGCCCGAGGTGCTCCTCGTCCCACGCGCCGTCGACGGGCGCCGAGGTCTTGCCCAGCCACTCGGCCAGCACGCGCGTGAGCGCCTGCTGTTCGCCCACGAACTGCGCTTCGGGCACCAGACACAGCTCTTCGACCTGCTGCCACGGGCGGTAGATGGCGCTCTGCCCGGCCAGCGACAGCGTGCTCTCTCGGGGAATGGTGGCGACGCGCTTGGCGCAGGCGAACAACCCCAGACACGCGACGACGACAGACCGGTACATCATGCGCGCGCACCATAGGCAGCGCGGTTTCGCCTCGCGAAGGTGGCAATTTGGCGGCGCAGTAGGCCCTGTGCCTACAAGGCTGGCGCCGCGACGCGCTGTGCTAGGAATGCACCCCGATGAGCGGCGAAACGCGCGTCACCAAGATCTCGAAGCTGAAGGACGTTCGGGCCAGCGGGGAAAGCTGTCTCGTGATGATCGCGGGGCCTTTCCTCGGAAAGAAATACCCGCTCATCGACGAAGACGAGTTCACCGTCGGCCGCGACGAGAAGAACTTCATCGTCATCGACATGGACAACGTCAGTCGACGGCACGCGCAGGTCACGCACCGCGCGGGCCGGTTCTTCGTGAACGACCTGCAGTCGACCAACGGCACGTACCTCAACGACGAAGAGATCCGCGAAGAGCAGCCGCTGCGGTCCGGGGACCTGGTGAAGATCGGCAGCGCGATCTTCAAGTTCCTCTCGGGCAACAACATCGAGCAGCAGTACTACGAAGAGATCTACACGCTGACCATCTGCGACGGCCTCACGCAGGTGAACAACAAGCGCTTCTTCCTCGAGTTCATCGAGCGCGAGATGGGCCGGTGTCACCGATACCAGCGCGCGCTCTCGCTGATGATGATCGACATCGACCATTTCAAGCAGATCAACGACGTCAACGGCCACCTCGCGGGCGACTACGTGCTGCGCGAGCTGGCGGCGGCCATCAAGCCGCGCGTGCGCAAGGAAGAGTGCTTCGCGCGCTACGGCGGCGAAGAGTTCGCCTACGTGATGCCCGAGTCAGGCGGCGACAACACGCGCAAGCTGGCCGAGAAGATCCGCCGGCTGGTCGAAGACCACCGCTTCGTCTTCGAGGGCAAGGACATCAAGGTGACGCTGTCCATCGGCGTCGCCGATCTCACCGGCGACATGACCGAGCCCATGCAGTTCATCAAGGTCGCCGACTCGAACCTCTACAAGGCCAAGAAGACCGGTCGAAACCGCGTCGTCGGCTGACCCGTTTCAGAACCCGAAGCGCAGCGTCAGGTTGCCGCCGAGGTAGCGATCGTTCGCGCCCGCCGCGACGTACGTGTCGGTGGGCTGCGTGGTGAACGTCAGGCCCTGGTTCGCGATCTCGAAGCTGGCGCGGATCTCCATGATGAGGATGCGCACGGCCACGCCGGCGTTGCCCTCGAGACCGAACGACGAGCCGCTCGCGAAGTACGTCGGCGAGATGACCTCACCCGACGAGAACGTGGGGATGACGCTGAAGCGGCCGAAGATCGAGAACACGTCCTTCACGATGGGCACGTCGAGCCCGAGGCCCGCGCGCAGGCCGAGGTACGACATGTTGGGCAGGCCATCGAGGCGGCGGCCGTCGCTCAGCGCAGAGGTGGTGAAGCTCTGGTGGCGCACGCCCACGTACGGCGTGATGGCGAACGGGAACGCCTTCACCGGCACGATGTTCCAGCGGATGCCGCCGTCGAAGCGCAGGAAGCTGGTGGGGAAGGGCGCCGGCGCGGTCGACAGCGACGACTGCAGCCACGGCGCGAAGCTGACGTTCGCTTCTACGCCGAGCCCGGAAAGCAGGTCGTCGCGGCCCGTCAGCGCCAGCGGGTAGAACTCGGCGCCCACGCGCACCGCCACGAAGACCGGCGACGAGCTGTAGCCGCGCAGGTTGCCCGTCGCGAGCTGGTCCCACGTGAGCGTGCGGTTCAAGACGTCGGCGCCCACATCGAGGACGAGGAAGCGCGGCTTCGCCCCGTCGGCCTTCTTCGGCGCGGGCTCGGCGGCGGCTTTCTTGGTGCTGGCGCGCGGCGCAGGCGCGGGCTCTTCGGTCTTCTCTTCGGGGGCCGCCGCGACCGACCTGGTGGGCGCAGGCGCGGGCGCGACGTCGGGCGTCTCTTCCTTCTTCGCCGGAGCCGGTGCCGGAGCGGGCGCGCTGTCCATGGTGACGCCGAGCAGGTCCATCGCGCCCTGGAGGTTCTTCGCCGACAACGTGCCCGTGCGGTCGAGCGGGAACGTCTTCTTGGCGCGCGGCTTCCCGGCCTTGTTGAAGACCGACAGCTCGAGGCCCTTCTTGCCGACGACGCCGGTGACGAAGGACTGCACGCCGGCCTTCTTGGCCTTCTTCCAGTCAGGCTTGTTTTTCGTGGTGACGGTCGACGGCGACACACAGTCGAGCGTGTCGCAGGCCGTGTTCATGACCTGCGTGCGCACGGCCGCCGCGTTCTTGCCGGTGAAGGCCGGGAACGAGACGCGCTGCGCGAAAGAGAGGGACGACCAGACGACGACCAACACGAAGGGACGGAATGTCATGGGGAGTGCGGCAGTGTAGTCGCGCGGCCGTGCTAGGAAAGGAACCGATGAGTTCAGCCAACCCGGCGCTGGCGCAGTTCATCCGCTCCATTCCGCTCTTCGCGCTGGTCGAAGACGACGATCTCAACGATGTGCTGAGGCTCTTCAGGCCCGTCGAGCTCGTCGCTGGCGACGTGCTCTTCGGCGAAGGCGACCCCGGCAAGGCCATGTGGGTGCTCGGCGAGGGCACCGAGGTGTCGGTGGCCACCACCGCCGGTCAGAACCGCCCGGTCGCGGTCGCCTACGCGCGGCGCGGCGACGTGCTGGGCGAGATGGCGCTCGTCGACGACGGGCCGCGCTCGGGCACCGCCATCGTCACGCAGACCGGGCCGGCGCATCAGATCGACGCCGACGAGTTCCACGCCATGCGCGCGGCGTTCACGCCCGCAGCCTTCAAGGTGCTCAAGAAGATCTGCATCGATCTCTGCGGTCGTCTGCGCAGCACCAACGAGCGCATCGTGCCCTCCGGCTCGGGTGACGTGCACACGCCTCCGCTGCCGCCGGGGCCGCGCGCTGACGGCGCGATGATCGAGCGCTACCCGGCGTTCCGCGGGCTGCCGGCCGTGGTGAAGCTGGCGCTGGCGCAGAAGCTGGAAGTCATCCAGCTCGAGGACATCACCCCCATCTTCGCGGAAGGTGAGAAGGCCGACGGCGCCTACTTCATCGTCGACGGCGAGGTGTCCGTGGGCCGCAACGGCAAGACCCTGGCGAACCTGCCCGCTGGCGCGATGTTCGGCGTGGTGGCCTGCGTCGACGCGGGCTTCCGGTCGGCGAGCTGCCTCACCACCGGGCCGGCGACGCTGTTGAAGATGACCGATCGCCACTTCGATTCGCTCTTCTCGTCGGGACACCGCTTCGCGTTCCAGATGGTCGACCTCGTGGCGCGGCAGCTCGTGCAGCATGTGCGCGAGGCCAACCAGATGCTGCCGTTGCCGGGTCGGCCGTCAGGCATCGCCAAGCTCAGCAAGCCTGTCGAGAACATGCTCCCCGCAGAAGATGCGCCCGACAAAGACCTCGACGTCATCTCGACGGAGCTGGAGGTCGACGCCGCGCTGCCCATCGAGCTGGAGCTGGACCTCGCCGACATCTCGCCCGAGTCTGAACGACTGGGTTGAACGGCTTGATTTCAACGCGCTGACTCTTTAGGGCTGGCGCAAGGAGAACACCGAAATGTCCGTCAACATCCAGCTCGAGTGGACGCCCAACCCCAGCACGCTGAAGTACGTGCTCGACACGTCGCTGCTGCCGCGCGGCGCGATGAACTTCACGTCGCGTGACGTGGCGGTCGAGAAGTCGCCGCTCGCCGAGAAGCTCTTCGACATCAAGGGCGTCACCGGCGTGATGCTCGGCACCAACTTCGTGACCGTGACCAAGGGCGACGAGGGTGAGTGGGACGAGCTGAACGACGGCGTGATGCTGGCGCTCGACAAGCACCTCACCGAAGGCGCCGTGGTGGTGAAGCCGGAGGTCATCGCGGCCTGGGAAGAAGCGGCGAAGACCGCTGGCGGCGGCGCGATGGAGCAGCGCATTCGCGAGATCCTCGACCTTGAGATCCGCCCGGCGGTGGCGATGGACGGCGGCGACATCACGCTCGACCGCGTCGAGAACGGCACCGTGTTCCTGCACATGCAGGGCAGCTGCGCTGGTTGCCCGTCGTCGACGGCCACGCTGCGCATGGGCATCGAGACCCGTCTCAAGGAAGCGATTCCGGAGATCGTCGAAGTCGTCGCCGCCTGATGTCGAAGGCACGCGAAGCGGTCGCGGCGAAGCACGTACGCCGCGAGCTGCTCGAGAACCAGTCCATCGAGTTGCTGAAGACGCTGCACCTCGTCACGCGTGACGGGCAGCTCAACGCCGACGCGCGTCGCAAGCTCAAGCAGGTCAACCACCTCGTGGGGTTGCTGCAGCCTGCGCTCGACGACGTGCAGACGCGCTTCGAGGCGCCGGTGGTGGTCGACGTCGGCAGCGGCAACGCGTACCTGGGCTTTGTTCTGTACGAGCTCTTCATGAAGGGCCGCGCGGCCGGCTCGGTGTTGAACGTCGAGTCGCGCCCGGAGCTCTCGGCCAAGGGCACCGAGCGGGCGGCGGCGCTGGGCTACGGCCGCATGCGCTTCGCGACCGCGCACATCGCCGACGCCGACTACCCGCAGAAGCTGCACCTGCTGACGGCGCTGCACGCGTGCGACACCGCGACCGATGACGCGATGGCTGTGGCGATCGCGCACCAGGCCGAGCACATCGCGCTGGTGCCGTGCTGCCAGGCCGAGGTCGCGCAGCAGCTCAAAGACGCGCGGCCGAAGGTGGACTCTGCGGTGCAGGCGCTCTTCTCGCACCCGTGGCATCGCCGCGAGTTCGGCTCGCACCTCACCAACGTCATCCGCGCGCTCGTGTTGGAAGCGCACGGCTACCAGGTGACGGTGACGGAGCTGGCCGGGTGGGAGCACTCGCTCAAGAACGAGCTCATCCTCGCGCGGCGGGTGCAGCAGTCGAACGGCATCGCGAAGAAGCGGCTGGCGGCGTTGCTGGAGACCACGGGCGTAGCGCCGAAGATCGTCCGTACCCTGGGCGCCGCGTGAAGCCACAGCAGCTCTTCGTCGGCTGCACGCCGGGGCTCGAAGACGCGCTCGGCGATGAGCTCGGCGAGCTCGGCTACTCGGGTTCGCTCGTCAGCGGCGGGTGCGAGCTGGAAGGTGACTACCGCCACGTGAACCTCTGGTCCCGCGTCGCGAGCCGCGTCTTGCTGCGCGTGGGCGAGGTGCGCAGCGTCGATGAGCTCCGCCGGCTGCCGTTGGCGCCGTATGGCAAGGCCTTCGAGATCGACGCGTTCGGTGACGAGGCCGCGACATGGGGCGGCGCGCTGCCGTCGACCGTCGGCGCGCCAAAGTTGATTCTTCGCGGCACCAAGCGTGGCTGTCAGGTGAGCATCGACACGTCGGGCGAGCTGCTGCACTTCCGCGGCTACCGGCAGGAGGTTGGCCGCGCGCCGATGCGTGAGACGTTGGCCGCCGGCGTGCTGCGGCTGGCGCAGTGGAAGGCCGGCGAGCCGCTGTGGGACGTCATGTGTGGCTCCGGCACCATGCTCATCGAGGCGGCGGAAGTCGCGGCGGGCCTCGCGCCCGGTCGCAACCGCGCGTTCGCGTTCGAGCAGTTCCCTTCGCACGACGACGCCGCGTGGAAAGCGATGCCGCGGAGCCGCGACGCGGTGAAGGGCGAGCTGTTCGGTTCAGACCTCAACGCCGGCGCGCTCGGCACGGCGCGGCGCAACGCGAAGCGGGCGGGTGTCTTCGAGGCGCTCACGCTGGAGCGGCTCGACGCGACGAAGCTGCAGCGCCGCGGCGAGGGCGGTCTCGTCATCGCCAACCTGCCGTACGGCAAGCGCGTGGGCGAGCGTGACGAACTCGGTTCGCTCTACCGCGCGCTGGGCAAGTCGCTCACCGCGGCGTGCAGCGGCTGGTACTTCGCGTTCCTGCTGCAGGAAGGCGCGGAGCACCTCGGCCTGCGCATCGAAGCGCGCCACCGCGTCAGCAACGGCGGACTCGACTGCGAAGTGGTGTTGGGTCAGCTCTGACGAGGCGGCGGCTCGCGCCAGCGCATCGGCTCGAGGGGCACGCCGGCGTCGACGTGCAGCATGACGAAGCTGACGAGCAGGATCGCGCCGCCCACCGCGTCGGTGGCGAACCGCGTCGCCAGCTCCGTGAGCAGCTCGGGCACGAAGCGCGGCACTGACGTCTCGTCGAGCACCAGCGCGATGATGGTGGTGACGACCACTACCGCCACGACGCTGGCCAGAGACAGCACAGCCACCACGAATGCCGACCAGAAGCGGCCCGTCACCACGCGCCGCGACGCTTCGAGCGCGTCGACGTCTGTCACGCGCAGCGCGGCGGTGCCGGTGAAGAGCAGCAAGACCGCCTGCCAGATGCCCGGCAGCACGAGCAGCAGGGTGAAGAACACGATCCACAACCCCGAGCGGATGCGCGCGCCGATGAAGCGCCGCCAGTTGCCGACGCCTTCCATCAGCGCGGCGCCCACGCGCAGCGAGCGGCCTTCCGCGCGCGCGATGAGGATGGCCAGCATCGCCTGCGTGCCGATGGCGCCCATGAAGACCTCGAACAGGTTGCTGATGCGGTACGACAGCGCGAGCGTCTTGAAGTCGTCACCTTCCGGCACCAGCGACTGCGCGAACGCCACCGGCACCGAGAAGAGCAGCGTGATGAGCGCCAGCTTCGGGAGCTCCGCGGCGACGAGGCGGAGCGCGATGCGCACGGCCTCGAAGTGATCGAGCCGCCGGTTCATGCCGTACGGGTCCATCGCCTGCGGCGCGCACTCGGTGCAGAACGCGCCGTCGCCCAGACAGGTCTCGCACGCGAAGCGGCCGCAGCGCTCGCAGGTGCCCGCCGCCGTCGCGTCGAAGTGAAGTGCACAAGTCGCTGTCATCGTCGCTTTCCCCAGAACCACGTGCCCGAGCCGAAGCCGGCCGAGTGACGGTACGCGCCCCAGGTCCAGTCCCAGCCGGGCAGATCGTTCACCATGGCGTGCAGTTCTTCCGGCGTGTGAATGCGCAGCGCGCTGACGGTGCCGTCCCACGCGGCCGCGGCCAGCGACGCCGGCAGCATCACGGTGGCCAGCAACCGCCGCTTCGGCGCCAGCAGCGGCGTCGCCAGCATCGCGGCCAGGCCCATGGGCGCCATGGCTGCGAACGAGAGCGGGCTGCGCACCAGGCCTTCCACGATGAAGACGCCGGGCGAGCTACCGGCACACAAGCCGCGCAAGACCTCGCGCGCCAGCGGCGGCGGAAAATGGTGGAGCGCGTTGACGACCAGCCGGAGCCCCGGGGCATCAGGCGGCCTGGTGGCGTCGACCGGCGCCGCGATGAAGTCGAGCCGCAGCTGCTGCCACGCGTCGATCTGCGGGAAGAGGTCGCTCACCACGAAGTGCGCGTCAGGCATCGCGCGCGACAACACGGCTGCGGGACCGCCAGCGCCGGCGCAGAGATCGAAGACCTCGCGTGTGCCGGCAGCGTCGAGCGCGCGGCGGAGCGGGGTGACGACGCCGTCGAGCAAGCCGCCCCAACGAATGGCGCGGCTCAGCGAGTCGACGAGCGTGTCGCGCACGATGGCCGGCGCCCAGCTCGAGTCGTTGAACTCGAAGAGCTGGACACGAGGGAGTTGCACGGCCGCGGAGGAGAGGGAGACGTCAGTCCATCGGGTGCAGCTTCTTCAGCGCCGCGATGACCTTCTCGCGGGCCAGCGGCGCGCGCACCTTCGGCGACTGCGGCGGCGGCACCGGCTTGCGCGCCTCAGCGCCGGCCTTCGCGCGCTCGAGCACGGCGGCGGGGATCTTCAGACGACGCTGCTTCACGTGTAGCGCTTCTGGGCGATGGCCCTCAGAAGCCCTCCGTTCGACTCGAGGAAGCGTCGGAATTCCGCTTCATCGAGGCGCATCTTCGTCAGCACGCCGGTGATGAGCTCATCGACGGGCCGGGCGTCGGCCTTCTTGAGCTCCATGGCGATCTTCAACATCGCCACGCCGTAGAGAGGGCTCGCCGCGACTTCTTGCGGCACCGCCTCGACGTCTGACCGCGCTGCTTCCAGCGCCACGACTCGCGACTGCTGCCCCCTCGGGTTTGGCATGACATGACCATACGTGACACGTCATGTCGGGTCAATCAACGGCTTGATCTTGCTCAGCCTTTTCTGACTTTCATTGCGCCGGAAAGGCGGTTGTGGTTCTGTGCCCGACCTCCATTTCAGGCCGGAAAATCGGCCTCCGGCGCGCATGAAACTGGACCACCGCTACATCGTCGTCGAGGGCCCGATCGGGGTCGGCAAGTCGTCGCTGACCAACATCGTGGCAGAGCGTTTTCAGGCCCGTCGCGTGATGGAGGTGGTGGAAGAGAACCCCTTCCTCGCCAGCTTCTACACAGACCGGAACAAGTACGCGTTCCAGACGCAGATGTTCTTCCTGCTCTCGCGCTTCAAGCAGCAGCAGGAGCTCTTCCAGCAGGACCTCTTTGCGAACGTGACGGTCAGCGACTACCTGTTCGCGAAGGACCGCATCTTCGCGGCGCTCACGTTGGACGAGAACGAGCTGGCGCTCTACGAGCGTGTCTTCGGCGCGCTGGGGCCGCAGGTCACCAAGCCTGACCTCGTCATCTATCTGCAGGCGCGCATGGACGTCTTGCTGGCGCGCATCAAGAAGCGCGCGCGCGAGTTTGAGCGCAAGTTCGACGTGGCGTACCTCGAGGGGCTCTGCCGCGCGTACAACGACTTCTTCTTCCACTATTCCGACACGCCGCTTTTGGTGGTGAACACGTCGGACATCGACTTCGTCAACAACCCGGAAGACCTGGAGAACCTGCTGCAGGTCATCCGCCAGACGAAGAAGGGCACCGTGCATTACCAGCCGCTGCCGAGTAGGAAGTAGGTCGCTGTACACCTCTTCTCGAGCGGCGACTCTTTGCGAGCGGCGCAACGGTCCAGAGAGGTCCACCCGCAGTCCACATAGCGGAGGTGAACCATGAAGCCGGTCACCATCCACACGCTGAAGAAGTTGAAGGATGCAGGTCAGAAGATCTGCATGATCACCGCCTACGACGCGACGTTCGCGCGCCTCTTTGATGAAGCGGGCGCCGACGTGCTGCTGGTGGGCGATTCGGTCGGCATGGTCGTGCAGGGTCACGACTCGACGCTGCCGGTCACCATGGATCAGATGGTGTACCACTCACGCGCCGTCACCCGCGGGACCAGGCGCGCCCACGTGGTCGGCGACCTGCCGTTCATGAGCTACCAGAACTCGGTGGAAGACGCGGTCCGCAACGCGGGGCGCCTCGTCATCGAAGGTGGCGTGGGCAGCGTGAAGCTCGAAGGCGGCGAAGAGTTCGCCGACGTCATCTCGCGCATCGTGCGCGCGTCGATTCCCGTCATGGGGCACCTGGGGCTGACGCCGCAGTCGGTGCACAAGATGGGCGGCTACGTGGTGCAGGGCCGCGACGAAGACACGGCGCGCAAGCTCTTGTCCGACGCCGTCGCGCTCGAGCAGGCCGGTTGCTACGCGGTGGTGCTCGAAGGCGTTCCGTTGGAGCTCGCGAAGACCATCACCGCGCGGCTCTCGATTCCCACCATCGGCATCGGCGCTGGCAAGCACTGCGACGGTCAGGTGTTGGTGAGCTACGACCTGCTGGGCCTCAACCCGCACTTCAAGCCGAAGTTCGTGAAGCACTACGCGCGGCTCGACGGCAGCGTGAAAGACGCGGCGAGCGCGTACTTCGACGAGGTTCGCAACGGCGCGTTCCCCGACGAAGAGCACTCGTTCCGGGCCACGAACATGCGGCTGGTCGCGTCGAACCCCGACGTGCAGAGCGACTCGGGCGACGAGAAGAGCGGCGTGTACGGCGCTCCCGTCTAGTCAGCGGCCATGACGACCCCGTTGGTGTGGAAGACGCCGGCCGAGGTTCGCGCCTGGGCCGGCGCGCTGCGGGCGCGCGGTCAGACGTTGGCGCTGGTGCCCACCATGGGCTTCCTGCACGACGGGCACCTCTCGTTGATGCGGGAAGGTGGTCGGCGCGCCGACGTGGTGGCGGCGACCATCTTCGTCAACCCGACGCAGTTCGGGCCGAAGGAAGATCTCTCGCGCTACCCGCGCGACGCGGAAGGCGATCTCGCCAAGTGTGGCAGCGCGGGCGCGGTCGGCGTGTACATGCCGGAGTCCTCGGTGGTGTACCCGCCGGGCTTTCAGACCTCCGTCACCGTCGAAGAGGTCACCCAAGGCCTCGACGGCGTGTCGCGGCCGGGACACTTCCGCGGTGTGGCGACGGTGGTGACCAAGCTGCTGTCGCTGTTCCGCCCCGACGTCGCGCTCTTCGGCGAGAAGGACTACCAGCAGCTGCAGGTCATCTCGCGCCTCGCGAAGGACCTCGAGCTCGGCGTGGAGATCGTCGGCATGCCCACCATTCGTGAGGCCGACGGCCTGGCGATGAGCTCGCGCAACGCGTACCTGTCGGCGGATGAACGTCGGCGGGCCGTGGCCATTTCCCGCGGGCTCTTCGAGGTGCAGCGGCGCGCGGCGGCGGGTGAAGCCGACGTCGCCACGCTGCGCGCGCTGGTGCAGGCCGAGCTGCGCGGCATCGACGCGCGTGAAGACTACGTGGCGCTCGTCGACGCCGAGTCGTTGGCGCCGCTGACGACGCTGCAGGCCGGAAAGCCGGCGCGCGCGCTGGTCGCGGCCTTCGTCGGCACCACGCGGCTCATCGACAACATGGCCGTGCTGTTGCGCTCGCACTGAAGCGAAGTGCGCTCGCGGCGTCGGCCGGGCAAAGTGCGCCCCATGCGGCTGCTCGTCATCGGTGTGCTCTCGGCGATTCTCTCGGCGTGCTCGTGTGGCGGCGGTCAGACGTGCACCAGCACGGCTGAGTGTGGCGCCGGCTTTGTCTGCGCGGGTGGGACGTGTCAGCTGGCGGGCGAACAGCCACGCGACGCGGGGACTGATGCTGGCGCGACGGGCGGCGGCACCGGGACGACAGGTGGCGGCGCGGGTGGCGGCACCACGAGCGCGGTGCTGACGCGCATCGAACTCGACCCGCCGATGGCCACGCTGCAGTCGCTCGACGGCTCGAAGCCCACGCAGGACTTCGTGGTGACGGCGCACTTCGCCGACGGCTCGATGACGCGCGCGAGCAACGTGGAGTTCACCGTCGACAAGCTGGTCATTGGCTCCATCACGTCGCCGGCCGGGCGTTTCACGGCGACGGGCCTCGCGGGCGGGCTCGCGACGGTCACGGCCAGCTACCGGGTGGGCGGCGTGACGGTGACGGCCACCGCGCCGGTCCTGGTTCAGCTGGAGTTCGTACGCTTCGTGCCGGGCACGCCGGGCAACCCGACGCTGACGAACTTCGCGGGCACGCCGGTGGTCGACGCCGCGCGTACCCCGACCGTCGTCTACCCGCTGAACCGCGTGCTCTTTCCTCAGAACGTGGTGCCGCCTGACGTGCAGTGGCTCGTGGGCAACACGGGCGACGTGTTCCGGGTGCGCATCAGCAAGGCCGACTACGTGTTCAACACCTACGCGGCGGAAGACGGCAATCACCACGCGGTGCTCGAGCCCGTGCCGTGGCGCGCGCTGGCGCAGACCCACCCCGACACCGACGCCACGCTGGTCGTCACCCGTTGGGACGCCGCCGCGCAGGAGCTGATCGAGAGCGCGCCGGTGACGCTGCGGTTCGCGAACGGCTCGGTGTCAGGCAGCGTCTATTACTGGGACATCGCGCGCGGTCGCATCGTGCGCATCGACGACGGCACGACGACGCGGACAGAGTTCATGCCGTCACCGCCGCCGTCGCTGCAGGGCGACCAATGCGTCGGCTGTCACGCCGTGTCGCCGAGCGGCCGCTACATGGCGGGCCGGCTGGGCGGCGGCGACAACATCGGCGCGGTGTTCGACCTCACGGTCGACCTCACTCCCAACCCGGCGCCCACCCTCTGGCCGACCAGCAACATGTCGCCCGAGACGATTCGCTGGTGGTTCGCGTCGTTCAACCCCGACGAGACGCGCATGGTGGTCAGCCGCAACGAAGGCGGCGGCAACGAGATGGGCTTCATCGCGCCGCGCACGGGGCTGCCCGTCACCGTCACCGGCGTGCCGCCGCAGCGCGTGACGCACCCGTCGTGGTCGCCCGACGGCACGCGCATCGCCTACGTCAGTTTCCCGGCGCCCGGTGGCTGGGGCGGCGACTCGAACCAGGGCGACATCTCGGTGGTGCAGGTGGCCGGCGCCGACGCCCTCGGCGCGTACAGCACGATTCATCAGGGCACGTCGCTCGCGGGCTCGGTGCCCATGGGCAACGCCGACTCGTACCCGTCGTGGTCGCCCGACTCGCAGTGGTTGGCGTTTGGTCACGGCGAGAACAACCGCAGCGAGACGGCCGCGGGCGCGCTGTACCTGATGAAGCCGGACGGCACCGAGCTGCGTCGCCTCGACAACGCGTCGGGTGGCCCGAGCGGCGCCGACACGTTCCAGCCGCACTTCTCGCCGTTCAGGGCGGGCGGCTATTTCTGGGTCAGCTACCTGTCGCGCCGCGACTACGGCAACGCGCAGGTGGGCACGCGCGGCACCAACCGCCAGCAGATCTGGGTGTCGGCCATCGCCGAGAGCCCGCAGCCCGGCGTCGACCCCAGCCAGGTGGGCTACTGGTTGCCTGGCCAGAGCACCGGGTCGCAGAACATCTCGGCCTTCTGGGCGCCGCGGGCCTGCCGCGCGCAAGACGCGCAGTGCACCGTCGGCTCCGAGTGTTGCAGCGGTGACTGCCGCAGCAACGGCGCGATGTTGGTGTGTTCGCCGCCGCCGCCCGAGCGCTGCCGTCAAGAGAGCGAGACCTGCGGTGGCGACGGCGACTGCTGCGCGGGCCAGGGCCTGGTGTGCCGGCAGAACGTCTGCATCTTCGACATCGGGTGACGCCGTAGCGCTCGACAACGAAGCGCGCTGCTGAGAGTAAGGCCCGTAAGACTTTCATGGCGGCCAAGCGCGACAGCGGCACGAAGCTCATCTGCGAGAACCGGCGCGCGCGCTTCGACTACACCATCGACGACACCGTCGAGGCCGGCATCGCGCTCATGGGCAGCGAGGTCAAAGCGCTGCGCAACGGCGAAGCCTCGCTGTCTGACAGCTACGCGTTGCCCGAGCGCAATGAGCTGTTCCTGCACAACGCCCACATCGGCGCGTACAAGCCGGCGAGCACGTTCAGCCACCTGCCGATTCGGCCGCGCAAGCTGCTGCTGCACCGCGCGGAGATCGACCGCTGGGCGGCGAAGGTGAAGGAACGTGGTTACTCGATCATTCCCCTCGAGCTGTATTTCAAGGAGGGGCGCGCCAAGGTGAAGCTGGGGCTGGGCAAGGGCAAGACGGGGTTGGATCGTCGCGACACGATCAAGGACAGAGAAGCGAAGCGCGAGATGGATCGCGCCATGCGGAGACGGTGATTCGTGAGTGATCGACGCGAGAACGAGAAGAAGTCGCGCCTGCTGACCGCGCTCGAGCAGGGCTTGACGCAGGTCCACCTCGACGCGCGCCGGCCTGGCGTCATCGTGCCCGAGCAGTTCAAGACCGAGCACCACCTGCGGCTGAACATCTCGTACCGCTTCGACCCGCCGGACCTCTCGGTCAGCGACTGGGGCGTGCGGCAGACGTTGTCGTTTGGCGGGCGCCGCTTCACGGTGGGGCTGCCGTGGTCGTGCGTCTACGCCGTCGCGTCGCTCGTCTCGCAAGACCTGTGGATGTTCCCCGACGACATGCCGGGCGAGCTCGTCGAGGCCGCGACGCAGAAGGTGCGGATGCCGCTCGACGCCGACGAAGAAGAAGCGCCTCAGCCGGGGCCGCGCGCCATCTTGCGCGAGGTGGCGGCGTCGACGCCCGAAGGCGAAGAAGAGCCCCCGCATGAGCCGACGCCTCCGCGGAAGGGCCACCTGCGCCTGGTGAAGTGACGTGTCGTCGGCCGGGTTTCGCCGCGTCGCGGTCTTGTCGCTGGTCTGGTCGCTGTTCGTCATCCTCTGGGGCGCGTACGTGCGCGCGTCGGGGAGCGGCGCGGGCTGTGGCGATCACTGGCCGGCGTGCAACGGCGAGCTGATTCCCCGCAGCCCGACGATTCAGACAGTCATCGAGTACACGCACCGCACCACGAGCGGCGTGGCGCTGCTGCTGGCGATGTTGGTCTGCGCCTGGGGCGTGCGCGCCCACCAGGCCGGCCACCCGGCGCGGCGCTTCGCCATCGCGTCACTCGTGTTGATGCTGACCGAAGCAGCGTTCGGCGCCCTGTTGGTGAAGGCCGAGCTGGTGGCCAACAACGCCACGGCGTCGCGCGCGGCGGCGATGTCGATTCACCTCATCAACACGTTCCTGCTGGTGGCGGCGATGGTCTTGACCGTCTTCCACGCGTGGGTGGGCGACGTGAAGGCGCGGTGGCGCGGCCTCGGCGGCGCCTTGTCGTGGGTGGCGATGTCGCTGGTGATGGTGGTGGGCGTGAGCGGCGCCATCGCGGCGCTCGGCGACACGCTGGTGCAGCAGTCGGTCGACAACGCCTTCGTCGACCTGCTCATTCGCCTGCGCATTCTTCACCCGCTCATCGCCGTTGCGGCCGCCGCGGCGATGTTGGTGCTGGGTCGCTTCACGTTTGACGCCGCGCGCGGGTGGACGATCGCCCTGTGGACGCTCGTGGTCTTGCAGGTCATCGCGGGCCTCACCAACGTGGCGCTGCAGGCGCCGGTGTGGATGCAGCTCGTGCACCTGGCGCTCGCCGACGCGGTGTGGATGGTGCTGCTCGTCGCCAGCCGGACGCTGGCGGTGCGCACGACCTAGGGCTGTTGCCTGACGACCAGCGCGGGGCAGGGCGCGTGGTGCATCACGCGATCGCTGACCGAGCCCAGCAGCAGGCGCTGGGCGGCGTTGTGGCCGCGCGCGCCGACGACGAGCAGATCGACGTTCAGCTTCGTCGCGAGGTCGATGAGCAGCTCTTCCGGCGAGCCGAGCTCGACGCGCGTGGTGATGCCCAGCGAAGGCCGCTCCTTCGCCAGTTGTTCGACGACGCCTTCTGCGCGCTTCACGTCTTCTTCTGACCGCGCCGGCGAGGTGGTCACGTAGCCCGACATCGGCCCGAAGGGGATGACCTGCGGCGTCTCGATGACGAAGAGAAACGTCAGCTTCGCCTTCGTCTGCTCGGCGAGGCCCATCGCGTACCGTGCTGCGCTGAGTGACGGCGCGCTGCCATCGACGCCGACGAGGATGTTGGTGACCATGCGTGTCTCCTATTTCTTGAGCGGCTGTAGCTCGGCGTTGAGTGTCTGGTCGACGCCTCCGGTGAACGTGCCTTCCCACGTCTTGTAACCACGCGCGGTGATGCGCACCTTGATGTCTCCGTCCCACCGGTTGTCGACGGCCCACGGCGTGGTGCCCACGACTGAGTCACCGATGGTGATGCTGGCGCCAGCGGGGGTCGACATGATGATCAGCTGACCCTTCGCCGACGTCCAACCGAGGGTGCTGGGCGTGACGCCTTCCGGCAGCGGGATGCGGGGCTTGAAGATGAAGAAGGCTGCCAGCCCGGCGATCGCGAGGAAGAGGACCACGAGCAACGGTTTCAGACCGCTCGGTCGCTTCGGAGGAGGCGGTGGCGGCTCCGGCTCGCTCTCCGGCTGCGGCGCAAAGCGCTCGCTGCGATCCAACTCAAGCGGCTGCGGTGGCGCGGCGGGCGTCTGGAACGCACTCGGCTCGACCGCCTGAACACGCCGGTCGAGGTTCCCCGCGCTGTCGAGGCTCGGCCCGTCGAACTTCGGCTCGTCATCGGTAGGCGGACTCACGCCCGGCATTGTGCCGTGGATTTCCATGAAACCGGGAAGCCATCGGCATAAGCAGCCGCCGTCGTGTCAGCTCCGCGCCGCAACGGCCCGCTCATCATCGCGCTGTCCTCTTCCTTCTTCGGGCTGATGGCGGTGGTGGCGCGGCTGGTCTCGGGGCAGGTCTCGCCGAGCCAACTGGCCACGCTGCGCTTCATGGTGGGCGCGCTCGGGTGCGCAGCGTTCTACCTCGCTCGGGGGCAGCGACCTGCGTTGCACCAGTGGCGCTGGCTGCTGCTGCGCGGCTTCTTCGGGAGCCTGGCGGTGGTGACGTACTTCTTCGCCATCGAGCGGCTCGGCGCGGCGCGTGCCACGGTCCTCAACTACTCGTCGCCGATCTACGCGGCCGTCTTCGCCGCGTGGCTGCTGGGCGAGCGCACCTCGCTCGTGCAGCGGCTGGGGCTGGTGGTGGCGACGGTGGGCGCGGCGCTCGTGACGCTCTCGACGTCGTCGACCGACAACCTGCTCGTGCCTGATCTCGGCGCGATCGCGGGCGTGTTCTCTGCGGTGGCCGGCGGCGCCGCCATCACCACCATCCGCAAGCTGCGCAACGACACCGATGCGGTCACTGTCTTCTTCGCGTTCTGCGTGGTCGGCCTCGTCACCAACGCGCCGTTCGCCGCGTCGTCGTGGCTGCCGATGAGCCAGTCGACGCTGTGGCTGTGCGTGGGCGTCGGCGTGCTGTCGATCGCCGGGCAGATGCTCTTCACGTGGGGCATGGGCTTCACGAGCGCCACCACCGGCAGCGCCACGACGCAGCTGGTGCCCGTCGTGGCGTGGGTGCTGGCGCTGACCTGGCTCGACGAGCCGGTGACGCTGCTCGGCGTGCTGGGCGCGGTGGCGTGCGTGGGCGGCGTGCTGCTGGGCGTGATGCCCGCGCGCGCCGTCAGTGCGGCGCCGGAGCCGGCGCCGTCGAAAGCTCCCTGAGGTACGGCCACTGGTAGATGCCGGTGCGGTGCAGGTCGCCGAAGGTGAACGACAGCGCGTAGTTCCCCACCGGCGCGGCCTCGACGATCTTCATGTCCAGCGGCACCGAGTCGACGTCGAGCGTGCGCTTGCCGCTCCACTCCTCGACGCAGCCCGCGCAGGGGCAGAACTGGCGCAGCGTGCGCGCCGAGACCTGCGAGGTCAGCCCGTCGCTCCAGGTGAGCGAGAGTGATTTCTGATCGCTCGAGACCTCGACGGCGGTGGCGGTGACGGACTTCTTCGACGGCTTGACGGAATCCCAGATGCTCACGGCGCCTCCTCTACCAACGCGATCACCGCGGTGGCGAGCCTGTCGCTGAAGCCGTCGATGAGCACGTTCACGCGCGGCCGTTCGTCGGCCAGCAGCCCTTCGTCGTAGGCGACGTCGAGACCGAACTCCCGGCGCACCTGCTCGATGCCCGCGAGGTTCACCGCGAAGTCGGGCTGCGTCGGGTACTTCACGAGGCGCCGGTTCATCTCGGCGCCGTCGATGGGGAAGCGCTCGAGGATGCCGAACACGCGCATGGTCTCGTGCACCGGGTCGATGTGGACGAACTGCAGCGGCGGAATCAGCAGTCCGAAGCCGAAGGCGAGGCTCTTGAGCGGGCGATCGGTGGACACCAGCTCGTTGGCTTCGATGACGGTGCGCACCACGGTGACCGGGCCGGTCAGCAACGGCGCGCCGGCGGTCGAGGTCACGCGCCACGACGGGCGCCGCTCCTGCACGGCCATCAGCACGCGGCGTTGAATCTCAGCGAGGATCTCCGGCTTGGCGAACAGCGGCTTCTCGCGCACCTCGCGCGTCACCGCGACGGTGCCGGACGTCGGGCCGTACATGCCGCCGTAGCCCATGCCCATTCCCATGCCGACGCCCGACATGTTGTTGACGTGCGCGTACTCGGTGCGCGTTGAGGTCTTCAGCTCGGCCAGCTCGAACAGCGGCTCGATGACGACGGTGCGCGGCGTGCCGGGGTCGGGCAGCACTTGAGCGCGCGGGCCCACGAGCTTCGCGGTGGCGCACCCAGACGCCATGACCATTACCAGCAGGGGACCCAGTCTCGAGACGCGCGCCATCATCGGCGCCGTTCTCGTAGGTCATCGGCCCGGGCGCAAGTCGGCTCACCGCTG
>CAYWON010000058.1:0-33839 GCA_964459885.1 uncultured Archangium sp.
CTTCGGCGGTCGCTTCCGCGATCACCTCTACGTTGCCTTCACGACGCACCATGCGCCAAGCGTACACGCCTTCGCTATGAAGCGCCGCGTGAGGCTGCTGCTCGTTGTCGTGGCGCTGTCGTCCTTCGGCTGCATTCCCAAGCGCGTGAACTGGCGCGAGGTGAACGCGCCTGCAGATCAATCAACGCTGCTGCACCTGCCCGCCGGCGACGTCATCGGCTTCACGGAGCAAGACGGCACGCTCGCCTGGCTCGGCATGCCGTACGCGCAGGCGCCCGTCGGTCCGCTGCGATGGAAAGCGCCCCGCCCGGCTGCGCGCTTCGACCTGCTGGGCTTCAGCGCCACGCGCTACGGCCCCGACTGCCCGCAACGCTCGACAGACGGCACGTTGAGCGGCGACGAGGCGTGCCTCACGCTGAACGTCGCGTCGCGCTCGCTGACCGAGCAACGCAGACCTGTCGTGGTGTGGCTGCACGACGGCGACGAAGGCACCGGCACCGCGAACACCTGGGGCTTCATCAGGCGCATGGCGCTGCGCCACAACGTGGTGCTGGTGGGCGTGAACTACCGTCTGGGCGCGCTCGGCTGGTGGCGCCACCCGGCGCTCGTCGACGCGAGTGATTCACCGGCCGACGCGAGCGGCAACTACGGGTTGCTCGACATCATCGAAGCGCTGCGGTGGGTGCGCACCAACATCGGCCCCTTCGGTGGCGACCCCGACAACGTGACCGTCGTCGGTGGCTCGCAGGTCTTCGCGCTGCTCGCCTCGCCGCTCGCCACGGGCCTCTACCAACGCGCGGCGATCCAGAGCGGGCTCCCGGCGAGCCTGTCGAGCGACGACGCCGCGGCGCGCGCGAACGACGAAGACGGGCTGCCCGACGACACCCAACCCGTCGAGCTCGCGAACGCCTTGCGCAACCGCACCTCGGAGCAGCTGACCGCGCTGAAGGGCCCGTTCTTGCCCGTGCGCGACGGCCACGTGCTGCCCGACAGCCCGCTGCTCGACGCGTTGTCGCGGGGCGCCCGACCTCCGGTGCTGCTCGGCGGCGCGTACGAGAACGACATCTCGTCCCTGCTGCGCCGTGCGCTCGGCGTCGACCTCGCCATCGACGCGCTGCTGGCCGGCGGCACCACCGTGTTTGCCTGGCGGCTCGACCTCCCGCGCGCGCTCGAAGCGCCGCTGATTCTCGGTGACGAACAGGGCGAGCTGGCTCCTGAAGCCGCGGACCACGTCGCGCTGTCACGCACGATGATGTCGTACTGGGCGCACTTCGCGACGACCGGAGACCCGGCTCGGGGAATGAATGAAGACCAGCCGACGTGGGAACAGGCGACGGCCGCGCACCGCTTCATGGTCTTCGGTGACGCCACGCGCGCCGAGCAGGGCTCTGTGACCATGGACGACGTGCTGCGTTTCGCGACCGACGACGCCCGGTGCGCGCAGCTCGCCGCGCTGAAAACACAGGCGACCGCGGTCGGAGCGTGGGACGACGCGCAGTTCAACGAGCGCTGCGCGAAGGGGCCCTGACTCATGCACATCGGACGTCGCTAACAGTCGCCGCGGTCTTCTTCTGGACGCTGCGTGAGAGCATCATCTTCGTCGTGGTCGCCGCGCTGCCGACGCTGGCGTGGACGCTGCTCGGCCAGACGTGGCTCTCGATGCCCTGGCAGCCGCTCGCGCTGGTGGGCACCGCCGTGGCCTTCGTCACGGGCTTCAAGAACAACGCGGCGTACGGGCGCTTGTGTGAAGCGCGCGCTCGTCTACCGGCACCTCGCGTGGCTGACGGCGCTGCGCTACCAGCTCCGCGAAGCCCGCCCGTGGGAGCACATCAAGACGCAGCGCGAGAACGTCGACTCTTCGCAGCGCTACGACGTGCCTGAGTGGAACGGCGACCTCAACGCCGAGCTGGCGACGCTGATCTCTGCCGAAGAGCTCGCGCACGTGATGGCAAAGAAGAACCGCGCCACGCACCTGATGGCCGCGCAGTCGCGCGCGCTGCAGACGCTCTCGGCGAAGAACGAGCTGACGGAGCTGCGCTTCATCGAGCTGCAGCGCGCGGTGGCACAGCTCTACGACTGCCAGGGCCGCGCGGAGCGCATCAAGAACTTCCCGTACCCGCGGCAGTTCGCGACGTTGAACTCGTACTTCATCTGGATGCTGACGCTGACCATGCCCTTCGCGCTGATGCCGGAGCTGGCGAAGCTGGGGCCGCACTTCGTGTGGCTCACCATTCCCATCGCGTCGGCGGTGGCGTGGGTGTTCCACAGGATCGACAAGATCGGCGAGGCGTCAGAGAACCCCTTCGAAGGCGGCCCCAACGACGTGCCCATCAGCACCATGGCGCGCGGCATCGAGGTCGACCTGCGCGAGCTGCTCGGTGAAGCGCCGCCGGCGCCGCTGCCGGTGCGCAACAACATCCAGATGTGACGCGCTGAGCTACGCGAAGAGGGTTGGCCCGCGAGAACGAAGTCCTTAACTTCGCCGCCCCTCACCCGACGTTCGGAGATACCGCTCTTGGCGAACCAGGTCCGCGCAGCGTTGATTCAGTGCAGCAACCCCGTCAACGACGAGTCAGTGCCGGTGAAGAAGGTCCAACAGGCGATGTTGGACAAGCACATTCCCCTCATCGAAGAGGCCGCGAAGAAGGGCGCGCAGGTGCTGTGCCTGCAGGAGATCTTCAACGGGCCGTACTTCTGCCCGGGCCAGGACAAGCGCTGGTACGCGGCGGCCGAGGGCATCCCCGACGGGCCGACGACGAAGGTGATGCAGGACCTCGCGAAGAAGCACGGCATGGCCATCGTGGTGCCTCTGTACGAAGAGGCGATGCGCGGCGTGTATTACAATACAGCCGCGGTCATCGACGCCGACGGCAAGTACCTCGGCAAGTATCGCAAACAACACATTCCGCAGACGTCTGGGTTCTGGGAGAAGTTCTTCTTCATGCCGGGCAACGGCGGCTACCCGGTGTTCCAGACGCAGTTCGCGAAGATTGGTGTGTACATCTGTTACGACCGCCACTTCCCCGAAGGCGCGCGCGCGCTGGGGCTGAACGGCGCTGAGATTGTGTTCAACCCGTCAGCGACGGTGGCGGGCCTCTCGCAGTACCTGTGGAAGCTCGAGCAGCCGGCGCACGCGGTGGCCAACGGCTATTACGTCGGCGCCATCAACCGCGTCGGCACCGAGGCGCCGTGGAACATCGGCAAGTTCTACGGCACTTCGTATTTCGTGAACCCGCGCGGGAAGATCATCGCCGAGGCCAGCGAAGACAACGACGAGGTGGTGGTGTCTGACCTCGACCTGTCGATGATCGACGAGGTCCGGCAGACGTGGCAGTTCTACCGGGACCGCCGCCCCGACGCGTACCAGGACCTCGTGCGGCCCTGAGTCACACGCGGCGCAGCTGCGGCAGGTGATCGAAATCGGCGTCGCGCGTGAAGAGCGTGGCGCCGTGCTGCAGCGCGAGCGCGGCGATCCAGATGTCGTTCATCGGTATCGGCGTGCCCTGTCGCTTGAGCTGCAGCCGCAGCTCGGCGTAGCGGAGCGCGGTCTCTTCGTCGCACGACAAGACCTCGACGCGGGGCGAGTCGAGGAACGTGTCCAGGTTGGCGAGGTTGGTGCGAGCCCGTGAGCCGTTGAGGAAGCCGAAGCGCAGCTCCGCCAGCACCGGCACCGGCAGGCAGATCCGCTCGGAGGTCCGCAGCAGCTCGACCGCCTCGGCGTCAGCGTCGAGGAGCAACCGGTACGCGTTGGTATCGAACGCGACCTTCATTCCCACTCCCGCGGGTCGACGGTGCGTTGCTCCGCCAGCGCGGCGTCGACCGCCGGGTCGTCGACCCAAGTCCCGATGATCCAGTCGAGGTCGTCGAAGCGTCGCGTTGAAGGCGTCACGCCCGCGTCCGATTCCAGGAGCGCAACAAGGTAGGCGTTGAGGCTCAAGCCGCGAGCCGCGGCCTTCTTCTTGATGGCGCGGTCGACGCGTGGGGACACGTTCCGGATGGTGTACTGATGTGCATTCGCCGTCATGCCTGCATGCTTGCACTGGAGTGCAGGCACCGTCAACACAGCGACCCGCCCGAATGAATCCGAGTGCCCGCCGCTTCACCTCGAGTACGCGTGCCGGGTGAAGTCACCACCATGACCGAGCCCGTCGACTACGACCGCGGAAACACGCTGCTGCAGAACCTCATTCGCGGTGACGCGCTCATCGGCCTCGTGGCCGACGTGCCTGCGATGGCAAGGCAGATCCTCTCGTCGCTGTGGTCGGCGGCGTCGCAAGGCTACGCGCCGGCGTACGCGCGCATCGCCGAGTGCGCCATCGCGGCGCTGCAGCCCATCGGCGCCTTCGAGGGCATCGTCGACGACGAAGCCGACAGCCGCCCGTGGAGCGACGACGCGAAGAAGGTCGACGCGGAAGATCCGCAGCTCCAGACCGCCCTGCGCGCGCACTTCGAGGCGCACCGGCTGGGCGACGCGACGTCGTTGGTGCGCTTCGCGAAGCTGACGCGCCACGCGCCCGAGCAACAGCAGGTCGCCGCGAAGCTGCTGCGCGAGAAGGCGAACCCCAGCGGCGAAGACCTCTACGTGCTGGGCAACGTGTTGCTGTGGCTCGACGAGCAGGCCGAGAGCGCGCAGATGCAGCTGCGCGCCGCAGAGGCCGGCAACCTCGACGCGAAGTTCGAGCTCTCGCTCTATTACGGCCAGGGCCTCGGCGTGCCGGTCGACGCGCAGAAGGCGCAGGCCTGGCTCGACGCCGCCGCCGATGCGGGCCATTTCCGCGCGCTCTACAACGTGGGCGCTGCGTACGCGGCTGGCCAGCGTGGTGACGCGCCCGACCTCGCGCTCGCAGCGAAGTACTACCAGCGCGCCGCCGACGCAGGTCACGGCCGCGCGGCGTGCACGCTGGGGGTGATGATCCTCACCGAAGAGATGCCGGGGTCGAAAGAAGACGCCATCGCGTGGCTCGACCGCGCTGAAGGCCTCAACTACCCCGTCTGGGAGATGCTGGACGCCGTCGGCCTCGACGACCCGCGCGCGTGAACGTCGCCAACCGGTGACGCCAACGACGTCACCGCGTGTTGGAAACACCACTCAGAAAACTGTGCGTTGAGGCGTCGCGACGGCTGCGCGATCTCGCGCGCCATGAACCCCTTCAAGGTCATCGTCCCCGCAGTGGTCTCACTCGCGTCGGCGTCGTTCGCCGCTGGCGCCACCACCGTGCCGCAGTTCGACGCCGCGGTGGCCACAGCGCGCACTGCGCCGAGCCCCGGAGGTACCGCCGTCACGCGCGATGAGCTGCGCGGCGCCATCGACTTCTTCCTCGCCGACGATTCGAACGTCGACGCCGTCGAGCGCGCGCACCTGTCGTCGTCGCTGGCCAACTCGAGCTGGCGCATCGGCGTGAACGGCTCGGCGCTCAAGTACGGCGCTGACTTCGTCGAGCTGAACGACGGCGGGCCCGTGGCGCCGCTCAACGTGTACGGCGTGTCGCAGACGCCGCTGGAGCTCTTCGGCGCGGCCGGCGCGATGACGAACGCCGCGTGGGTGCAGGAAGGCTTCATCCCCAACGGGCAAGGCGTGACCAACCAGCAGACGCTGCAAGACGCCTACGCCGCCGCGTTTCAGGCCGGCGCGTCGACGTTCAAGCCCATCAACAACCGCGAGCTGCTCGAGAAGCTGTCGGGCAACGTCGATTTCGGCACGCCGTCGAAGGACGAGCTCGACGGCGCCATGGCCACCATCGTGCAGATCAGCCGCAACTCGAACCGCCTGTACCTCGCGAGCTGGCACACGCCGGGCCGCTTTCAGCCGGGCGATCTCGGCGGCTACGTCGTCGCGGCGGTGAGCAGCGATCGCCGCTTCGTGCGCTTCGTCGAGATCCGCACCTGGAGCGAGTGACCGCGCGACAGACGTGACGTGGTAAGTCGGCCCACCCAACTCATGACCGACGCCACCACGCCGCCGCCCATCGAAGGCAGTCACCCGTCGCTCTACAACCACGACCTCGCTCCCGTGCCGCTCGAGAAGCGCACGTGGAACCAGTGGCACTTCGCCGCGCTGTGGGTCGGCATGGTGGTGTGCGTCACCACGTACACCATCGCCGCGGGGATGATCTCGCAGGGCCTCAACTGGTGGCAGGCGTGCCTGATTGTGCTGCTCGGCAACGGGCTCGTGCTCATCCCCATCGTGCTCAACGCGCACGCGGGCGCGAAGTACGGCGTGCCCTTCCCGGTGTTGGCGCGCTCGGCGTTCGGCGTGTTCGGCGCCAACGTGCCGGCCATGCTGCGCGCGGTGGTGGCGTGCGGCTGGTTCGGTATCCAGACCTGGCTGGGCGGCGTGTCGCTCTACACGCTGTACATGGTGATGACGGGCCAGGCGCCCAGCACAGACATCGGCACCGGGCACTTCGTCGGCTTCGGCGTGTTCTGGTGCATCAACGTCTATTTCGTTCTGCGCGGCACCGACGGCATCAAGTTCCTCGAGACGTGGGCCGCGCCCTTCCTCATTGCGATGGGCCTCGCGCTCTTGCTGTGGGGCATCACGCACACCGACGGCCTCGGCGCGATGTTGGACGCCACCAACCCGAAGACGCCGACGGCGTTCTGGCCGCTGTTCTGGCCGAACCTCACGGCGATGGTCGGGTACTGGGCCACGTTGGCCATCAACATTCCCGACTTCACGCGCTTCGCCCGCTCGCAGCGAGATCAGATCGTCGGCCAGGCCATCGGGCTGCCGGGCACCATGCTGCTGTTCGCGTTCGTCGGCGTGGCCGTCACCGGGGCGACGCTCATCGTCTTCAAGGAAGCCATCTGGGACCCCACGCAGCTCGCCGCGCGCTTCGAGTCGCGCGTCGTCATCGGCATCGCCACGTTCGCGCTCGCCGTCGCCACGCTGTCGACCAACATCGCCGCCAACGTGGTGGGGCCCGCCAACGACATCGCCAACCTCGCGCCCAGCAAGCTGACCTTCCGTATCGGCGGGCTCATCACCGCGGTCATCGGCATTCTCATGATGCCGTGGAAGCTCTTGAGCTCGTCGGCTTCCTATACATTCACGTGGTTGATTGGTTATTCAGCGCTGCTCGGGCCCATCGGCGGCATTCTCATCGCTGACTATTTTGTCTTGCGCCGCATGACGCTGGACACCGGCGACCTCTACCGCGCCGGCGGGCAGTACCGCTTTCGCGGCGGGTTCAACGTGCCGGCGCTGCTGGCCCTGGCCATCGGCGCGCTGCCGTGCCTGCCCGGGTTTCTGCGCGCGCTCGACCGCGTGGCCGACCCGACGCTCGTCAAAGGCGGCTGGGACGCGCTCTATGAGTCCGCGTGGTTCTACGGCTTCTTCGCCGCAGGAATTGCGCACGTCGTGCTGAGCCGTGTCATGCGCACGGTCGCCGTAGTGACGCAGCCGCTCGATTCGTCGACGCGCTCGCGTTAAGTCCCCTCACCGTCTTTCCCCCTCACGGAGAACCGCCATGCAGAAGCCCGCGCACCCGCCCGCTTTTGGCGCGAAGAGCTACGCCTTCACGCCCTACGTCGACATCAAGAACTGGATCTCTGGCCACTGGCGCGAAGGCGCGTCAGGCAACTGGCTCGACATCGAGAACCCGCGCCACGGCAAGGCCATCGGCAAGATGACGGTGTCGACCGCGAAGGACGTCGACGCGGCCGTCGAGGCGGGCAAGAAGGCGTTCCCCGCGTGGAAGGCCACGCCGATGCGTGAGCGCGCGCAGGTGCTGTACCGCCTGAAGCAGCTGATGGAGCGCGACCTCGACGAGCTCAGCTGGCTCGTCAGCCACGAGAACGGCAAGACGTACGCGGAAGGCAAAGGCGACGTCGAGAAGGGCATCGAGTGCGTGGAGTTCGCCGCCTCGCTGCACATGATGGCCGACGGCGGGCAGCTCGACGTCAGCCGCGGCGTGAACTGCCAGATCACCCACGAAGCGCTGGGCGTCGTCGCCGGCATCGTGCCGTTCAATTTCCCCGTGATGGTGCCGCTGTGGATGGTGCCGAACGCGCTGATGGCCGGGAACGCGTTCGTGCTCAAGCCGTCGGAGCTGGTGCCCTACGGCGCGATGAAGCTGGCGTCGCTGCTGCAGGAAGCCGGGCTGCCCGACGGGTTGTTCAACGTCGTCAACGGCCAGCGCGAGTGCGTCGAGGCCATCGTCGACCACCCCGAGATCAAGGCCGTGGGTTTCGTCGGCAGCACCAAGGTCGCGCAGATTCTGTACGCGCGCGGCGCGCAGACGGGCAAGCGCATGCTGTGCCTCGGCTCGGCCAAGAACCACGTGGTGGTGGTGCCCGACGCCGACGTCGAGATGACCGCGGCGAACATCGTGGCCTCGAGCTACGGCTGCGCGGGTCAGCGCTGCATGGCGAGCTCGCTGATGGTCGCGGTCGGTGACGTGCAGAAGGTCATCGACGGCATCGCGGCCAACGTGCGCAAGCTGACGCTCGGCAAGGACATGGGCAGCATCATCTCGGGCACGTCGCGCGAGCGCATTCTCACGTACATCGAGAAGGCCGAGAAGGCCGGCGCCAAGGTGCTCGTCGACGGCCGCAAGGGCTCGGTGGAAGGCGAAGGCGGCCACTGGCTCGGGCCCACGGTGCTGGACAACGTCACCCTCGACATGCCGGCGGGCTGCGAGGAGATCTTCGGGCCGGTGCTGAGCATCGTGCACGTCAACACGCTCGATGAGGCCATCGCGCTGCAGCACAAGAGCCTCTATGCGAACGGCGCGGCCATCTTCACGTCGTCGGGTCACGTGGCGCGCATCGCCAGCGAGCGCCTCGAGGCCGGCATGATCGGCATCAACGTCGGCGTGCCCGTGCCGCGCGAGCCGTTCAGCTTCGGCGGCTTCAACAGCAGCAAGTTCGGCCACGGCGACATCACCGGCTGGGACGGCTTCCGCTTCTGGTCGCGCCCGCGCAAGGTGACCGAGAAGTGGGCGCCGCAGACCGACGCCAGCTGGATGAGCTGAAGAGCTCGGCCGATCTCCTCTCCGCCGCGGCGGAGAGGCTGGGTGAGGTGGTGCGTAGAATCGCCCTCACCCCAAACCCTCTCCCGCTTCGCGGGAGAGGGAGTTTCTTTTCTGCAAACGATTGCAATCGGAGACATCACACATGAGCAGCCAGTACCTGGGTTACCCCAACGAGTTCGCGGCCGAGCCGATGCCCACGCAGCAGATGGTTGATCTGTGCAAGGAGCACACGCTCTACACGTGGGCGGCCGGCAACACGGTCAACCCGTTGCCCATCGCGCGCGCCGAAGGCGTGTACCTGTACACGCCTGAAGGTCAGAAGATCATCGATTTCAATGCGCAGCTCATGAGCGTGTTGGTCGGCCACGCCCACCCGCGCGTCATCGCGGCGATGAAGCGGCAGCTGGACGAGCTCATCTTCGTGTACCCGCAGACCGCGACGCAGGTGCGCGCGCGCCTCGGCAAGCTGCTGTCGGAGATCGTGCCTGGCATGTCGGCGTTCTTCTTCACGCTGGGCGGCGCCGAGGCCAACGAGAACGCGGTCAAGATGGCGCGGCTCTTCACGGGTCGTCAGAAGATCCTCGCGCGCTACCGCAGCTACCACGGCGGTACGCAGCTCACGATGTCGCTCACCGGTGACCCGCGCCGCTGGGCCAGCGAGCCCGCGTCACCCGGCATCGTGCACGTCATGGACCCCACGCCCTACGACTACTCGTTCGGCAAGACCGACGAAGAGCGCTGCGCGAACCACCTCACGTACCTTGAGGAGACCATCAAGTACGAAGGGCCGCACACCATCGCCGCGATGATCGTCGAGACGGTGACGGGCACCAACGGCGTGCTGGTGCCGCCCAAGGGCTGGTTCAAGGGCCTCAAGGCGCTGCTCGACAAGTACGGCATCTTGCTGATCTGCGACGAGGTCATGGCCGGCATGGGCCGCACCGGCAAGATGATGGCGTACGAGCACTTCGACGTGCAGCCCGACCTGGTGACGATGGCGAAGGGCCTGACGTCTTCGTATTTCCCGCTCGGCGCCGTGGGCATGAAGAAGGCCATTCACGAGCACTTCCAGAAGAACGTGTACTGGGGTGGCCTCACGTACAACTCGCACCCGGTGGGGCTGGCGACGGCCGAAGCGGTGCTGCGCGTGACGCTCGACGAGAAGCTGGTCGAGAACTCGGCGAAGCTCGGCAGCGTGATGCGCAGCGAGATGGACCGGCTTCAGAAGAAGCACGTGTCCATCCTCGAGGGCCGCAACATCGGCCTCTTCGGCATGATCGACCTGCGCAAGAACAGCAAGAACGAGCCGCTCGCGCCGTACAACGGCTCGCACCCGGCGATGGCGAAGCTGGCCACGTTCTTCCGCGACAACGGGCTCTTCACGTTTACGCGGTGGAACAACTTCACCTGCAACCCGCCGCTGACCATCACCGAGGCGCAGCTCAAAGACGCGTTCGCCATCATCGACCGCGGCCTCGACATCACCGACGCGGCGTTCGAGGGCTGAAGGCTTTGCGCGCGGCTCCTGAAAGTCGCTAAGACAGTCAGCGTGAGTGGGGATGGTGGGGTTGGTCGAAGTGCGTTGCCGCGCGTGTGGCTCTACGTGAGCTGCGCGCGCGGTTTCGTTTCTACGCGTCGTCAAACAAGGAGCAGTCATGCGTGCACTGGTCGTGTCGGTCGTGGTCGTGTCTTCAGTCTTGATGGGGTGCCCTCCGCCGCCATGTGAGGGCAGCAGTTGCAACGACGGCGGGGCGGTCGCGCCGGTGCCGACGCCGCAGACAGGGCCCGAGGCGTGCGCCGCGGTGCGCAACGCCGAGCTCGACTTCTACGCGCGCTGCGGCGCCGCGACGGCCGACTACATCGCGTACCGGCGCATGGGCGTGCCCGCGCAGTGCAGCACCATCGCCACCTCCGCGTCGTTGCTCGCCAGCACGCCGAGCTGTGTGCAGAAGTGGCGCAGCGGCGCGTGCACCGACTTCATCACCTGCCCGCCGGTCGCCGGCTCGGGCGGTGCGGGGGCGAGCTGCTACGAGACGAGCGATTGCCTGGCGGACCTCTACTGCGACGAGCGCACCAGCTGCCCCGGCACCTGCACGCCGCGCGTGCCGCTGGGTGAGACCGTCGACCAGTTCGACCAGGAATGTGTCGCTGGCGGCTACGCGTATGGCGGCGTGTGCCGCGCGTACGTCGCGGAAGGCGCGTCGTGCGCCACGTTGTCCGGCGGTTTCTACACGCAGAGCTGTCAGGAAGGGCTCGTCTGCACGGCCGCAGAGGTGTGCACGAAGACGACGTACTACGCGGGGCTGAATGAGCCGTGCAGCTCGCAGCGGTACTGCGGCGCGGGGCTCCGCTGTGTCGGCGCGACGTGCGTGAAGCGGCTGACCGCCGGCGGGCTGTGCGGCGGCGCCGAAGACTGCGTGTTCGGCCTCGCGTGCGTCGCGGGCAAGTGCGAGCCGCACATCGGGAAGGCCGGCGATGCCTGCGAGAACGCCACGTCGCGGTACTGCGCCACGGGCCTGTTCTGCAATCGGCCGACACAGACGGGCGTGGGCACGTGCGCGCCGCTGCGCAGCACGGGCGCGGCGTGCGACGACGGCACCCAGTGCGCCGACGGCCTGTTCTGCGCGGCGACCGGCGGGCCCGACGGAGAGTGCCGCACCAAGGTGACGGTGGGCGGCGGCTGCGCCGAGTCTGCGGTCTGCGGGAAAGACCTCTACTGCGAGGCCAACCGCTGCACGTTCAAGAAGTCGGCGGGCGCGAGCTGCACCAGCGGTGACGAGTGCCTGAACACGTGCTCTGGCGGCGCGTGCACGCAGCCGAACTGCTACCGGCCGTAGCGCTCCGGCAAAAGATGATGTCTCGGAGACATAATGTTCCCGAGACATCATCTGCGGGCAGCCGGGCTCAGAAGAACTGGTACACGCCGAAGCTGAACCCCGGCGTGGGGATGCCCGTGAGCGTCACCGCCACGTCGGCGCGCACGCCCGTCTTCACGAAGCGCGGAATCAACAACCTGACGCCGCCGCCGACGCTCAGCATCGGCGTCACGCGCTGCCCGTCATCGGCGATGGCGCCGTCGACGAACGCCGCGCCCATGACGGCGAACCACGTCGAGTCGAACACGATGCCGCGCACCTCGACGTTCGCGAGGGCGAAGCGCTCGGTGCGCACGATGCTGTCGGTGTAGCCACGAATGAGGTCGAGCCCGCCGAGGTAGAACTGCTGCTCTGTCGGCGCGTCGGTGGACAGGCCGCCCTGCGCGCGCACCGCGAGGTTGAAGCGATTCAAGAAGTCCTTGAACCACAGGAACTCCATGAACAGCTGCGCGTACACCGGCTTGCTGCCGATGATGCCGACGCCCAGCACCTCGCGGAGCTCGAAGCTCCAGCCCTTCTGCAGCAACCGCACGGTGTCGACGCGGCCCAGGCGCTGGAACGTCGTGAGCTGCCCCGCAATGAGCTCCGGCGGCCGGCGCGCGTCGCCCTCGAGCGGGTCGAGGTACTCGTCGCGGAACACCTCGAGCTTCGCGCCCACGCGCGTGACGTCGTTCAGCTCGCCCCACACGTCGACCATGCCCATCATGCGGCGCCGCGTGTATTCAGGCCGCGGGCGGAACAAGAACTCGGCGTGCACGGTGCCGACGAGGCGCTTGTTGAACAGCCGGTAGTCGCGCAGCCAACCCTGCCCGCCGTTGTACAGACCGAAGCGCTCGTAGCGCACGCCCCACTCGAGGTACCGGCCGAGCCAGTTGGTGTCGTTGGCGCCCACGCGGAACCACCAGCTGCCGCCGCCCACACCAAACGAGAACAGCGGGTTCAGCGAGAAGCGCTCCTCCACTTCATAGACAGCCACCGTCTGACCGCCGTCGCGGTGCTCCACCTTCGCGTCGATGCGCGAGAAGAGGTCGGTGTTCCACAGGCGCGTGGTGCCGAGCTCCCAGTTGGTCTGGCTGACGGTCTGCCCTGCCTTCCACGGCAGCTCGCGCAAGACGACGAACTCCTTCGTCCAGTACAGGCCCTTCACCTCGATGACGTCGATGCGCTGCGGCCACGACTCGACGGTCGGCGCCTGCGCCAGCGCCAGGAGCAACAGCGCTGAGGTCACTGCGCGACCGCCGTGTCCACCACCGCGCGGAAGAGGATCTCAAGGCCGCGCTTGAGCTCCGACACCGGCAGGCGCTCGTTCTTGCCGTGCATGGTGCCGAGCAGCTCGGCGGAGATTTCAAACGGCACCAGGCCGTACGCCTTCGTGCCCTTCGGCCGCGCGATGTTCGAGTCGGTGAAGCCGGGTGAAATCGCCGGGCCCACCACCACGTCGTCGCGGCCTTCAGAGAGCCGGCGCACGAGCGAATCGAAGAACGGGTCGTCCCACGTCGACTCGGTCGCGGGCTCTGACTGCAGCACCGACACCGTCACGCCTTCTTCGACCTCGAGCAGCGCCTTCAGTTCAGCCAGCAGCGTCTCGGGCGCGACGCCCGGCAGCACGCGACAGTCGACGATGGCCGACACCTCAGCGGGGATGACGTTCGGCGCGCTGCCTTTGCCGTCGTAGCCGGTGACCTGACACGTATTGGTGATGGCGGCGCGGGTGGGCGGCACGCTCAGCAGCTTGCCGGTGACGAACAGGTCGACGAGCGCCTTCGAGCCCAGCACCGCGCCGGTGAGGCCCTTCTTCTGCTCGCCGACGCGCGCGAGCAGCTCGTACAGCGCCGGGTGAATGACGGGCTTCGGGTCGCGGTCAGCGAGGCGCGCCATCGCGCGGTTCAACTTCTGCGGCGCGCGCGAGGGCATCGGCGTCGAGCCGTGGCCGGCCTCACTTCGGGCCTTCAGCTCGAGCCACAGCGTGCCCTTCTCGGCCACGGTGACGGGAAAGACGGTCTGCCCTTCGAAGAGCAACCCGGGCAACCCGATGCCGCCTTCGTTCAGCATCACGCCGCAGTCGAGCTCGTCCCAGCGCGTGTCGACGACGTGGTGCATGCCGCCGTTGTCGACCTCCTCATCGGCCACGGCGATGAGGATGACGTCACGCTTCAGCTTCGCGCCGGTGCGCTTGAGCCAGCGCAGCACCTGCAGCTCGACGACGCCCATGCCCTTCATGTCCAACGCGCCGCGGCCCCAGATGGCGCCGTCCTTCACCACGCCCGAGAGCGGCTGCGCGTCTTCCGGCCAGTCGGCGTCGTTCGCGGTGACGACGTCGACGTGCGAGAGCAGACACAGCGGCTTGTCGGTGGGCGCGTCGGCGCGCAGCCGCGCCACCAGCGAGCCGCGGCCCGGCGCGAACTCCGTCACCGACGCCTCGATGCCGTCCTTCGCCAACTCGGCCGCGAGGAAGTCGGTGCCGCGCGTCTCGTTGCCGGGCGGGTTGATGGTGTCGACGCGCAGGTAGCGCTGCAGCACGTCGACGGCTTCATCACCGGCGGCCGACCAGTCAACCGACGGCGCGGTGACGCCCGGGCCAACGACACGAACCGACGCACAACCGCACAGCAAGACGACGGGCCACAGCAGCTGCTTCATGTCGCTCTCCCTAGCCCTCTCGCCGCTCGCGGGGAGAGGGAATTTGGGCCAGTGTGCGCGCGTGCTTTCGGCCCTCGCCTTGTGCGTCGTCGTCTCGGCAACAGCCCCGCAACAACGCAACGTCTACGTCGGCGCGTACCTGTCTGACGTGTCTGACTTCGAGCTCAAGGAAGGCCACTTCAAGGCCGACCTGCACGTGTGGGTGAAGTGGAGCGGCGACGCGAAGGTGCCTGAGCTCGTCTTCGAGAACGCGCAACTCGAGTCGAGAGACGAGCTGGGCGTCGAGCACGACGGCGACTGGCACTCGGCGCAGTGGCGGGTGCAGGGCACGTTCCGCGGCGAGTTTCCGGTGCACGCGTTCCCCTTCGACACGCAGACGCTGCCAGTGGTGTTCGGCCTCGACGAAGCCGACGGGCTCCTCATCCCCGACCTCGGCGCGAGCGGCATGAGCCCGGGGTTCTCCATCACCGGCTGGGGCTACGAGCCGTACTTCCTCGCGCGCACCGACCTGAAGCAATACGGCTCTGACCTGGGCTCGCTCGCGCGCGAGGGCCAGAGCACGCGGCTGCGGCTGGCGGCCTTCAGCGTCGAGATGCACCGGCCCTTCGGCCCGTACCTGCTCAAGTTCGCGCTGCCGCTGGCGCTCATCTTGTTGATGGCGTTGCTGGCGCTCTTCCTGCCGGGCGACCGCATCGACGTGCGCTCGGCCATGGGCATCACCGCGCTGCTGGCGTGCATCGCGTTCCACTACACGCAGGCCGACACGCTGCCCGACGTCACGTACCTGGTGGCCGCCGACAAGCTCTTCCTCGGCGCGTACGTCTTCATCACCGCCACGTTCCTGTGCAGCGTCGTCTCGTTCCGCCGGTCGCTGCACGACGTGGGCGCGGCGCAGCGGCTCGACCGCCACGCCGCGTGGGCCCTGCCGCTGGTGGCGCTGCTGAGCGCGGGCTGGCTGGTGGCCGACGCGCTGGCGTCCATCGCGCCCGCAGCGCCGCCGGTGCCCGCGGCGAAGCCGTCGCTGCCGACGTTGCGCGTGGCGGCCAACAACCTCGACTCGGTCAACAGCGGCGGCGGGCCCGGGCGGCGCGCCAACCTGGTGGTGCGCGGCGCCGACGGCGTGACGCGCGCGGCGCTGGCGGAAGAAGCGCCGGCGATGACCAACGCGCTGGTGCGGCTGCTGCCCGACGGCGGCATGACGGTGCGCTGGCGACTGCGCGAGGGCGCGAAGTGGACCGACGGGGCGGCCATCACCGCGGAAGACCTCGACTACTCGGTCAACCTGACGCCCGACCCGCTGCGCGTGCGCACCGTGCAGCGCGACGTGCGCACGCTCGACGTCACCTACAGCGACCGCCACGGCGAGTACCTGGGTGGCTTCACGGTGTACCCGGCGCGCGCGGCGCGCGAGCTGCCCGACGCCGGCCGCGACGTGCTCAACCGCAGCACGAGCGAAAAGAAGCTGCCGTCGGCGGCCGCGTACCTGCCGGCTGACTTCACGGAGGACCGCGCACTGACGCTGGTGCGCAACCCCGACTACGCGGGCCCGCGGCCGGTGTTCGAGCGCGTCGAGCTGGTGAAGAAGACGCCCGAAGCCGCGGCCGCCGCGCTGCTGGCCGGGGAGCTCGACGTGGTGCCGTCGCTCTCGCCCGACGCGTACGAGCTGCTGCGCGGCCAGCCCGGCGTGCGCGTGCTGGAGCAACCCGGCGAGCAGCTGTGGGTGCTGCTGCCCAACCTCACCGCGCCGCCCTTCGATTCTCTCGCCGCGCGGCGGGCGCTGCTGGCCGCGCTCGACCGCGACGCCATGGTCAACGCCTTCGCGCCAGCGCCGACGCAGGTCGCGTCAGGGTGGCGCGCGGGGCCGCGCAAGGTGACGCCGACGTCGGACTTCTCGCTCAACGGCCTCGCCGTCACGCTGCACGTCGGCACGCGGCGCTCAAAGACGGCGGCCAACGCGCTGCTGGCCGACCTCGTCGTCGCCGACCTCACGCGCGCGGGCGTCGCCGTCACCGTCGAAGAGCACGAGCAGCTCTGGCAGTTCACCCAGCGCGGCTTCGAGGGGCTCGTGCTGCTGGGCCGCGACACCGACGAGCCCTGGCGCTTCATGGGCGCCACGTCGGTGGGCGGGCGCGCGCGGCTCGAGGTGCCGACCGGCGCGCACTTCGACGCCACCATGGTCGACGCCTACGGCCGCTACGTCGGCACGCTCTACGACGAGCGCCGCGCGCAGCTCGAGCTGCACCTGCAAGACCTCTGGTTCGAGCGGTTGCCAGTGGTGCCGCTGGTCTTGACGTCGCGGCTGGCGGCCGTGCGCGCCGACCTCGTGGGGCCCGACTGGGGCAACGCAGATTCCCTCTGGTGGAACGTGGACCAGTGGAGCTTCGAGGCCGAAACGCGGTAGCAAGCGCGCCGATGCGTCGCTTCGCCCTGCTCGCCTTCCTCAGCTGCACCGCTTGCCTCGACAACACGCCGCCCGAGACCGCGCCCGACGAGGTCGACGCCAACGTGCAGTGGTTCTGGGTGCACGGTGATTCGGCCGACGACGCGACGCTGGCCGACGGCGTGGCGAAGCTGGGCGTGGCCGGCAAGGCCGACACGCGCACCGAGCCCTTCAAGGGGCAGATGCGCAGCCGCCTGACGTCGGAAGAGCTGGCCGGCGTGGGCCTCTCGGCGAACGACCCGTCGACGGCGCGCGGGGCGCTGCTGGTGAACCTGTTCGACTGCACGTTGGACAGGCTCGAGGTCATCCTCTCGGCGCAAGACCAGAAGTCCCAGTACGAGGGCGTGTACGAGCGCTACGACCGCACGTTCACCACCAGCGACCCGGCGGCGTTCAACGACGGCGCCAGCGACGTCATCACCTGGGACATCTCGAGCCGCGTGGCGCTGCCGCTCAGCGACATCTACGAGTCGAACTTGAAAGGCGGGCTGCGCCGCGTGAAGGGCACCGCGCACGGCGACGTCATCATCGCGCGCACCTACCTCACGGCGCCGGCGACGTTCGAGAACCCCAACAGCACCGGGTACTTCCGGCAGGACTACCAGATGGAGCTCTTCTGGGAGCAGTCGCCCGGCCGCATCTTCCACGCGTACGGCATGTGGCGGGACATCCGCACCTATGAGCTGACGATGGAAGACAACGGCTTCTTTTCCATCGTCTTGGACAACATGAAGAAGTGGGACGACAACACGCAGACGCTCTGCGCGAAGTGACCTGCAATGGGTTGTGGGCCGGCCCGTAGTGAAGGGCATGAACGCGACCAAGTCCTGCCCCGGCTGTTTCAACGACATCGACGCCCGTGCGCTTCGCTGCCCCGGCTGTGCGCAGCGTCAGCCTGACGTGGTGTTGCACCGCGACGTGCCTGGCCGTGCGGTCGGCGGCGTCTGCGCGGCGCTCGCCCAGCACTTCAACTGGGACGTCACGCTGATGCGCATTCTCTTCGTCACCAGCGTGGCCTTCACCGGCGGCCTGGTGTTCTGGGTCTACGCCGCGGCGTGGTTGATGACGCCGTACGCCGCCACCGACAAGGCGCCGCTCGCGCGCTTCGTCGATGGCCTCGGCAACGTGTTCTCGCCGCCGAAGACCGGCGTCGAGAAGGTCTCGTAGCTCAGAGGTAGAGGCGCTGGGGGTCGAGCTGTTTGAGCAACCCCAGCGTCATCTCGTCGACATCGACCATCGGCTTGAGCTCGGCCGCGCGCTTCACGGGCCAGCCGCACGCCGCCTGCACCTGCTCGACGGTCACGTTGGGCGCCAGCTCGGTCAACACCGCTTCACCGGTCTCGTCGAAATCGAACACGCCGAGGTCGGTGATGAGCCGCGTCGGCCCGCCGCCGGGCAGGCCGAGCTCCTTGCGCGTCTTGCCGTTGGCGGCGCGGTGACCCGGGCTGGTGACGAAGTCGCACTTGTCGACGAAGGCCCGCTTCGACATGCGCATGATGATGAGCAGGCGCTTGGCGTGCACGGCGATCTCACACGCGCCGCCGCTGCCCGGCAGACGCACCCTGGGCGACGCGTAGTTGCCCACCACGGTGGTGTTCAGGTTGCCGTACCGGTCGATCTGCGCGCCGCCGAGGAAGCCGACCTCGATGAGCCCGCGCTGCAGGTAGCACTGGAAGATGTCGGCCTGCGAGACGACGGCCAGCGAATCGGTCACCAGCGCCGGGTCACCGATGGACACCGGCAAGCGCTGCGGCACCGCGCCGACCGCGCCCGATTCGTAGATGAGGCACAGCGACGGCGCGTGCGTGGCGCGCGCCAGGTTGCACGCCAGGTTCGGCAAGCCGATGCCGACGAAGACCACGTCTTTGTCGTGCAGCTCGCGCGCGGCGCGAAACACCATCTGCTCAGAACCCATAGTCGACTCCTTCCGCGCGGCGCGGCCTGGCCTTGAGGCGCGAGGTGACCGCGTCGCCCAGCTTCTTCACGTAGCCCGCGCGGTCTTCGACGCCGTACACCCACTCCTCGAGCCACTTCGCGTACGTGGCCGGGTCCTTCGAGACGTCTTCCCACGCCACGTAGAAGTCGTTGTCGCGGTCGTAGTGGCCCTGCACGTAGCTCGGGTGACAGCCCCACGGCTCGTGCACCACGGCGTTCACCTTGAGCCCCGGCACCAGCGTGCGGTTGGGGTCAGCGCGAATCACCGACGTCGGCACGATCTCTTCAGCGACGACGATGACCCGCTTGCTGGCGAACGCGACCTCCTTCTGCGCGCCGTACAGACCCCACACCTGCGCGTTGCCGTCTTCATCAGCGCGCTGGCAGTGCACGATGGCCACGTCGGGGTGAATGGCCGGCACGGTGGCCAGCACCTTCCCGGTGTACGGGCACGTCACGCTGCGGATGTCGGGGTTCACGTCGGGCAGCGACGTGCCGCCGAAGTTGTCCAACGGCCAGAACGGCAGGCCCGCGCTGCCCGCGAGGAAGCGCGAGAGCAGGCCGAAGTGCGAGTACTCCTCGATCTCGATGCGCGGCGCGCCGCCGGCCGGCTCGATGGCGCGACGAAACGCGTGCAGCGAGCCCACGCCGGGGTTGCCGCCCCAGCTGAAGACCAGCTTCTTCACGATGCCCGCGGCGATCATCTGGTCGACGACGAGGTCGGGCGTCAGGCGAATCGCCGTGAGGTCCTTCTTCTTCTGACGAATCAGCTCGTGACCCGCGGCGAAGCAGATGAGGTGCGTGAAGCCGTCGATGGCCACGCTGTCACCGTCATTCACGTTCGCCGCGATGGCGTCACGCATCGAGACCAGCTTGCTCACGCGCTCGCTTCCTTCTTGTACCCGAACTGCGCGTTGAGCTCGGTCATGCACGCGTCGAGCACCTCGAGGCCGGTGGCGATCTCTTCGCGGCTGATGACGAGCGGCGGCGCGAAGCGAATGGTCGACCGACCGCACGACAGCAGCAGCAGGCCCTTGCGGAACGCGAGCTGCTCGAGCGCGCCGACGTAGTCAGCGGCCGGCGTCGTGGTGCCGGGGATGAGGTACTCGGCGCCGATCATCAGGCCCACGCCGCGCACGTCGGCCAGCACCGCGTGCTTCTTCTGCAGCGCCACCAGCTGCTCCTGCATGAACTTCCCGTTCTCGCGGATCTGCGGCATCAGCGGCTCGATGATGTCGAGCGTCGCCAGCGCGGCGGCGCAGCACACCGGGTTGCCGCCGTAGGTCGAGCCGTGCGAGCCGCGCGGCCACGTCATCACCGATTCCTTCGCGATGATGGCGCCCAGCGGCATGCCTGACGCGATGCCCTTGGCCGAGCAGAGGACGTCGGGCGCGACGCCGAAGTGTTCAGCCGCGAACATGGTGCCCGTGCGGCCGATGCCCGACTGCACTTCGTCGAACACCAACAGGATGCCGTGCCTGTCGCAGAGCGCGCGCAGGTCCTTGAGCGACTGCGCGGGCGGCACCACGTAGCCGCCTTCACCGAGGATCGGCTCGATGAAGATGGCGGCCACCTCGCGCGGGTCGACGCCGCTGACGAACAGCTCGTCTTCGATGGTCTTCGCGGCGTTGGGGTTCTGCGGCGTGGGGTACGGCATGTGAACGATGCCGGGCACCAGCGGGCCGAAGAACGCGCGCTGCCCCACCTTCGACTGGTTCAGCGAGATGGCGCCGTACGTGCGGCCGTGGAACGCGCCCTTGAACGCGATGACGTACTGCCGCTTGGTGTGCGCGCGCACCAGCTTGAGCGCGCCGTCGACCGCTTCAGTGCCGGAGTTCGAGAGGAACACCTTGCACTTGCCCATGCCGGGCACCGACTTGGCGAGGCGCTCGGCGATGGCCGCGAAGCCGTCGAAATAGAAGTCAGTGCCGCAGATGTGGAGGAACTTCGCGGCGGCGTCCTGGATGGCCTTCACGACCTTCGGGTGCGAGTGACCCGTCGACGTCACGGCGATGCCGGCCATGAAGTCGAGGAACGTGTTGCCGTCGACGTCTTCGACCCAGGGGCCGAAGCCGCGCTCAACCACCAGCGGGTATTCCTTGATGTAGCTGGGCGAGGTGTACGCGCGGTCGCGCTCGATGATGGCGGCGCCCTTGGGGCCGGGGAGTGCTGTCTTGATGGTGGGCTTCATGTGTGAGGGTTCCCTGGTGTTGAAGGTTCAGAGCATGCGGGTGCGCGACTGCTCGCGCGCGAACTGGCCGACGTAGAACGGGCCGCAGCCGCCGCGGCCGGTCGAGCCCGACGCCTTCCAGCCGCAGAACGACTGCACGCCGGGCCACGCGCCGGTCGTCGCGCCGGTCTTGCGGTTGGCGTACAGCACGCCGGCCTGCGCCTCGTCGAAGAACGTCGCGAGCTCGTTCTCGTCGGTGCTGAAGATGCCGGCGGTCAGGCCGTAGTCGACCTCGTTGAGCCGCTGCATGCCTTCCGCGAAGGTGTCGAAGGTGTCGAGCGTGATGAAGGGCAGGAAGAGCTCGTCGCGCGTCAACGCGTGGCCTTTGGGCGCGGTGACGATGGTGGGGTCGACGAAGTTGCCGCCGCGCACCTTGCCGCCGATGTGCACCGTGGGCGCCGATTTCGCGGCCGCCTCGAAGCGCGCGACCGACTTCGCGTTGATGACGGGGCCCATGTACGTCTCACGCAGCGCCGGGTCGCCGACCTTGATGGCCGCGGTGCGCTCGATGAGCTTCTTCAGGAACTCCGCGTGCCGGTCTTTCGCCACGAAGATGCGCGAGAGCGCGCTGCACTTCTGACCCGACAAGCCGAACGCCGAGCGCGCACAGCCTTCGACCGCCGCGTCAAGGTCGGCCGACGAGGTGATGAGCGCGCCGTTCTTGCCGCCGAGCTCCATCAGGCACGGGCGCGGGTACGAGCGGCCCGTCAACATCGTGTGCTGGAGCTGCTTGCCCACCGCGCTGCCGCCGGTGAACGCGATGCCGTCGATGTCGGGGTGCTTCGAGAGCGCCTCGCCGACCACGCCGTCGCCGTGCAGCACCGTCAGCACGCCTTCGGGCAGCCCCGCGTCGCGCAGCACCTCGGCCAGCGCTTCGCCCGAGAACGGCGCGCTGTCTGAGGGCTTCAAGACGACGGTGTTGCCGGCCAACAGCGCCGCGCCGGCCATGCCGGTGCCCAGCGCCATGGGGAAATTGAAGGGCGCGATGACGGCGAACACGCCGTAGGGCCGCAGCACGTCGCGCGTGTCTTCGTTGGGCGAGAGCTTGCCGAGCGGCTGCGAGAAGCCCTGCGCCTGCTCGAGCTGCCCCGCGTAGTAGCGCAGCAGGTCGGCCGACTCTTCGACGTCGCCGAGGCTCTCGAGGCGGTTCTTGCCGACCTCCAGCGTCAGCCACGCCGAAATCTCCAGCCGCAGCGCGCTGATGTTGTCGGCGGCCTTGCGGATGATGGCGGCGCGCTCGGCCCACGGCGTCTTGCGCCAGCCGTCGTACGCCTTCTTGGCGCGCTTCACCGCGGCGTCGATGTCACCGGCGGTGGCCGTCTTGTACGTGGCCAGCGTCTGCTCGGGCTTCGACGGGTTCTTGCTGGCGAACGGCGCGCCGCCCAGCGTGCTGCCGAACTCGCGACCCAGCTTCAGCGACGCGAGCGCACCGTCGAACTCCTGGTGCAGCTGCTCCATGTCGGCGTCGAGCACCGAGTACGTGATGCGGAAGGTCATTTCATCGCTCCTTGCGGGTTGAAGGTTTCCAGGGCTGCGACCAGAGAGTTGATGAGCGTGTCGACTTCGGCGTGCGTCATGACCAGCGGCGGCCCCAACATGAAGAGGTCGCCGTCTGTTCCATTGGCGTGGCCGACGTTGGGCCAGACGATGACGCCGCACTCGAAGAGGTGCGCCACGAGGCGCTCGGCCACCTTCTGCGCGCGCGGGAACGGTTGGTCGCCGTTCACCAGCTCGACGCCGGCGATGAGCCCGGTGCCCTGAATCGCGCCGACGTACGAGATGGTCGAGAGCCGTTCGCGCAGCTTCTGTTGGAACGCAGCGCCCACGTCAAGCACGTGCGCGACGAGCTGCTCTTTCTCGAAGAACTCGAGCACCGCGTTGGCGGCGCCGGTGAGAAACGGCGCTTGCAGGTACGTCTGCGCGTGCGCGAAGTAGCCGGAGCCCGCGCGCACTTCGTCCATCAAGGTCTCGCGCACCAGCACCGCAGAGACGGGCGCCGCGCCGCCGCCGAGGCCCTTGCCCATCACGATGACGTCGGGCGCCGCGCCCACCGTCTTGCAGGCGAAGAAGTTCCCCGTGCGACCGGCGCCGCACATGACCTCGTCGGCGATGAAGAGGATGCCGTGCGCGTCGCAGAGCCGGCGCACGTCGTCGAAGTGGCCGACCGGTGGCACCGCAGCGCCACCTGACGAGCCCATGACGGGCTCCGCGATGAACGCCGCGATGGTGTCGGCGCCTTCGCGCGCGATGACGGCCTCGAGGTCTTTCGCGAGCGCTTCGCGCGACGGCGTGGGCGACAGCTTGAACGCGGTCGGCGCCAACACCGTGGGAATGGTGGCCAGCATCGGGCCGTACGCGACGCGGTACGCGGGCCGGGCCGAGAGCGACAACGCGTAGAACGTGTTGCCGTGGTAGCTCGGCGCGCGCGCGACGACCTTCACGCGCGCCTTGTGGCCGCGCTCGACCTGCACCTGGCGCGCGAACTTCACGGCGGCCTCGACCGCTTCAGAGCCCGAGCAGAGGAACGCGGTGCGCACGGGCCCAACGGCGGGGAGCTCTTCACGCGCGAGCTTCGCCAACTTCGCGGCGGCGTCTTCGGTGACGTCGCTGGTGAACTGCGTGCCGTTGACGTAGCCGGCCTTGAGCAGCTGCGCGTGAATGGCGTCGGCGACGAAGCGGTTGCCGTGGCCCACGCTGACGACGAGCGCGCCCGACGACGCGTCGAAGTACTGCTTTCCTTCAGCGTCGAAGAGCCACACGCCGTCGCCGCGCGCCATCACCGGCATGCGTTTGGCGGGCTGACGCATCAGCACGCTGCTCTCGTTCCAGGTGACGTTCACGCGCATGCGGCGGGCTCCGTGGGCGGGCGCGACATGCTGGGACCGAGTAACAGAAAACGATCTCCGACACGCCAGAAATGCCGCGCGGAAACCCGTCGTGACGAGAGGGAAATCTTGTCGTGCTGCGTCAGGCGCCGTCGTCGCCGAGAGGCGGTGTACGGTGGCCGCCCCACCTGATGACACGCCCCGTTCCCACCTCCAGCGTCGACGAGTCAACCGAGCGCAGCAGCAGCAAGGACTCCTTCGACGAGTTCTCGACCGGCGAGACGCTGCTGCGCAGCACCACCAACTCGGGCGAGCACGTCTCGCCGCTCGACCCCGGCCGCTACGTCATCGACGAGCAGGACAAGGCCGCGATGCTGGGCCGCGGCGCGCAGGGCGTGGTGTGGCGCGCGTACGACAAGGTGCTGCGACGCGAGGTGGCGCTCAAGAAGATGCACGCCTCGGCGCAGCACGACCCGGGCCTGGTGAGCATGTTCGTGCGCGAGGCGCGGCTCACCGCGATGCTCGAGCACCCCGGCATCGTGCCGTTGCACGACCTCGGTCGCGACGCGGAGGGCACGCTGTACCTCGCGCTGCGCCGCATCGAAGGCAACATCCTCTCGGAGACCTTGGACGCAGCGCACGGGCTCGACGGCCGCCTCGCGCTCGTGCCTGCGCTGGTGCGCGCGTGTCAGGCCGTGGCCTTCGCGCACGAGCACGGCGTGGTGCACCGCGACCTCAAGCCGCAGAACATCATGCTCGGCAGTTTCGGCGAGACGTACGTGCTCGACTGGGGCCTCGCGCTCGTCGAAGACCGCCGCGAAGGCGCGCGGCCCGACGTCACCGCGCCCAACCAGGCCACCGGCGTGGTGGGCACGCCCGCGTACATGAGCCCTGAGCAGGCGCTGGGCCTCGCCGCCGACGCGCGCAGCGACGTGTGGGGCCTCGGCGCGTGTCTGTACCACCTGCTCACCGGCCACCCGCCCATCATGGGCGGCTCGCTACAGTCGGCCGTGAAGCACGCGTCGGCCGGTGAGGTGTCGCCAGTGCTGGCCGTCGAGCCCGACGCGCCGCGCGAGCTGGCCGCCATCTGCGAGAAGGCGCTCTCGGTCGAGCGCAGCGGCCGCTACGTCAACGCCACGGCGCTGGCCGCGGACCTCGAGGCGTGGCTCGCCGGGCGCACGGTGTCGGCGCGGCGCTACACGGCGGGCGAGCTGCTGTGGCGCGCCGTCAAGAGCAACTGGAGGAAGGTCGCCATCGCGGTCGCGGCGCTCGTCACGCTCGCCGGCGTCGTCACCATCGACGAGTGGCGCATCCGCAAGCAGCGCAACGAGGCGCGCCTGTTCGTCAGCCGCCTCATGCACGACCTGCCCAGCCAGCTCGACTCGTCGCGCCACAACGTCGAGGTGCTGAACATGCTGACCTCGCGCAGTCGCCAATGGCTCGCGCGGGAAGACCTCTCGATCGACGAGCTGGCCGAAGCCACCGACACGCTCCTGGTGCTGGCCGGCGCGAACGGGGACGTCGGCGAGTGGACGCCGGCCGCGGAGCTCTACGGGCAGACCTTCGACCTCGCGTCTCGCGGACGAGCGCTCGCCCCCGGCCGGCCCCTGTTCGCGGCGCGCCAGATCGAGGCGAAGGCGGGCCTCGGGTACGCGACCTTCGAGCTGGGGCAATCGGCGCGCGCGGAAAGTGAGTTCGAGGCCTCGCAGGCGCTGCTCGCGAGTTGGACGGGCGAGACGACCGACGAGTTCCGCATCGCGCGCTCCGAGCTGTTCACGAAGTGGGGCAACACGCTGTGGAGCACCGAGTCGACGCGCGCGCAGCGGTACTTCATCGAGGCCGCCGAGGCGGCGACGCCGGTGCTCACGAGCGGGTCTGCGCGCCTGCGCCGCGAAGCGAGCTCCCGAGGGGCGAACGCGGTCGCGGCGCTCTGGGCGCAGGGCAAGCACGACGCGGCGTACGCCACGGCGAAGCTGTTCTACGAGGCCATGGAGCGCGACTGCGCCGCGCCCGAGTGGGCGGACCACCGCGCCTGTCTGCTGCCGCTCAGCACCTACGTCGGGGTGCTCGCGTGGCGCGGCGACGCTGCGTACGACGCGCTGCTGGAAAAGCTCATCAACGCCGAGCGCATCCTCTTCAACCGGCAGCCCGACTCGGTGGCGATGCAGTACGACTCGGTGGTGCTCTTCGTCGAGCACGGGCTCTACGCGGAAGCGGCCGCCCGCGCGCGACGGCTTCGTCAGGGCGACGCGGCCGCGTCGGGCATCGAGGTGGGCCCGCTGGCGGCGGTGCTGGCCGGTGACCTCGACGAGGTCGACGCGTGGAGGCCGCTCGCCGCCGACGCGGTGACGGCCGGCCAGCTGGCCTTCGGGCTCCGCGAGGCCGCGCGCGGCGACTACGCGGCGGCGGCCCGGCACGTGCGCGCCGTCGACGCCGCGCGCCTCTGGTTCGACGTCTCGTGGACGCCTCACCCTCGGCCGGCGCTCAAGCTGTCACCCGAGGCGCAGCCTGCGTTCGAGCGCTTCCTGACGGACTTCACGAAGGCCTACGGGCTGGTCGACATGAAGGGCATCGCGGGCGCGCTGCAGCAGCTCGCGGCAGACTTCGACGTGCTCGCTGTTGATGGAGGTGTCCCATGACGAGAGTCGCACTGCTCCTCGCAGGTTGCTGCTTCGCTGCGTGCGTCGGCGGCGGCGTGCCCTTCGGCGAGAAGCAGCAGGGCATCGCCACGTACTACGACGCCACCGGCAACGGCTCGTGCACCTTCGGCGAGTCGCCGGGCGACCTCGACGTCGCGGCGCTCAACGTCGTCGAGTGGCAGGGCAGCGCGCTGTGCGGCGCGTGCGCGAAGGTGACCGGCCCGAAAGGCACCGTCACGGTGCGCATCGTCGACATGTGCCCCGGCTGCGACAAAGGCCACCTCGACCTCTCGCGTGAGGCGTTCGCGAAGATTGGCGAGCCCGTCGCCGGCCGCGTCGACATCGAGTGGGAGCTGGTGACCTGCGACGTCGCCGGCCCCATTCGCTACCGGCTCAAGGACGGCGCCTCGCAGTACTGGACCGCGTTCCAGGTGCGGAACCACAAGGTGCCGGTGAAGTCGCTCGAGTACCGCAAGGACGGCGCGTGGGTGCCGATGCCGCGCGAGTCGTACAACTACTTCATCGAAGCCAACGGTGCGGGCCCGGCGCCGCTGACGCTGCGCGCGACCGCCATCACCGGCGAGACGCTCGAAGACACCATCGGCGAGCTGACGCCCGAGAAGGAATACCCGGGCCACGCGCAGTTTCAGTGAAGGTCAGCGACCCGCGGCCTGCTGCTCGTCGAGCCACGCGATGGCTTCGTCTTCGGTGCCGAAGCAGCGGCCTTCGTAGCGACCACCTGCGCCGAACAACCGCGCCATCTCGGCGGCGTCTTCGGGGCGGTCTTCACCGCCCGACTTCGTCTTGACCATCTCGCGCCCCTGCGGGCTCTTGAACGTACTGCACAGCCATTGAGCGGCTCCTTTGGGTGCGCCGCTCGTGAGCAAGTTCAGCGCCAAGCCAGGCCCCACATGTGCGCGCGGGAGAACGCGACGCGAACGCGCGGGTCACGCGAGCCCCGACCTTCACGACCGCATTGCAGGCGTGAAAAGCAGAGCATGCGAGCTGGGGTACGACTTCAGCGGCGCTCCTTCGCCGCGAAGTCGGAGTGCTCACTCGTCTTCGAGCACTTGCCCCGGTGGCAGCGAAATCTCGAGCAGCACGTTGAGCGTGCGGAGCACCTGCGCGCGCTCGGTCGCAGACAGCGGCGTGAACTTCACGCCGAGCCGGAACGCGCCATCGGCGGCGTGACTGCTCACCACCTCGCCCGACACCTCGACCAACCGTTCCATGCCGCGCAGCCCGAAGGACACGGTGATGGGGTTGCCCAGCGCCACGTCACGCGCGCTCTTGAGCGCCAGGCCGCCTTTCGAGAGGTCGGCCAACCACGCGAGGAAGATGCTCTCGGTGCGGCACGTCACCTCGACCTGCGTCGCCACGCGCGGGTGCGCCCGGCGGCCCTGCCCTTCGGCCGAGAGCACGAGCTGCAAGAGCATGTCGAGCTGCGACTCTTCTTCGGGTGGCATCGCCGCGAACTCCACGCCGTAGATGGCGCGGTCGTTCTTCAGCTCCTTCCGCACCACAGTCGCACCCAGCGCGAGTGAGATGAGGCCCTCTTCGCGCTCGAGCATCAGCGTCACCGTCTCGTCGACCTCGGCGGCCGCGGGGCTCGACACGATGGCTGCGCCGCCGCGCGAGAGGTTCGAGACCACGGCGTCGAACACGTCGGTGGCCGTGGCCAGCGTGCACACGATGCTCGTCTCGATGCGCGCGTGCTTGCGTCGCCCATTCCCACCATCGCCACCAACGCTCTTTCCAGGTCCAGACACGTGCGCGCCCAGTCTGAACCGGGCGTCGCGCGTGGGGAAGACTCGTCTCGCTGGCGACTGGCTACTTCGTGTGTGTGTCCGGGGCACCGGGCCCCAGCGCTTCGATCTCGTAGCGGTTGCCGGGGTACGTGCGGTTGAGCGCGTCGGCCAACGCCGCCGGGTACTTCTCGAGCGAGAACACCCGCTTCACCAACCCGCGCAGCGTGAGCGTGGCGCGCACCAGCCAGCGCAGCACCGCGGGCGGCTGCGCGTAGCCCAACGTGTCACGCAGCCGAGGTCGCATCAGGCACGCGGCGACGGGCAACACGAGCCCGCGCAGCGGCGCCGGGAGCCACGCTTGCAGAATGCGCACGGTGGCGTCGGCCACGCGGCGGCTCGCTTCACACGGCACGAACTCGCGTTGCTCGTACGCGTCGGCGAACGCATCGAACGCGGGCTTGTCAGCAGGCACCTCGCGCAGCCCCATGCGCGCGCCGATGCGCACCCAGCAGTTGAACCACGCGGCCTGCTCGTGCGGCGTCATCGGGCGAGGGCCGAACTCGTCGAGCCAGCGAATGGGGAAGTCGATGAACGTCCACAGCACGAAGAGGAAGTCGTCGTTGGGGATGCGGTAGTGCGAGTGGATGTGGTTCATGCGCGCCAGCGCGCGCTGCCCGCGCTCGTCGTCGAGCCCACACTCGAGGATGTGGCCGATGAGCAACCGCGTGTCGTCGTAGCGCTTCTGCCCCTTGCGCTCGAACTCGCGTGTGCGGTCGAGCAGCGTCGCCACCGAGCGGCTCCCGAAGGTGTGGAACAGCGCCAGCTCGTTGGCGCGCACGAGGTCAAAGGGGAACTGGTCGCTCAACAGCAGCTGCACGATGCGCTGACAGTCGGCCTGCGCGTCCAACTTCGCGATGGCGTCACGCACGGCGCGCGGCGGCGCGAACCCACGGCGGTGACGGAAGGCCATGCGCGCGTTCTAACGGAGCGCCCGCAAGTAATACGGTACAGACAGGCGTTCAGTGGTCGCCGCGACTACATCGTCGCCAGGTGCGTCAGCCGCGTCTGCGCGTGCGCCATGCGCTGCGGGTTCATCAACCGGCGCGCGCGGAACAGCAGGTTGTGCGGCGTCACCGTCGGCGGCACGAAAGGAACGACGCTGGTCTCGTAACCGGCGGCTTCCAACCGCAGCGCGCGCGCCGAGTCGACGAAGCTCTGCACGAACTTCTTTCGCACCTCGGCCTCGTCGCTGATGCCAAGCGCGTCGGCGCGGCGCTGCGCAGGCGCCCAGTGCGTCAGCGCCGCCGAGTAGCAGCACGGCACCAACAACAGCCACTTCGTCGCGCGCGCGATGGCGACGTCGATGATGGCGTCGCTCGCCCGGCCGCACGCGTGCAAGCCCACCACCACGCGCGGCGAGGCCGGCCACAGCGCCGCGTCGCCCACGTCACCGGCGTTGAGCTGCACCTTCGCGCCGCGCGTGAGCTTCGAGGCCGCGTGCCGCGCGTTGGCGAGCTGCTTCTCGTTCCGCTCGATGACGGTGACGTCGTCGCAGCCCAGCAGCTCGGCGGCGAGCAGCCCGAGGTACGACTTGCCGGCGGCGGCGTCGACGAGCGGGCCGCGGTGGCCGACGCGCTCAAGCTCGCTCAAGAACGCGGTGACCTCGACGACCTTCTTCTTGTCTTCGTCGCGCAGCGAAGTGCCGGGCGCGTCGATGAACATCGACTGCAGCAGGCGCTCAACGGCGGCGGCGTTCATGAGTGGCGCAGCGCGAACTGGTACAGCACCCACGCGCCGAGGCCCCAGACCGCCGCGATGCCCAACGCGGTGAGCGCCTGGCCGCGGCCTTCGAGCTCGGGCTTGAGCGTGGTGCGCACGAGGCTCGCCAGCGCGCTCACCACGGCCACCGCCATGCAGAGCGCCGAGACGGGCGCCAGACAGAACGCGAACATGGGGATGATGCAGAACAGGAGCGAGACGAGCCCCGCGACGGCTGCAGCCAACGAGAGAATCGAGAGGGAATCAGCGGGCTTCGTGTCCTTCACAACTTGTCGCACTCCGGGCTGCTGGTGATGACGCCGACGGGTATCACCTTCTTGGAGCCGTCGGTCACCGCGCGCCACTTCGCTTCAGGCAGGGTGCACGTGTAGGCCTTGCCGTCTTCGCCCTTGAGCTGCAGGGAGTACTTCTCACCGCGCGACCCTTCGCGTTCGGCGCCGAGCCCTGCACCGCCGCGCAAAGCGCCGACCGCCGGCCAGCTGCAGTCGAGCCCCGCTGCGCCCGCCTTCGCCGTGCGCGTCACCTTCCAGCGATCGACGGTGTAGCTGCAGTGCTGGTCGTACACGGGCTCTTCCCGGTACTTCGTCTTGCACTCCTGCCGACGCTCGAAGGTGCCGTTGCCGCGGTCGACGTCGCGCGTGGTGCAGGTCTCACCGTCGGGGATCTTGTTGGTGCTGCGCTGCTTGCGCGAGCGCGAGACGCCGTACGCGTCGGACGGCATCGAGTCGCACCAGTCGCTGTCGCGCGTCGCCGTCATCGTCTCGACGTCGATGGTGCGTTCCCACGAGTGGCCCGCGACGGTGAGCGGGATCTCCTTGGTCCAGAACATGGAGATGCCGCAGCAGCCGAGCAGCAGCGCGACGGCGGCGCCGATGATCCACTTCCACGGCCAGGGCTTCTTCGCCGCGGCCACCGGCTGCTTCGGCGCGCTCGAGCGATCGGCCACCGTGGCGACAGGCGCGCTGCCGTCGAGCGGGCTGCCGCAGTTGCGACAGTTGTGCGCCTTCGCGCCGTTGGGCGTGTTGCACGCGGGGCACGCGACGTCGGCGCCGTCGAAGTCGTGGTTCGCCGCGCTCTCTTGCCCGGCGGGCGGGAAGTAGCGCGACGCCGCGTCTTGCTGCGCGCCGCAGTTGGGACAGAAGCGGTTCGACGCACCGAGCAGGCCCTTCGTGTCGCAGTGGCCGCAGTCCCACCACATCTCGAAGACGCCAACGACCTTGCCGCTCTGCGGCGCCTGGCTCGACACCGCCTTGCCGAGCTCGCCTTTCGAGATGCGCTGCAGCTCGCCGCGATCGAACCACGCCGAGCCGCACGCCTCGCACAGGTCGAGCTCGATGCCCTTGTGTACGAGCCCGTTCATCATGCCCTTGCCGCACGAGGTGCACGGCACGGGGTCCGACTTGCGCGCCTTGTCGGCGGCGAACTTCACCAGCGTCTGCAGGTCGGTGAGCGTGAGGCCCACCGAGGTGAAGAACTTCGAGGCGGTGTCCCAGTCGGCGAGCACACCGTTGCACATGCGGCAGACGTGCGCCGAAGTGCCGGGGCCGAAGACGTCTTTGGTGGGGGTCAGCGGCGTCGAGTCACGGGGACAGAGCGGGTTGGCCACGGGCGCGGACTGTAGCGCCCGGCCTCCGTCACTGGCGCATGATGTACGCGCCGCCAGGCCGCGCGTACACGGGGCCTTCGTCTTCCGACGACTGGTACGCGGTGACGTACGGCACGAGCGGGAACGCCGGGTCGAGATCCAACCAACGCGCCGTCAGCGCCAGTGGGTCGAGCTCGATGGTGCCGTAGCCAGGCGAGTCGGCGTCAAAGTGGCAGACCGAGCCGAAGTACAGCTTGCCGTCGAACGCGCGCAGGCTGCCTGCTTTGAGCGTGCCGCCGTACTGCGGGAAGGCTTCACCGGCGTACAGCACCTCGACGACGGCGGGCGTCGCGGTCGAGACGCGCACCAGCTCACGAACCCCCAGCGAATAGACCCAACCGTCGTGTACGACGATGACGTCCCGCGGCCCCTGCACGCCGCCGACAGAGGTGGGGAGCGACGCCACCTGCGTCGGCGCCCCTGGGAACACCGCGAGGGACATGCGCCAGAGCGTGGCGCCGGAGCTCGAGCGACGGACGAAGAAGAGGTTCGCACCGGGCGCGTCGACCGCCAGCGCGGTGATGGCTTCGGTGGTGGACGACACGTCGACGAGGCGTGAACTCCCCGCCGGGTAGTAGGCGTACAACCCGTCAGAGAGCGCGACGTAGTAGTCGCTCCCGAGCGCCACGCCGTTGCTGGTGGTACCGAGCCCGTGCGGAACGCTCGCGGCCTGGCTGAAGTGCGACGTGCCGCTCAGCACGTACCCCACGACCCCCTCGCCGACGTTGTCCTGGCGCAGCCCCGCAACGAACCACGTCGCGTAGGAACTGGTGGCCAGAGCTTCCACATGCGTCAGGTCTCCAGCCGGACCGAACGTGACATGGCTGGGCGAACCGGCGTCGACGGAGCGCCAGAGTTCTGCGCCACCATCACCTCCGGTGCGAACGTAGAGGAAGTCATCAGCGGTGCGACCCACCACGAAGTTCAGACCCGCAAGGTCGGGGACGCTCGCCACGGGCTGCGACGCCTGACCCGCGCGGTCCCAGGTGAGACAGGCGCCGAGGCACTGCTGAACGACTGCGGTACCGCATGAAGCCATCGGCAAAGGCGCGAGCGAGGGGACGAGGCCACCGTCAGCAGCTGCGCCGCCGCCGGTCGCACTGCCGCCGCCGGTCGTGCTGCCTCCACCGGTCGCACTGCCTCCACCGGTCGTGCTGCCTCCACCGGTCGCGCCGCCACCGCCCGTCGCTGTTCCGCCTCCCGTCGCGCTGCCGCCGCCCACGTTGCCAAGCGGCACTTCGACCGGCGAGTCGAAGCATGCGGTCATCACTGCCAGCGTCAACACTCCGACAATCGCTCTCATCGTTCGTTCGCTTTCTCTTCTTCCGGCCTGAGTTGAATGAGAAGTGCGAGGGGTCGAGCTGAGCTTCACGAAAAGTGAGACACGACTATCTTCGCCGCGTGCCGATGTCTCCACGAGGCTCAAACCGCGAGAGGCGCGGATGAACGCGATGGTGTTGGCGGTCGCGCTCGCGGCCGCGCCAGAACTCAGCGTCGAGGTGGTGAGTGGCACGCGCTGCGTGACGACGGGCGACGTGCAGGCAGCGCTCCGAGAGCGGGGACTGCAGGTGACGCCGAGCCAGACTGCGACAGGGCTCGGCGTGACGGTCAGCGGCGCAGACGCGGTGGTGTCGGTGATCGGCCAACGCGGCGCGAAGCGGTTCGAGCGCGCGGTGCCAGTCAAGGATGGTGACTGTGCGGCGGTGACGCGGGTGGTGGTGGCGCTCATTACCGCGTGGGCCACGACGCCAGCACCGCGGCCAGCGGCGAGTGGGTCGGTGGTGAACAAGACCGGCACCGCCCCAGATGCGAGCGCTGCGGAGTCGAACAACACGGCGTCGAACAACACCGCTTCGAGTAGCACGGCGTCGAGCAACACCGCTTCGGGCAACACCGCTTCGGGCAACACCGCTTCGGGCAACACCGCGTCGAGCAGCACCGCGTCGAGCGACACCGCCTCGAGCAACACCGCTTCGGGCAACACCGCTTCGGGCAGCACCGCTTCGAGCAACACGGCGTCGAGCAGCACCGCTTCGGGCAACACTGCTTCGGGCAACACCGCTTCGAGCAACACCGCTTCGAGCAACACCGCTTCGAGCAACACCGC
>CAYWON010000058.1:33939-35254 GCA_964459885.1 uncultured Archangium sp.
GCTTCGAGCAACACCGCTTCGAGCAACACCGCTTCGAGCAACACCGCTTCGAGCAACACCGCTTCGAGCATCGCCGCGCGGCCCCTCTCCCCGGCCCTCTCCCCGCGTTCGCAGGGAGAGGGAGCTTCGTTGGAGGTGTTCGCTGTCGGTGGCGTCTCCTTCGAACCGTTGCTGCCCGCCGCGACCACCATCGTCGCCAACGTCGCGGTGCGCGGCGCGCTCGGGCGCTGGGGCCTGTTGCTCGACGGCGGTTTCGACACACCACGCAATGGCAACGTCGACGCCATCGAAGTCAGCGCCGCTACCCAGTGGCTCTCGCTCTCGCTCAGCGTCGGCTTTCGACCCACCGACTGGTTCTCGTTCGACGTCGCGCTCGGCGTCCGCGGCTGGCGCCTGAGCGGCACGTCGAGCGGCTTCGAGGGCGCCACCAGCAACGAGCTCTTCGCCGCTGGCGGCGTCTTCTCCACGGGCCTCAACCTGCGCCTCGCGGGTCCGCTGCACGCGCAGGTCCGCCCGTGGGCCAGCCTGCGAGGCCAGCGGGCTGACTTCACAGTTCAGCCGCTGGGCACCGTGCTCGCCGTGAACCCCGTGTCGTTTGGCGTGCTTGTCGGCCTCATGCTCCGCTTCGGCTGATTCCATGAAGCTGCCGCCGCGCGCCCGCACTGTTCTCCCGTGGAGCTGACCTTCACCACGATGGACCGACCCACCACGCTCGACGGCGTTCGCCGTTTGTACGAGGCCCACGCCGCCGAGCTCCGGCAGGCCCTCGCGCGCCTGGCCCCCGACCTCGACGCTGACGATCTGCTCCAGGAGCTCTTCCTCGTCGCCATCGACCGACCGCAGGCGCTGCTGCGTGCCGACTCACCGCGCGCGTGGCTCTTCGGCGTCGCGGTGAAGCTCGCCGCCACCCGCACCCGCTCGGCCCGCGTGCGCCGCTTCTTCGGGCTCGAGTCGGCGGAGCACGTGAGCGCCGCCACCGACGCTCCCGGACGCACCGTCGAGCAACGCGACGCCCAGCGCGCGGTGATGTCGGCGCTCTCCACCGTCTCAACCGCCAAGCGCGACGCCTTCGTGCTCTTCGAGCTGCAGGGCCTCAGCGGCGAAGAGGTCGCGCAGGCGCTCGACATTCCCCTCAAGACCGTCTGGACGCGGCTGTTCCACGCGCGCCGCGAGCTGACCGAAGCGGTCGAGAGACAACTGATGAAAGAGGCCCGCACCAGCGGCCTTTCCCGCGAGGAGCTCACGCCATGACGCCACTCGAGCCCATCGCCAAGAGCCCCAGCAGCGCCGCCGAGCAGGCCATCGCGCTCACCGC
>CAYWON010000059.1:0-946 GCA_964459885.1 uncultured Archangium sp.
CTGGTGGGCAAGAACCTGCTGTTCTCGAGCTTCGGTCAGTCGAAGGCGACGTTCGGCGCGAAGCAGTACGAGTGGCTCGCCAGCCCGATGCCCTTCGTCAACCGCAGCGTGCAGGACTTCTACGTGATGCCCGACGAGCGCTTCGGCTTCCGCAAGGGCGGCACGCTGGGCTTCATGTGGCAGCACCCCAACCCCATCTTCGCGGCCGTGGGCCTGGCGTCGAAGGGCCCGCGCGGTGTGTTCGGCAAGGCGCTCAAGGACAAGCTGCGCAGCTACCGCGACAGCCGCGTGCTGGAGTTCGAGATCTACGGCGAGTTCCTCCCCAACGACGGCACGTACGTCGGCGTCGACGGCAACGTGAAAGACAAGTTCGGCCTCCCCGTCGCGGCCATCACGGTGAAGCGCCACGCGATGGACTTCACGATGACGAAGTTCCTCGTGGAGCGCGGCGAAGAGGTGCTGGCGCAGCTGCAGCCCGAGCGCGTCGACCGCGTGGGCATCGCCGGCGAGACCACCATCTTGCAGGGCGGCACGTGCCGGTTCGGCAAAGACGAAGCGACCAGCGTGCTCGACGCCGATTGCCGCGCGCACGGCGTGAAGAACCTCTACGTCGTCGACGGCAGCTTCCTGCCCACCTCAGGCGGCGTGCCGCTGACGCTCACCATCGCCGCCAACTCGTTCCGCGTGGCCGACAAGCTCATCGCGCGAATGAAGAAGGGGCTGTGATGTCACTGCACGTCGCGCAGGCGCAGCGGCAAGACGTCGACCTTCATCAGGTAGCGGGTGCGCGAATCGCTCTCGACCTCGATGAGGTGGTCGCCCACGCCAGACAGCTCGGCCGTGCGGAACACGAAGCCCGACTGCTCGTTCTCGGCGGTCAGCGCGCGGCCCGTCAGCTCGACGCGCACGCGCGAGCCGCAGCTCTCTTCGTGGAAGTTGATGACGG
>CAYWON010000059.1:1003-29732 GCA_964459885.1 uncultured Archangium sp.
AACAGCGGCAGGCTCACCGTCACCTCGGACGGCTCGAAGAGCTGGATGCCGACCTTGTTGGTGCCGGGGAAGCGGCCTTCGACGTAGCTGCGGTCGCCGACGAAGCAGCCCACCGTCGTCGCGCACACGTTCCATGCGCCGTTGCACGCGTCGTCGATGCGCGGCCCGATGAATTGATCTCTTACCGAACCACAGCCGCTGGCCAGCACCGCAACGGCGATCAAACCCGGAAGTAGCTTCACCTTATTTCTCACCATTGAAGGGGACACCGACATGAAGCGAGCACTCATCATCGGAGGCTTGAGCGCAGCAACGATTCTCTCTGCTTTTACCTCGTGCGGCGAGCAGCCAACCCCCATGCCGTGTGACGGCATGTCGCTGCAGTCGACGCCGCACCTCTGCCCCGACCGCGGCAGCATCGGGTTCGCCCGCGAGTTCAACAGCGGCACCTACATCGGCGCGCGCCCGCTCGAGACGCTCATCTTGAACAACGGCAGCACGGCGAACCTCGAGATCACCGCGGTCAGCTACAGCGGCGACCCGGCCTTCACCTACAAGACCGAGCCTGCGTCGTTGCCCGCCACCGTCGCCGGCAACAAGACGATGCTCGTGCAGATCGTCTTCGCGCCCACGCAGGAAGGCCTGCACACCGGCACGTTGACGGTGCAGAGCAACGCGGCCAACGGCGCGGAGCGCACCTTCGCCGTCACCGGCTGCGGCGTGGCGCCCGACGCTGGCATTCCTGCCGAGTGCCGTACGCAGACGCCCTGACCTCACCGGTTGCTGTCCTGGTGCGGCTTCGCTCATCAGCGCGCGAAGCCGCAGCCGCCGTCGACCACCGGGCAGCTGCCGCCGCCGTCGGGGTTGGAGAATGAGCCCGGGTACGGCGTCACGCGCTGGCTGATGCGGTAGCGCAGCGGGTCGTTCGAGGTGCGCTCCAGCGCGCCCACGTTGATGAAGTACGCACCGGCCGCGAGGCGTGGCGCCGAGAGGCACGAGCACGCCACCGGCTCAGCGGTGATGGTGGTGACGCCACCAGCGGTCTCGCGGCGGAACAGCTGCCGCCCGTTCGAGAAGCTCTGCGGCAGGTACCACGGCGTGAGATCGGCATCGTTGTACGCGAACACGCGGTTCGTCTGACCGGTGCAGATGCCGCCGTCGGGCGCCGAGCCCAGCGCCGTGCAGAACACCAGCTCGACGCCCAGCTCACCGGGCGGCCGCGTGCCACCGTCGGGGTGCAGCAGTTCCCACGAGACCTCCCACGACTGGTCGACCGCCGACGCGAGGTTGAACTGGAAGAGGTCCTGGTCGGTGTCGACGGCGTCGTCGTCGGCGCGCGCGCGCAGCCCGCTGCTCGAATCGAAGTAGCGATCTTCGTTCAGGTACTTGCCGTACCCGAAGGTGAGCTCGCCGCTCGCCACCACGGGCGTGCCGCTGACCGAGAGCACCTCAGGGCCGCCGACGCGCCCTGCTTCGTCGGCGTCGTCGCGCCACTCGAGCGTCAGCGTGTAGTCGCGGTCGTCGGCGTACTTGCTGTCACCGATGCCCTGGTCCTTGAACGAGATGCGGTACTCGTTGGCGCGCCCCGTCGGCACGGGCATGGCGCCGACGAAGTTGCGGAGGTTCTGCAGCCGCGGCAGCTCTTCTTCACGGTGCGCGTACAGACACTGCGGCGGCGCGTTGCGATCGCAGTACTCGTTCAAGAACTGTGAGTCGCCGTCGGCCGCGCGCGGGCACACGGCGCGGTTCATCTTGCACGTGTTGCTCTGCTCGGCCGGCGTGGCGCCCGTGGTGACGTTCTGCACCACGTCGAGTTGGCGGTTGGGCGTGCCCGTCAGCGGCTCGAAGCGACCACCCGTGTCGGCCACCGTCAGCCGGTAGCGCAGCGTCGACGGCGTCGCGCGCGACGGCAGCGAGACCACGAACCACTCATCGTCGGCCACGTACGAGAGCTTGCCGGTCAGCGTCGTCGAGCCGTTGGCGCTCAACGAAACGGTGCGCGCGGTGTCGGCGGTGTCGTTGGGCTCTTGCGTGTCGAGGTCCGGCAGCACGCGGACGGCCACGTTGTACTGGAGCCGCAGGTCACCCTTGATGGGCGTCATGTCGTTCGGCGCGCGGTAGCCCTGCACGGCCACTCGCCACGCGCCGGGCATCGTCATCAAGCGGGCGGTCGCGAGATCGATGGGGAGGAACGCGTTGTCCATCTGCCCTTCGGCGACGGGCGCGCCAGTCGGGTCGTACAGCGTGTAGGCGAGGCGGTACGGCGGCGGCGGGTTGGTCGGGTGCTCCGTCGGCCCCGTGAGGTGCAGGTAGATGATCTGCCGCCCGGTGCCACCGACCTGGAACTCATAGAGGTCGACGTCGTTGGTGGTGGCGAGGTAGCCGCTCTGCGTGCCTTCCTGGCCGCCGTTGGCCGGCGCGAGCGTGATGGCGGTGGGCGCGGTGTCGTTGGGCTCGTTGACGTCGGGGTTGTCCTGCACCTCGACGTAGAGGGAATACGTGTTGCGGTTGTCGACGCGCACCGTCGGGCCGCCTTCGTCGCTCACCAGCAGGTACAGCTTCGCGTTCGATTCCGAGAACGGGAGGATGATGTCGATGGGCTTCGGCGCCGCGCCACCGGCGCGCTTGTCGACGGCGGTGGCGATCGACGTGAGGCCCGCCGCTCCGGTCTTGAGCACGTTGACCTGGAAGTTCACTGCGGTGAGCGGCACCTGGTAGCCGCCGCTGACGTGCAGCAAGGAGCGCGGCGTCAGCGCGGGCAGCTGCGCGACGTACCAGTCGCGGTCGACGCCGCCGTCCTCCAGCTTCGACAGGTACACGCCTTCTTTCCGCGAAGGCTCAGCGCCGCCGCTGGTCACCGTGAGGTGGCAGTTGGTCGCGTCGCTGTCGGCTTCTTCCTGCGTGTTGCAGAAGTCCGGCGGCGGCGCGCCGGCATCGCACACCTCTTCATCACCCTCGATGCACTCCTGCGGCTCCGGGGGGCACGCGAACAAGCTGGCGGAAATGAGACACGACGCGACGACGCGAGATGAGAGGCGCATGGGACGTTTCGAGGCGAGCGGGTTTACGGCGTGGAAGGCGTGACCGCCGATTGGCAGCCTGCCACGAAGTCTTCGGCCCTGATGGTGATGATGCCGTCGTGCGGCGACTTGATGCCGCCGACGGGGAAGCGTGACGACGTGTGCCGGAAGGTGCGCAGCACGGTGCGGCCCGTGGGGTCATCGCCGGGCGTCATCGAGAACGTGGCGAACACGTCGTTGTAGCCAGCGCCGCGGCGGAACAGGTTCTCACCGCCGTCGGGGTTCCCGGCGTCGCGCGTGTCGGGGAGCGTGTCGGCCATCGCCACGTTGCTGACGCGGAACGTCCAGCACTGGCGGCCGTCGGGCTCGAGGCCGGCCTTCTTCTTCACGTCGTAGCGGTAGCCGGTGACCGACAGGTTGTCGCTGTCGGGCGTGAGCGGGTCCATGTGCATGAGCAGCTCGTCGCCCGTCGGCACGCGATCGTTGTCGGGGTCCTGCGGCAGGTCCTTCGACGACGGCTGGCTGCCCAGCTTGAACTCCACCGAGTCGGGGATGCCGTCGTCGTCAGAGTCGATGCGCTGGGAGTTGGTGCCGATGATCTGCTCGTCGCAGTCGAAGAGCGTGTCGCAGTCAGAATCAACGCCGCGCAGCTCGATGGGGCAGCCGGGGTCGAGGCCGCCGCCGTCGGCTTCCTGCATCTGGTTGGGCGTGAAGTCGGCGCCGCGGCCGCGGAAATACACCTCGACGCCGTCCGAGAAGCCGTCGCCGTCGGTGTCGGCGACCCACGGCAGCGTGCCTTCGATCTCTTCGTCGGCGTCGAGCAGACCGTCAGAGTCGGTGTCGGCGAGCTCCAGCGGGCTGCCGGGCGGCGCCGAGTGGTTCGAGACCACCAGCTTGTCGAAGTTGAAAGTGCGGCGGACCTGGCCGAAGCGGAAGTTGAGGAAGTTGATGGGCTCGTTGTTGCGGAAGTCGCGGAAGTCGCCGCCGCCCAGCGTGGCCATCTGGTTCAAGCGCTCCGCGTTGTTGTTGACCACCAGCAGCGGGCACGTGCCCGGCGGCAGCTCGGGGATGCCGCACACGTTGTTGCCGATGGGGATGGTGACGCCCGCGTCGAACGAGCACGCGCTCGACGCGACCGGCTGCGTCGGCGTGAAGACGTGCACGGTGTTGACGCGCACGTCGTCAGCGAGGTCGGCCAGCTGGCGAATGCGGCGCACGGCATCGCCGCACAGCAGCACCTGGTCCTGGTTCACCGTGGGCTGACCGTCAGAGAGGAAGATGACCGAGTAGCGCGCGCGGGTCTCGTCGTTGGACTGCATCAACCGCGTGAGCGCGATGTCTTCGTTGATGAGCGCGTAGATGTCCGAGAGCGGCTTCTCGAAGTCGGTCGAGTCGCGGTTCGCGTCGCCGCCGCCCACTGTGAAGTTGAGGATGCGCTGGCGCAGCTGCGTGCGGTCGTTGTTGGTGAGATCGACGACGCGGTCGAACTCGTCGAGGCCCGACCGGGAGAGCCACGCCGTCGTGCTGCCGGCGAAGAGCATCACGACGAACTCGATCTCCGGCTCTTGCGGCAGCGCGTCGAGCAGGTCGACGACGGCCTGGGCGCGCGTGCCGTTGGGGTCGGTGACGCGCATCGACTGCGAGGCGTCCATCGCGATGACGATCTTGATGGGGCGCACCACTTCGTTCGGCGACGGCGTGCAGAACTCACCTTCCAGCGTGAGCGTGCGGTCGCGCGGCAGCTGATCGTCGCGGCGAAGATCGTAGATGTACGTGTTGGTGCAGGCGCCGGTGAGCGCCGCCACCATGAAAGCCACGACGACCGGCTTCGAGAGCTTCACTGTTCCGCCCGCGCAGGAGAGATGCCGGCGCAGCGCTGCTCGTAGTCGCTGCCGGTGAGGAAGAAGCGCGGCTCGTCGAAGCGCCCGTCGTCGAGCGCCTCAATCTCCGGGCCCGCCGGCACACGCACGCCCGGCGGGTCGTACTGGGCCCACGCGCACGCCGTACGCCACACGCCAAAGTCGGTGGCCACGCCGCTCTCTGGCGCTTCGGAGAACCACAGCTTGAAGAGGTTGAAGCCCTGGCGCAGGCCCGCGCGGTTCGGCGGCGTCACCAGCTGCAGGTTGCTGACCGTGAAGTCGTAACAGACGTGGTTGCCTTCGACCTCCGACGAGATCTTGTACTGGAAGGCGTTCTTTTCCTGGAACGAGCGGTCGCGGAACACCGGGTTGCTGCCCATGCGGATCTCGATGTTGTCAGACGTGCCGTCGCCGTCGGTGTCGAGGCCGTTGAGCAACCGCAGCCGGGGGTCGAGGCCGTACTTCACCTCGAGCCCGTCGGGGATGCCGTCGCCGTCGCTGTCGATGATGGTGCGGCGGGTGTTGAGGTAGTCCTCCGCGTACTGCGAGAGCCCGTCGCCGTCGGTGTCGGCGGCCACGCAGTCGAGCGTGAGCGGCGAGTTGGGGTCACAGCCGCGGCCGTCACGCGTCGCGGGCTGGAAGCCGTCGTCGGCGCGGCGCACCTCGAACATGTCGTCGAAGCCGTCTTCATCGCTGTCGGCCACGTAGCGGCTGGTGGCGTGCGTGAAGTCGTTGTCGAGCTCGTCGATGAGCCCGTCGCCGTCGGTGTCGACCTTGCGCGCGTCTTCGCCGGCCTCGCTCGACATCGCCTGCACGAAGAACGACTTCATGACGTTGGGCGAATAGAGCGACGAGTAGTCGAGCGCGCCGAGGTTCAGCGTGGCGAGGCCCTGGAAGTTGGTGAACTCCTGGTACACGCCGTTGCCGCGCACGGCGAGCTGCTGCAGCGTCCACGCGGCGATGCTGTGGGCCGCGGCGGGGCCGTCAGCGACCGGCACGCGACCGGGCCAGCGCACGTACTCGCCGTACACGTCCTGGCAGATGGGGCCGCAGTTGCGCACCGCTTCTTCGTTGAACATCAGCACCGTGTGCAGACGCACGTCGCCGACGTTGAACTGATCCTTGAGGTCGGTGATCTGCTTCACGTAGCTGAACAGCTGGTAGTTCTGGTTGCGGTCGGTGCCCGCGACGTAGCCGGTGATGGCGTCCGGGTCGTCGGGGTCGATCTCGTTGCAGAAGTCGCCCGAGCCGATGGAGTCAGCCCACGTGAGGTCAGGGTTGAGATCGTCGGCGTACTGCGTGAGCGCGTCGTTGGCGGCGCACTTCGGGTACGGCACGCCGTCGGTGAGGAAGACGACGACGTAGCGCGTGCGCGGCAGCGACGCGGGGTTGCGCTCTTCCTGCAGCGTGATGTCGCTCGAGATGAGCGCGTACGCGTACGCCAACGCGCCCTGGTAGTCGGTGCCCTTGCCGAGGCGCGACTGCATGTTGTTGATCTGCGTTCGCAGCGCACCGTCCGGGCGCGCAAAGCGCTCGGCGCCAGGGCCCGTCGCCGGTGGCCACGGCTCGTTCACGTTGGTCTCGAAGGGCACCAGCGCCACCTGCACGTTGCGCTGCTGCTCGAATTGATCGAGCAGGCGATTCAACGCGCGCACGCGGGCCGGCTGCGTCACGCCCGGCGGCGCGGTGCCGTACATCTGGCAGAAGCCCATGTCGCCCTGGCTGCCCGGCGGGTCTGAGATGCACATCGACCCTGACTGGTCGACGATCAAGACCACCTTCACGGGGAAGCCGTCGAGGTCAGGGTCGGCGGTGCACACGCGGCCCGAGATGGCGAGCCGGTTGTCGACGTTGATGTCGTCTTTCGGAGGGCGCTGAACCAGCGCGTCGCTGCAGCCAATGAGGCCGAGGCACGCGATCAACGTTGTCGGACGGAGGAGCTTCACGGGCGTCCCTTTCTTCGAACGAATCACCGGCCTGCAAAACCTACTTCAACGACCGAGCCCCCCGGCAGCATCGGCTGACGAGGGGCTCCACTTCGAGGGCTGGTTTCAGCGCTGCGGCTCAGCGGCGGCGGCGCACGAGGGCCAGCAGGCCGAGGCCGAGGGCCGCGAGCGAGCCGTCGAGCGGGATCGACGTGCAGGCCGCCGCGTTGCCGGCGTCAGCGTTGAGGCGCAGCGACGACGTCGAGTCACGCTGGTCGGGGTACGCGCGGTCCGGGAAGGCGAGGTGCGCCTGCAGCTGGATGTCGTACTCACCGTCGACGTCGGCCGTGAACGAGGGCTTGTTGCCGTCCGAGTACGCGTACTGCCAGTTGCGCGAGAGCGACACGACGCCTTCGGGGTTGATGACCGCCGCCTTGCTGCCGGCCGGGGCCTTCGCGACCGTCCAGATGTATTCGATGGCGGCGCCGTTGCGGTTGGCGAACAGCGGCAGGCGGAAGAGCTCACCCTTCTTCAGCGCGACGCGACCACCGGCGTGCACGCGGAAGGCGTTCTGCGGGTTGAGGCAGTCTTCCGGGTTGTTCTTGTCGACGACCACGCAATACACCGCGTCGCAGACATCGCCACGGCCGTCGCCGTCGTCATCGCGCTGGTTCGCGTTCGGGTGGTTCGGGCAGTTGTCCTGGTTCTCGGCGCCTTCGACGTTCAGCACGCCGTCGTTGTCGATGTCCGCGTCGCAGACGTCGCCGATGTTGTCGCGGTCGGCGTCAGACTGATCGCCGTTCGCGATCGCCGGGCAGTTGTCGCGGCTGTCGCCAATGTTGTCGCCGTCGGTGTCGACGTTGCAGCGCGGGTCGTTCAGCTGCTCCTGGGCCGGGTTGGCGACCTCGGGGCAGTTGTCCGACGTGTCGGCCACGCCGTCGCCGTCGTCGTCGTCGTCGCACACGTTGCCCTGGCCATCACCGTCGGTGTCGGCCTGGCTCGCGTTGGGAATGGTCGGGCAGTTGTCGCCCGTGGCCACGCCGTCGCCGTCGGGGTCGCTGTCGCACGCGTCACCCTGCCCGTCGCCATCGGCGTCGAGCTGGTTGAAGTTCGAGATGGCGCCGCAGTTGTCGCACGCGTCACCCACGCCGTCGCCGTCGCCGTCACCCTGCTCGCGGTTCGGCGCGAACGGGCAGTTGTCGCGGTCGTCAGCGCGGCCGTCGCCGTCGGCGTCGTCCGTGTACGACAGCGTCACGCCGTCATCGGTGTACGCGACCCACACCGAGCAACCGCAGCCACAGCCACAGCCGCCGCCTTCTTCTTCAGGGCGACCGCAGGCCGAACCGAGGCACTCCGGGTTGTCCTGCGCCAGCGCGGGGAGCGCCGTCAGGCTCAGTGCTGCAATCAGGGTGAGGTTTGTCAGCTTCATCGTTTGGCTCCTGGTGGTACGGAAGAGAACTGTCCCTTCCCTGAGCAAGCGTCGATCCAACCGTCAGTCTTCTTTGAATTCAGTGGGTTGCGATGATGCGGGGGCCGATTTGGGGGTTGAGCCCCACAGATCGAGTGGGGAATGCACTCCCCAGATCAGTAGCCGACCACGAAGTCATCGGGCGTGAAGTTGATGACGCCGCGGGGCCGACGCGTGGCCGGCGCGGTGAACTTCACCTGGGGAACGAAGACCGAGCCGATGCCGGTGCCGCGGGGATCGTTCTCGCGGCCGACCTGGAGGTAGACGTAGAGGTCGTTCACGCCAGTGGGGATGGTGAGCCCCGAGCCGTCGGGCGACGGGCGCGAGCGCGTCTCGGCCACGGTGATGTTGTAGATGTTGATCTCGTAGCAGGCGCGCCCGTCGACGGTCGGATCTGTCGGGCGAATGGAGTAGCCGTAGCCGCGCTCCTTCTGGAACTCGATGTCGACGGAGATCGGGTCGGTGTGCGCTTCGATCTCGAGCACGTTGGGCGCGCCGTCGCGATCGTCGTCCTGCAGATCTTCGGCGAGCAACGGGTTGCTGCCGCCGAGGTGCTCGACGAGGTCGGGCAAGCCGTCGCCGTCGGTGTCGACGATGCAGGCGTCGGTGCCCAGGACGCGCTCTTCGCAGTCATTGAGCCGATCGCCGTCGGTGTCGACCTCGGGGTTGCAGCCGCGCGGCGTGTTGAGCGGCAACGAGCCGGTCGCGCCGGGCAGGCCCATGCGCAGCTCGACGCCGTCGCTGATGCGATCGCCGTCTGAATCGACGTTGGTCGGGTCGAAGCCCATCGCCAGCTCGTCTTCATCGCCGATGCCGTCGCCGTCAGAGTCGATCAACACCTCGCCGTTGCGGGCCAGCACGTTGCGGTTCATGGCCACCAGCCGCTTGAGCACGAGCTCGCGCTGCAGCGACGCGTAGTTGAGCGAAGCCAGCGTGGCCGACAGCGTCTCGGGCGTGGTCTCGATGAGCTGCGTGCCGCCGGCGCGCGCGATCGCCGCGGCCTGGTAGCGCGTCACCACGTCGGGCGTGGTGCGCACGTACACGGGCTGCACCGTCACCTCGCCCGCGTTGTAGCGGCGCGTGAGCGCCTTGAGCTCTTCGGTCACGCGGCCCAGCTCGCAGGCGCTGCACTCCGACTCATTGGGGAGGAACGCGTTGCAGTCGTTGCTGATGCCCGCGTTGTAGACGGGGTTCGCGCAGCTGACGTCGGGCGAGATGATGAGCTGCACGACGTAGTACCGCGTGCGCGCGACGAGGCCGCGACACTCGGTCTGCATGTCGCCGCTGATGAGGCTCTGCGCCAGCTTGAGCGGCGCGCGGTGCGAGATGGGGCCGGGCTCCTGGTAGGCGCCGTAGCGGGCGATGGCCTGCGCCACGCGCGCGTCGCGCACGAAGCTGCCTTGAAAGCCGGTGGCGATGGCGTGGTAGCCGACGACGGCAAACGAGATGTACGGCGTCGAGAACTGCGCCGTCACCTCGTTGAGCGACTGCGTCACCGCGCCGACGATGGTGCGATCGACGCCCGCACCACCTTCGAGCGCGAACAGCACCTTGACGGGGAACGATTCACCGGCCGCGAGCGGAGCGCAGGCGATGCCCTGCAGCTCGGCGCGATCGGGCCCGCTGGGGCCGCCGGCGCCTGCTGCGTAGAGGCCACTGTCGGTGCAGCCGAGCGCCGCACACAACGAGGCGAAGAGAACGAGTCGCCGCATGCGCGCGAACCTTAGCTACAGCGACAAGACGTACGCGAGGAGATCGTCACGCTCCTGCGGCGTGAGGAGATCGGCGCGACCGTGTGCAGGCGCCCACTTCTCGACGGCCACCCGCAGCGCGAACCGCGCGTCGACGCGCACACTTCCATCAGGCTGTACGCCGAGGCCCGCCAGCCCCGTCGTCAACATGGGGAACACGTCCCAGCTGCCCACGAGCGACGGCGTGCCGAAGCCCTGGAACACGGTGTTCTGCTCTTTCTCGCGCAGCGGCATGAATCGGGGCGTGCCCACGTCGATGAACTGGCCGCGCGTCGCGTCATCTTGATCAGTCGTGAACAAGGGCGCCGGGTGGCACTTCGCGCACTCGGCCTTGCCTTCGAACAGCGCGAGGCCCGCGCGCGGGTGACCCACCTTCCCGTCGGGCAGCGTCAGCGTCTCGGCCGGCGCGCCGCTCTCGGTGACGAACGGGTTCGGCAGCGTAGGAATGAGCGAAGCGTACGCGGTGAGCGCTTCGATCTCTGCGGGCGACGGGTCAGGGTTGTGAAAGCGGTTGCGCCCGCCCACCATCTTCGAGGTCTCCGCGAGCGACGAGGTCGACGCGGGCGTGAAGAACGGCGGCGTCTCGCGGCTGCCGCGCACCGTGGTGCTCCTATAGATACGGAGCGGCATCGTCTTCTCGAAGAGCACGCCTTCGCTGTGGCCGTCGATGTGGCACGCGTCGCAGGTCATCGCGGTGCGGCCGAGATCGGCGTGGAACATCACCTGTCCCAACCGCCGTGTGCGCTGCCCGAGCGGGTCGATGACCTTCCACTGTGCCTTCCACACCGCTTTCCCGGGCGCCGCGACGTCGATGACAGCGATGGTTCCGGTGAAGCGCTCGAGCACGTAGAGCGTCTTGTTGTCGGGCGAGAGCACGAGCGCGCGCGGGCCGCTGTGCAGTGACTTGCCCGCCCGCTTCTGCACGCCGAAGTCTTCTTCCGGCCGAATCAACGGGAACGAAGTCGGCGGCACCAGCGCGACTTCCTGCAGCAGCGCCTTCGCTGCGCCTGCGTCGCTCTGCAGCTTCTTCACGTCGAGCACGCGCACCAGGCCGAGGCCGACGTCGCTCGCGTAGAGCAGCCCACGCGCGTCATCAAGCGCCAGCGCTTCGGTGACGCCCGCGCCGAAGCCGAGGTGTCGCTGCCAGCCCTTCTGCAGTGACACGGCGCCCACGCCGCCGTTCATCGACACCTCCATCTTGTCGGCGTTGGGGCCGATGTTCGGACCGATGGACGAGACGAAGAGCGTCTGCTGTTTCTGCGACCACGCGAGATCGCGCGGCGCCTTGCCGTTCATGATCTGCGCGGCGTACTTCGCAGTGTGACCGCCGATGATGGGCGTGCCGGGCTTCGGCTCGTGCGAGGTGCGCACCGCGCCGTCGTCGACGGAGAGCACCTCGAGCGCGCCGGTGGCGAGCGAGCCCACCACGAGGGCGTCACCGGTGATCAACAACGAGCGCGGGTTGGGGGCGACGGGCGTGCGCCACACCTCTTTCCCTGTGGGCAGGTCGAGCGCCGCCACCGTGTCGTGCGCCTGCTCGGCGACGAAGAGCCGGTTGCCACGGACCGCGAGCCCCGCGACGTTGGTCATCGCGGGCACCATGCGGCGCGTGGTCGGGCTCGCGGTCTGCACCAGCACCAGCGACCGCGCGTACTGATGGGCGATGACGAGCCACTCGATCTTCTCGTCGTCGACCCACAGCGCGAGCGCCGACGGGCCGTCATCGGTGGGGATGCGTGACACCTTCTGCGTGGCCACGTCGACAGCGAGCACCGCATCGTTCGGCGCGTTGAGCACGAACAACGTCTTGCCGTCGCCGGCTCGAACGAGCGCCGTCAGGTCGGGAAACGACGTGTCATTGATCAACCGCAACTTCGCGACGCCTTCCGCGCCGCGGAGCTTCACGTCGACCAGCGTCTCGAGGAACGCGCCCGCAGAGACCTCGCCGGGCAGCCGCGCGAAGGCGTGGCGTTCATCCCACACGGTGATCGGCAGCGTGCGCGACACCGGCGGCCCGAGCTCGAGCACCATGCCGGCCTTCAGGCCTTCACCTGAGATGGAGAGCGGCTGCGAGGTCTGGTTCGAGATCAGGCGTGGCCCGATCGAGTGCAACTTCGCGGTTGCAGGCGCGCCGGCGTCGGGAACTGGGCTCGCCATCTTCGTGTCAGGCTTCGGGCATCCACACAGCACCAGCACGAGCACCACGCAAATATGTCGCGACACGTGAGACGCAGTAGCACACGCGGTGAGTGGGACTGTCCTCCACACTTCGTGGTGTCGACCCCACGATCTCGACGTTGCAACTCGCGATCGTACAGCTTGACGCTCTGGCACACGCTTCGCTTTCATCCGGCCACTCCCATGCGCTCGATTCTCTTCGTCCTTTCCGCGCTGGTGGTGTTGGCGGCCGGTCACGTCTCAGCGGCTCCGCGGAAAAAAGCCGCCGCGACCAAGAAGGCACCGGCGGCCACACCCGTTGCAGCCCCCGCGCCTGTCACCGAGGCCGCAGCGCCTGCGGGTGACTCTGGTGGCGCGCCACAAATGCGCGGCCCCACGCGCATCGATTTCGATGACCGGTTGATCCAGGGCCAGACCAACAAGTCAGGCGCGGTCTACCTGTACGATCGCAAAGAGCTGAAGATCCGCTCGATGATCAAGAAGCGCGAGAACTTCCGCGAAGAGATCGTGGGCTCGCTGTACGACACCTGAGTGCGAGGAGCCTGATTTTGAGCGCCCAACCCGCCGTACTTCAGGTCGTCATCATGCGTGATGGCCTGCTCGTGGGCACCGAGGTCTTCGTGCCTGGCCAGTACACGCTGGGCAGCGGCCTCGATGTCGATCTGCGCCTCGATGATCACGCCGTCGCGCCGCACCACGCGCTGCTCTATTTCCAGAACGGCCGCGCCGCGATTCAAGACGGCGGCGGTCAGGCCACGTTCGTCAACGGTCACCGCGTCAACGCCTGCGAAGTCCGCCCCGTCGATGAGATCGCCGTCGGGCCGTTCACCCTGAAGGTGCGCGTCATGGCGCAGAAGCCGGCCGCCAAGCCGGCGCCGCCGCCCGACGTCGCCGCGCTCCTCGGCGCGCCCCCGCAGCCGCCTGCGCCCGTCGCCGCGCCCCGCCCCGTCGCGCCAGCGCCGCAGCCGCCGCCCGCCGCCCGCCCGCAACCGGCCGCGACCGTCGTCAGCAACCGCCGCATGAGCTCGGCGCCGCAGCCCGCGGAGCCGCCCGTCGCCCGCGCGCCGCACCTGCGCCCGGTGCCGAACGAAGAGGTCGAGCCGCGCACCGAGAGCGTGTCGCTGAGCGCCGAGCTGCTCGGGCCCACCAACCCCGGCGTCGTCATCGGTGACGGCGACGACATGCGCACGGTGCCGCTGCCGGTGCAGCCCGCGCCGACGGTGCAGCAGCGGGCCCACGCGCCGCACCAGGCGCCGACGCAGCAGCAGCAGGTTCACGCGCCGCAGCACGGTCGCGCTGCGCCGGCGCCCGCGCGCCAGGGTCACGCCAGCACGCGCGCGCAGCCGCACTCTCCCGCAGTGCCGTCGGCGAGCGACGGCAAGGGCAAGCCGCACCTCTTCGTCGAGCTGTACTGGGGCGACACGCGCCACGTGGCGCGCTCGTTCCCGAAGATCGATCCCAAGAAGCACCTCGTCGCTGCGCCTGATGATCAGGCGGAGCTCCCGCTCTACGGCTTCGGTGGTGAGCAGGCGCCGTTCGTGTTCGCCGAGCAGAAGGGCGACCTCTACCGCGTGTACGTGCCGCCCAACGCGGCCGTCGAGCGCCGCGCGCAGGACGGCAAGTTCTACCCGGTGCAGCTCGAGACGCTCGAGCAGGGCAGCGAGTCACGGCGGTGCGTGACGCTGGGCAACGGTCACGCCGTGCGCTTCTCGTCGGGCCGCGACGTCATGTTGATGGCCTACGTGCAGCCGGCCATCCCCAGGCCGTTCGTCAACCCGCTGCGCAGCGTGCCGTGGCTGATGCTCGTGGTGCTGATGCTGCTGATGAGCGGCTTCGGCACCTTCGTCTTCTATTTCGCGCAGCTGCCGCAGGAAGCCGACTTCAGCGGCAAGACGCTCAACCCGGTGGCCGTGAAGCTGATCGCTCCGCCCAAGCCGGAAGAGAAGAAGAAGCTCGAAGAGAAGGTCGAGAAGATCAAGAAGGAGAAGAAGCCCGAGCCCGTCGCCAAGGTCGAGAAGGCGCTGCCCAAGGCCGTCGCTCCGGAGACCAAGAAGGCGCTCAAGAGCATCGAGAAGCTCGCCGCCGCCGGCCCCGCGATGAAGGACCTGCTCGCCGCCGTCGACAAGCTGGGTGGTGGGCCCGGCGCCAAGAACGCGAAGAACGACTTCAAGCTCTCGGGCCTCATCGGCAAGGCGCCCATCGCCAACGCGGGCATCGGCACCTTCGGCATCGGCGGCGGTGGCGCGGGCGGCATGGGCATCAAGGGCGCTGAGCTGCTGCGCGGCAAGGGCGGCGGCGGCATCGGCGCGCTGGGCGCTGGCAACATCGGCAAGGGCTCGGTCGCCGGCACGGTGACGCGCGCGTCGACCAGCCGCATCGGCGCGCAGGGCACCATCGACAAAGAGGCCGTGGCCAAGGTCATCAACTCGCACCTGCACGAGGTGTCGAGTTGCTACGAGCGCGCGCTCCTCAAGACGCCCGGCCTCGCCGGCAAGATCGTGCTCGAGTGGCAGATCACCACCTCGGGCTCCGTGGGCTTCGCCAAGACCAAGTCGTCGACCATGCAGAGCGCCGCCGTCGAGAGCTGCATCTTGAGCTCGCTCAAGGGCTGGCGTTTCCCCGCCGCGAAGGGCTCGGGCGTCGTCATCACCTATCCGTTCATGTTCAACAGCGTCGGGTACTGACGCCGTCGAACACGCTTGACCGAACAAACCTTGAATTCACGGCGGCGCGCGGGTCGAATCTCGCGCCGTTCTTGCCGGAGGGGCAGACGTGTTCAGATCGCTCGCTTTGTTGTGTCTCGTCATCGCCGCGCCCGCGTTGGCGCAGATTGAAGAGCTCGAGAACCCCGGTACCGTCAGCGCGATTCAGCAGCGCGCGTACCGCATGCAGCACGAGCTCAACCTGTCGGTCGGCGTGCTGCCGCTCGACGCGTTCTACAAGGGGCTTTACGCGCAGGTCGGGTACACCGCGCACTTCACCGATCACTTCGCCTGGCAGATCGGCCGCGCCGCCTACTCGTACCCGGTGAAGACCGGCCTGCGTGAGCAGCTCGAGCGCGACTTCGGCGTGCTGCCCACGGCCTTCGACGAGGTGCAGTTCTTCTTCGGCTCCGACCTCATCTGGAAGCCGTTCTACGGAAAATTCTCGGTGCTCAACTCGTGGGTGCTGCACGCCGAGGCGTTCCTGATGCTCGGCGCGTCGCTCTTCAAGTTCACCAACGTGTGGCGCCCCGGCGTCAACGTGGGCGGCGGTGGCCGCATCTTCTTGAACCAGTACGTCAGCCTCCGCCTCGACATCACCAACAACGTCGTCATTCCCGTGGGCGGTGGCTCGGTCGCCCTCACCAACGTGATGTGCGTCACGCTGGGGCTCGGCATCAACTTCGGCGCCACTGAGTGACGAGGCCGCTGCCCATGAAACGGCTCCTCTTTCTCTGTCTCGTCTCAGCCGCGTGGGCGCAGGCCCAGGGCGGTGCGGGCGACGCTGGCGTGGTCGACGGCGCCGCGGCGACGGCTGCCGCGGCTGCTGGCTCGACCGGCGGCGCCACGGCCCCGACCCCTGCGCCACAGCCCAAGAAGATCGACCCCAGGCTGTTCGATCAAGCGCTGCAGGACTACTTCCTCGGCGACCCGCGCGCGGCGGCGCCGAAGCTCTTCGAGTACACCGAGAACGTTCCGTCGACCGACGAGAACTACGCGTGGGCGCAGTTCTTCCTCGCGAAGTCACTCATCGAGCTGAAGCTGCGCCACGCCGGCGCGGTGTACCTCGCGCGCATCGCCCGCGAGCGCACCAACCCCGCGGTGCTGCCCAAGGCGCTCGAAGAGCTGCAGAAGCTGACTGATCTGCCCCACGACGAGCTCATGATCGACGAGCAGATCTTCGGCGCGCTCGACCTCGGCTTCCTCCCCGAAGAGGTCGCGGGCTACGCGCACTACCAGCAGGGCCTCGTCGACCTGCGCGTCGGCAATGAGCGCTGGGCCACCACGCACTTCTCGAAGCTGCCGGACACCTCGCCCGAGGCCTCGCGCGCGAAGTACGCGATGCTCGTCACGCGGCTGCGCAGCGCGAAGAAGGATCTCCCCAAGGAGATGATCGACGAGTTCTTCGAGCTCGCGAAGGACGAGAAGCTCACCCAGGAAGCGCGCAACGACGCGATGCTGGCCGTGGCGCGCCTGCGCTACGAGCTGGGTGACTACAAGGGCGCGCTCGAAGCGTACGACCTCGTCAAGCTGCCGCAGCTCGACCCGGGCCGCGCCACGCTGTACCTCGAAGAAGCGTGGACGCGTTACCAGCTCGGCGAGATCCACGCCGCGATGGGCCTGCTCACCACACTCGACGCGCCGTCGTTCCGCGACGAGTTCCAGCCTGACAAGTACCTGCTCAAGGCGCTCATCTACCGCGACCTCTGCCACTACCTGCCCGCCAAGCGCTCCGCGAAGGAGCTGACGCGCAAGTACGCCGACTCGCTCGAGGCGATCCGTGAGCGTGAAGATCTGACGCAAGACGCGCGGCTGCTGCGCGCGGCGTCGGCCCGCGGCAGCACCAAGCGCGCCCGGAAGTTCTTCGACTCGCTCGACCGTGAAGGCGAGAACCTCGGCCGCTTCGCCGGCAGCTTCGGCGATCGGCTGTTCGGCTACCTCACCCGCCTCTACGACCTCGCGCGCGCCGAGAGCCTGCGCGTGTACAACGAGCGCCTCGCAGAGTCGGTGCGCGGCGAGGCCGACCGCCTGCTGCGCTCGGCCGAGCAGGTGCGCCTGATGGAATACGAAGTGGGCCTCAAGCTGTACGAGCGCGTGAAGAAAGGCAGCAAGCTGGTCGCGCTCATCGAAGAAGCCCCGCTCAAGGAAGACGAGGTCGCCTTCAAGTTCGTCAATGAGTACTGGAACGACGAGCTCCGCGACTACCGCTTCTCTCTCAAGTCCCGCTGCATCGAGGAGACAGCGCGATGATCGCGCTCCTGTTGTCGCTCACGTTGGCGCAGGCCCCCAACTCGAAGCTCGAGAACCCGCTCGTCACCAAGCAGCGGGAAAAGACCGAGCTTGTCGAGAAGCTGCGCCGCGACATCTTCAAGGTCGACCGTTCCATCGGCGAGACCGACAAGCTGATCGCCAGGTCGCGCAACGCGCCGTACCTGCCCGACCTGCAGTTCCGCCTCGCGGAGCTGTACGTCGAGAAGAGCCGCTACGTCTATTACCTGCAGGCCGAGACGCGACCGGCTGATCAGAAGGGCGCGATGGTCTCGCCCGAGACCAAGCTGCTCAAGCAGAAGGCCATCCAGATCTACAACCGCATCCTCCGCGAGTTCCCCGACTTCAAGGACGCGGACAAGGTGACGTTCTACCTGGCGCACGAGCAGCGCGAGCTCGGCGACTTCGACGCCATGCTCAAGACGCAGGGCGACCTCATCAAGAAGTACCCGAGCTCGCCGCTGCGCCTCGACGCCGAGCAGATCCTTGGCGACTACTGGTTCGACAAGGCCGACCTCAAGCAGGCCGAAGAGCACTACCGCGCCATCCTCGACGCGCCGCCGTCGCCGGTGCACGACCTCGCCCGCTACAAGATGGGGTGGATCCGCATCAACCAGGCGAACCACGCCGAGGCCGTCACGTTCTTCGAGGCCGCCGCCGCGTCAGCACCCTTGCCCGGCGTCGACGTGCGCAAGGCGCTGTCGGTCAAGCGCGAGGCGCTGCTCGACCTCGTCTACTCGTACACGGAAGCGCGGCCCGCCAAGGGCGCGATTCAGTACTTCGAGAAGCTCTCTGACTCGCGCGCCACGTTCTCGTTGGCGCTCGACAAGCTGGGCAACCGCTATTTCATCAAGCAGCAGTACGAGTGGGCCATTCCCGCGCTGCGCAAGCTGCTCGAGATCCAGCCCGACCCGGAGCTCGAGGTGGAGCGCGTCGAGAAGCTCTACGACTCGCTCAAGGCCTCGAAGGGCAAGGTGCTGCCGAAGGCCGAAGACATCGCGTACCTGGTGCGCGCGGGCGTGCAGGTGAAGACCGACCCCGCGCGTGACGAGCCGTCGCGAAAGAAGCTGCTGGCCGAGCTGGAAGAGATGGCCCGCGACCTGTCGACGACGGTGCACGTCGCCGCGCAGAAGAAGGACGACAAGGCGCTCTACGGTGACGCGGCTGCGGCCTACGAGCGCTACCTGAGCCTGTTCCGCCCGCGCCAGTTCGCCACGGTGATGATGCAGAACCGCGCCGACGCGCTGTTCGCCGCCAAGCGCTTCCCCGAGGCCGCGCGGCAGTTCGAGGAGCTGGCGAAGTACCTCGACTCGACCAAGGCCGGCGCGAAGGACAGCAAGGAGCCCGCGGCCGACAGCGCCGCCGCGAAGGACCCCAAGCTGGCCGCCGCTGCCAGCGTCGCCAACACCGCTGGCACGAAGACCATCGGCGGCGAGATGAAGACGCACGAAGAGGCGCTCTACGGCGCGCTGCTCTCGCACTACTCGTCGCTCAAGCCCGGTGACGTCGAGCGGCTCAACGCGTTCGAGGTCGCCGACGCCCGCCAGGCGCTCAAGCTGCTCGGCGCGCAGTACCTGGGCCGCTACGCCAAGAGCGAGCACGCGCTCGAGGTGAAGTTCAACATCGCGCGCGCCAGCTACGAAGACGGCGAGTACAAGAAGTCCGCCGAGCTCTTCAAGGAGTTCGCCCTCAACCACCCCGACCACAAGGACGCGCCCGTCGCCGGCAACCTCGCGTTCGACTCGCTGCGACAGCTCAACGACTTCAAGAGCATCGACGAGTACGGCAAGGCGTTCCTCGCGGCCAACCTGCCGGCGGCGTTCAAGGCCGACGTGCAGAAGATCCTCACGCAGAGCAAGAGCGACGCGCTCGGCGAGCTGGCGCTCAAGTCGTCAGAAGAGACCGGCGACGTCATCACCGGTCTGCTCAAGGTTGCCGACGAGAACAAGGGCCAGGAGATCGGCGAGAAGGCGCTCTACGGCGCGTTCAGCGCGGCGCGTGAGAAGCGCGACCTGCGGCGCGAGCGGGAGATCGGCGATCGCTTCGTGAAGGAGTACGCCAAGTCGCAGTTCCTCTCGGACGTCATGCTGACGCTCGGTCGCCACGCGGCCGAGGCTGGCCGTTTCCAGGACGCCGCCGCGTACTTCGAGCAGATGGGCAGGCAGTTCGCCGGAGACTCCACGGGCCTCGATTCGCTGCTGGCGTCGGCGCGCCTGCGCACGGCGATGGGCGACTTCAACGGCGCGGTGAAGGTGCTCGAGTCGACCGTCGATCAAGCCGGCGCGCGCAAGGCCGAGGTGCTGGTGCTGCTCGCGCAGACGCAGATGAAGATGAAGCAGCCCGCCAAGGGCCGCGCCACCGCCGAGCAGGCGCTGAAGGTCGACAAGACCAACGCCGCCGCCGCCGCCATCGTGGCGGAGGTCGCTGCGTCGAACCCCAACGAGAAGATCGACCCGCTGGTGGCGATGATGACTACCGTGACCAACTCGCCCAACGGCGTCGGCGACGATGCCGCCAAGGGCCTCTGGTACGTCGGCGACATCCTCTACAAGCAGTTCAAGGCCATCCCCTCGGACAAGGTCGAAGAGAAGGTCGCCGCGCTGCAGCAGCTGCAGGGCGTCTTCCAGCAGGCCGCGTCGATGGGCAGCGCCGAGTGGGCCGTGGCGTCGCTGTGGCGCATCGGCAACGGGCTCGCGCACATCGCCGACGCCGTCGAAGCCACGCCCGCGCCGGCCGGCCTCAAGCCGGCGGAGGTCGAGCAGTTCCGCGCGGCGGTCAAGGCGCAGGTCGACCCGCTCAAGGCCAACGCCGACAACGCGTTCTCCACGTGCGTCAGCCGCGCCGAGTCGCTCGAGGTCTTCACGCCCGCCGCCATCGGCTGCCGCAAGAAGGTCGACGAGGCGAGCTCGCCGCTCAAGGGGCCGCCGCCGGAGCGCGCGGTCAACGTCGAAGAGCTGCAGAAGAAGGCCGAGACCTCGCAGGGCGCTGCCGACTTCGAAGCGCTGGGCCTCGCGTACCTGGGCGCAGGTCAGGTCAACAACGCCATCCTCAACCTGAACCGCGCCATCGAGATCGACGACGCGCGCGCGTCGGCGCACTCGGCCCTCGGCTACGCGTTCCTCCTCAACGGTGACTCGGCCGCAGCCCGCGGCGAGTACGGCCGCGCGCTCGAGGCTGACCCGACCTTCGACAAGGCCCGCGGCAACCTGTCGGCGCTGCTGTGCCGGTACCTCGATCTCGAAGGCGCGAAGCGCGAGCTCGGCGTGGTGAAGAACCAGGCGGAGCTGACCGGCGCTGACGTCGACGCCGAGTGGAGACAGTGCAAGTGATTCCGCGCTGCGCGCACGTGTGGGCGCTCACCGGCTTCGTGCTGGTGGCGTCAGCGTGCGACATCGACCCCGAGAACCCGCCGCCGAAGTTCCGGCTGGAAGGGAGCCTCACGCAGGTGATGGACCTCGGCTACGACGAGGCGCGCATTCTCCAGGCGCCGGGCGACGTGTCGTTGCTCTTCGTGCGGCTGCGCCCGCTCGGCTCGACGCCCACCGACGGCGGCGTCGAGGAGATGGGCATGACCGAGGACTACCCGTTCCGCGTGGCGTACCGCTTCATCGGCGAAGACACGCCGACGGGCGGCGCGCTCGACCTCGCGCGTCTCGACGAGAACGGCGGCGCGCGCGGCGTGGCCTCGCGCAACGTCAGCAACGATCCCCGCAACGTGTTCCCCGCCATCGTGCGCGGGCGGCTGGTGTTCGACCAGCAGCTGGTGCCCAACGCCAACGTCACCGGCACCTTCAACCTCACCTTCGAGAACGGCGTCGAGGTCGCCAGCGGCCGCACCGTCTTCTCGAACTCCTACTCTGCACGGGTGCAACCATGACTCGACTGCTGTGCGTCCTCGCCCTCGCGGCGCTCACCTGTGGCTGCGGCATTCGCCGCGTGCCGCTCAACGTGCTCGAGCAGCTGCCCTACGAAGCGAAGATCGAACTGCTCGAAGCCGAGAACGATCTCGCGCTGGCCGTCGATCGCCTCGACGAAGCGAAGGCCGAGGTCTCGCGCACGGTCGATCAGATCCGCCGCGGGAAGGACCGCTATTCCGACGCGCGCAGCGAAGTGGGCGACGCGCCCGACGCGCCCAGCAAGGAGATCGCCGAGCTCGCCGTGGTCGAGGCCGACAAGCGCGTGGAGTGGCTGCGCGCCAAGCAGCGCGTGAACGTGCGCGAAGAAGAGCTCGCGGAGCTGGCGTTCACCTGCGCCGAGGCCCGCTACGAGGTCGCGCGGCTCACCGCGGCGCGCAAGGCCAAGCTGGAGGGCAGCGAGCGCCTCGACCCGACCGACTTCGCGGCGCAGCTCAAGCGCTGTGAAGACGACTACGCGGCCGAGAAAGAGAAGTCGAAGGAGACCAGCAAGGAAGCCGAGACCATGCGCGCCGACTGGGACACCGCGCGCGCCGCGCTGGCGAAGAAGACCTTCGACGCCCGCGCCAGCCCCTTCGTGGAGTGAGACATGAAACTCGCGCTCACCATCGCGCTGACGCTGGGTCAGCAGACTGTCGACGAAGCCGCGCTCAAGCGCACTGTCGACGTCGAAGCCGCCACCGTCGCCGAAGCCCCTGACGACACCGAGGCGCTCTACCGCCTCGGCCTCGCGCACCTCTCGCTGGGTGAAGCGAAGAAGGCCATCAAGCCGCTCGAGCAGCTGGTGAAGACCGACCCCGAGTCGCTCGACGGCAAGGTCTTGTTGGCGCGCGCGTACCGGGCCGCCGGCGATGTCGACAAGGCGCGGGAGCTGCTCGACAAGGCCATCCTCGCGGTGCCTGACGACGCGTCGCTGCGCGCCGAGCGTGGGTTGTTGGCGCGCACCACGATGGATCTCCCGGGCGCCGTCGCCAACTTCAAGAAGGCCAGCGAGCTCGCCCCGGGCGACGCCGAGCTGCTCTTCAACCTCGGTGAGGCGCTGCAGGCCGGGCGCAACCTCGACCAGGCCATCGCCGCGTACAAGAAGGCGCTGGCGCTCAAGGCCGACCTCTCGCGCGCCAAGGTGAACCTCGGCAAGGCGCTCGCCGAGAAGGGCCTGTACGGCGAAGCGAAAGAGACGCTCGCGCAGGTCAACAAGGACACGCTCGACGACGCGGAGGCCCACTACAATCTGGGCGTCATCCTCATGCGCGAGGGCAACGTCACGCAGGCGGTGACGGAGTTCCAGCGCACGCTGGCCATCACGCCGAAGCACGCGCAGGCGCTCAACAACCTCGGCGTCGCCGCCGACGCACGCGGAGAGACCAAGAAGGCGCTGGAGTGGTTCAAGAAGGCCACCACCGCCGAGCCCACGTTCGCCGAGGCCTGGTTCAACACCGGCATGAGCCTGATGTCGCTCAAGCAGGAGAGCCAGGCGACGAAGGCCTTCGAGCAGGCGCTCAAGCTGGAGCCCGGCAACAACGGCCCGTACATCAAGCTGGGCGAGCTGTACCTGAAGCAGGGCAAGAAGGACCGCGCGCTGGAGGCCTTCAAGAAGGCCATCGCCGCCGCCGAAGAAGACGAGAAGAAGGCCGGCGGGTTTCTGCAGCTGCGCAAGCTGAACGACGCGCGCCGCAACAGCGACGCCTGGCGCGGGCTCGCCTTGACCTACCTCGCCATGGGCAAAGCCGACGACGCGGTCGCCACGCTCAAGGGCGCCGTGCAGAAGATGCCGCGCGACGCGTCGGCCCGTGAAGCGCTCGGCGAGGCGCTGCTGGCCAGCGGTGACTTCGACGGCGCCATCGCGCAGCTGACCGAGCGCCTCGCGCTGGAGCCCACCACCGACGCGCGGCTCGACCTCGCGCACGCGTACGCGAAGAAGCGCGTCGCCAAGCAGGCGGAGCCGCTCTACCGCGAGGTCTTGAAGACCGAGCCCGACAACCGCGACGCGCGCATGGGGCTCGTCGATCTCTGGCTGTCCATGGGCCGCTACGCCGACGCCGAGACGGCGCTCAAAGACGCGCTCAAGGCCGACGCCAACGACGTGCAGGCGCTGGCGCGCTTCGGCATCCTCAAGTCGCGCATGGGCCGGCCGAACGAAGCGCTGGAGCCGCTCGAGAAGGTCGCGTCGGCCAACCCGCTGCTCTACGACGCGCGCGCCGAGTACGCGTTCCTCTTGTTCCGCGGCGACCCCGGCAACGCGGATCGCTGCGTGGCGACCATGACCGACATCCTCACCGCGGAGCCGCGGCAGGTGCTGGCGCTGCACTACCTGGGCGTCTGTCTGTACGGGAAAGGCAACAAGGCGCGCGCCGAGGAGAGCTTCAAGGCCGCGGTGGGCGTCGACCCGGAGTTCGCCGCCGCGCACTTCTCGCTCGGCGAGCTCTACGAGAACGACGGCAAGAAGGACCTCGCGAAGAAGGCCTACGAGGCCGCCGCTGCGCTGCAGCACACCGAAGCGCGCGAGGCCCTCAAGCGGCTCGCGACGGGCAAGTAACCGCGGCGAAACGCCTCATTCGTCGCAATTCGCGACAGGCGTTTCACAGCATCAGCACATGGCGCTCGGCCCAGGGCGGTCGCAGCCCACTTTGCGTCACCGCGAGCCAGGCGCGCGTCAGCAGCGCGCACGGCTGCGCCGCCTGCAGCTCGTCTTCTTTCCGTGACCCGCGCGTGACCAGGAAGCGGTGCGCGTCGGGCTGCAGCGCCCGGGCGATCTCCAGCGCGTCGATGGCCGCGCGACCCTCGTAGGCGTCCTCCACGAAGATGGCGTCGATGTGGAGCGCCAGCAGCAGTTCGCCCGCCGCCGTCACGTGACGCAGCGACACCACCTGCGGCCGCGACGTCGCCAGCAGCCCGCACACCTCGGTGGCCAGCGACGCATCGACGGCGATGACGAGGATCTGGAGGCCCATGACCTCGCGCGTTGCGCGAGGTGTGCCAGCGTCAGCGCCCGAAGCGGAGGAGATCGAAACCGTCCCAGCTGACGGTCGTCGGCCCGCTGACGGGGCGCTCGGTCACGATGGTGTTTGCGTCGCGCTGCGTCGCGGCCACCGCGCCCTGCGCGTCGGAGATCGCGAGGCCGTCGGAAGACGACAACGGCTCGGTGAAGCGCAGCTCGACGCGGCCCGCCACCACGCGCACGCGCGGCGCCGACGGGCGCACGGACACCGGCACCTTCGCCACCGGCTCGCCCTTCTCGTCACGCACGTCGAGCTCGTGGCGCCCCACGGGCAACGGAGCCCTGATGTCAGCCAGCGTGTACCCGGGCGGGCCCACGAAGCGCGGCTGCTCACCCGCCGACAGCGGCACCACGCCACGCGCGTCAGCGCCCGCGCCCAACGCCACCACCGCCACGTCGAGGTGTGGCGAGCCACGACCCTGCAGCCCCTCTGCGTCGAACGCGATGACCCGCAGGCAATAGTGCCCGGGCGGCACGTTGACAACCGACGCTGTCGGCTCGGTCGTCTCGACGACCGCGGCGATGTCGAGGTAGCGCTCTTCGCGCGCCAGCTGCACGCGGTAGCGCGCCGCGTGCTGCACCGCGGGCCACCGCAGCGTCAGCGTGGCCACCCCGTCGCGGCCGGCCACCAGCAGCGGCGGCACGTTCTCGAGCTGAGGCGGCTGGGGCAACGGCCGCGCAGGCAGCGGCGCCGCGCCAGACCGCACCACCGTGCCCTGATCCTTCGACAGCTTCACGGCCACGCGCTGCGACTCGACCACCACGTCACCGTCGAAGATGGAGACGCGGCCCGTGCGCGCGCCGTCCACCGAGGCCACGCCTTCCGCGCGCAGCGACGACACGGTGGCGCCGTTGGCGAGCTCCACGCCGCGCGCGCCCTTCAGCGCCAACCGCACGTCGCCCTCGATGATGGCGGGGCCGCGGCTGACGCGCTGCGAGTTGGGCTCGCCGTAGATGACGACCAGCGCGTTCTCGTCGAGCAGCAGCTGGCTCTCATCGCGCAGCGTCAGCTCGGCGCCCGCGCGGCGCAGCGTGTTGACCTCATCGAGGCGGAACAGCCCCATGCCCAGCTTCGCCGGTTCCCACGCGCCAGACGTGCGCGCGCGCACGGCGGGCTTCACGAAGGTCAACGTGGCGTCGGGCGCGTTGGCGTCAGGCTCACGCAGCCGCAGCACCTGCCCGGGCACCAGCTTGTGCGGCACCGGCCCCAACACGTTCCACGCGTGCAGCGCCTCGACCTTCGCGCCCTGGCCCCAGAAGCGCCGGGTGACCGACTCGCAGGTGTCGCCGGCCTGCACCGTGTAGGTCGCGGGCCGCTCAGCCTCTGCCGCCAGCACCACCATCAACAACCACGCCGTCATCGACGCACCTCGAACACACGAATCGACTGCGTGCGACCACGCAGCTGCCGCTCGCCCAAAGGCGCCAGTCGCCGCGCCCCGCCCAACGCCACTCGCGTCGAGTCACTCAATAGAATTTGTCCGGGGGCCGCGGCCGCTTCGAGGCGCGCCGCGACGTTCACCGTGTCGCCGATGACTGTGTACTCCAGCCTGCGCTCGCTGCCGACATTTCCCGCAACCACGAGGCCTGTGTTGAGCCCCATGGCCAGCTGGAGGTGCACGCCGTAGCGGGTGCGCCAGCGCCGCGTACACGCGTCGGTCCATCGCTGCAGCGCTTCAGCCGCCGCGACGGCCCGGCGCGCGTCGTCATCGTGTTGCTCCGGCAGCCCCCACACCGCCATCACGCAGTCGCCGATGAACTTGTCGATGAAGCCGCCGTGCTGGTGCACCACCTCCGTCGCCAGCGTGAAGTACTCGTTGAGCACCGCGACGATGCGCTCGGGCGGCAGGTGCTCCGACATCTGCGTGAAGCCCACCACGTCGGCGAACAGCACGGTGATCAGCCGGCGCTCGCCGCCCAGCGACAGCCGCGAGGGGTCGGCCACCACCTGCTCGACGACGTCGGCCGGGAGGTAGCGCGCCAGCGCCGTGCGGGCCTGCGTCTGCTGCACCAGCTCGGCCTCGCTCTGCTCCAGCGAGCGGCTCATGGTGTCGACCGCGCGCGCCAGCGTGCCCACCTCGTCGGAGCGCCGGGTCACCGCGGCGTCGACGTGCGTCCACTCGCGCCGCGCGATGCGCTGCGTGGCCGAGACCAGCGCGCGCAGCGGCCTGACCAGCCAGCGCCCGCCCAGGAGCCCCGCCACCAGCGCCAGCACCGCCGTCACCAGCACCGTGGCGCCGATGGCGCGCACGAGCGCGTCGAGGCTCTCGTACGCGCGCTGCTGCGACTGTCTGGCCACGAGCGCCCAGCCCAGGCGGGGCAGCGTCGTCACCGCGGCCAGCATGTCGCCGTGCTCGTCGGTGAAGTCCGTCACCACCGTCATCGGCTGACGGAACTTCGCGTCGCCCTGCAGCGCCGAGAACACCGGGTGGGCGCTCATCGACTGCGTCAGCAGCGCGGGCTCGCTCGACAGCACCAGGCGACGGTTGCCGTCGACGGCGAAGATGGCGCGGGCGTCGCGCAGCGGCGGCGCTTCGCCCATGGCCTGCAGCTGCGCACACAGCGGCGTCAGCTCGAGCTCGGCGGCGAGGAAGAAGCGCACCGCGCCGTCGTCGGCCAGCACCGGCGTCGCCAGCGGCAACACGGGCCCGCGCGCGCGCTGCACCACCTCCCCGAAGCGCGGCGCGTCGCCCCGCAGCGCTGCGTCGAGCTCGGTGGGCGCGTCGATCTCATCGGTGAGACGAATGGAGCCGCGGCGCGCGCCGTCCACCCCGTACAGCGCGACGAAGCGGCTGCCACCCCAGGCCTGCAGCTGCGCGGCGGCCAGCTCCGACTTGTGGCCCTCGTTGGTGGCGTCAGCGCTGCCCAGCGTCTGCGCGATGGAGACCAGCGCGTCGCTCGCGGCGTCGAGCTCGCGGTCGACGGCTTCCCGGGCGCGCTCGACGAGCACGCGCTCGAAGTGCTGCGCGTCGACGGTGAGCGCCGCGCGGTTGCGCACCACCGCTTGCCAGCCGAGCACCAGCACGGGCACGACGGTGCCGGCGACCAGCAACAGCGCGAGGCGGCCGTAGAGCGAGAAGCCCCGGCGCGTCTCGGGACGAGGTGGCGCCGTCACGGGCACACCGCCAGCGTGCTACACGGCCGCGCCGCATGACGCCCGTCGTTCACCCGTACCAGATCGTTCGTCGCATCGCCGATGGCAGCTCGGGCACCGTGTACGAAGCCGTGCACCCGGGCCTGCAGCGCAGCGTGGCGCTCAAGGTGCTGCACCGCCACGTCAGCTCGCGGCCCGAGACGGTGGCCCGCTTCGAGAACGAAGCGCGCGTGCTGGCCCGCCTCGAGCACCCGCACGTGGTGCGCGTGCACGACGTCAACGTCAACGCCGAGCACCCCTTCATCGCCATGGAGCTGGTGCAGGGCGAGTCGCTCGACCAACACCTCGCGCGCGTCGGCCGGCTGCCCTTCGCGCAGGTCGCCGACCTGGCCGATCAGATCCTCTCGGTGCTCGAGGTCGCGCACGCACAGAACATCATCCACCGCGACCTGAAGCCGGCGAACCTGATGCTGGACTCGGCTCACGAAGCACCTTTCGTCAGGGTGGTCGATTTCGGCATCGCGCTGCTCCAGACGGAAGCCGACGCCATTCGACTCACGCAACAGGGCCAGCAGCTCGGCACCGCGGCGTTCATGTCGCCCGAGCAGGTGTCGGGCGAGGCCCTCGACGCGCGCAGCGACCTGTATTCCCTGGCGTGCGTGCTCTTCGAGCTGCTCAGCGGCCGGCCGCCGTTCATCTCGGAGCAGCCGCTGCACGTCTTGTCGGCGCACCTCTTCCGCGAGCCGCCCAGCCTCGCGGAGGTCAACGTGACCGACGTGCCGCGCGCGTTCGAGAGCGTGCTGCGGCGCGCCCTGTCGAAGCCCCGCGACGCACGGTTCGCCTCGGCCACGGAGTTCCGCAACGCGCTCACCACCAGCCGCGCCAGCGGCGACGAGCGTGAGGTGGGCTTCACCACGGCGTACGAGTTCGTCGCCGCGGAGATCGACGCCCCGGCCGTGCGCCTCGAGCTCGCTGGTGCGCCGAGCGAGCTGGCCGCCGAGCTGCGCGACGCGCTGACCGCCGTGGGCGCCCGCGAGGCCCAGGGCGACGAAGCCGGAGGCGTGGTGCTGGTCGCCGCCGAGACGCCGCCGCTGGCCCTGAGCCGCGCTGTGCAGTTGCTGTCGGCCGTGCCCCACCGGCTCGTCCTGCTCTGTGGCTCCGACGACGACCTCTCCTTCATGGCCAAAGCCATCGGCCACGGCGTGTTCGACTACGTGCCGCTGCCCCTCGATGCCCGTGAAGCCGGTCGCCGCACGGTCCGCGCCCTGCGCGTCGCGCAGGAGCGGGCTGCCTCGGCTGGCTGAAGTAACGTCGACCCCGCACGCGCACATCATGTTCGCATGTGCGCACGACCTTGTTTCGTCGAACGCGCACACTGTCGCAACTCACCCACCTTGTTGTGTTTTGCCACATGCATTCATGCTGTCGGCATGGCCAGACCACTGGATTCAGACGGGAAAGAAGCTGGCGGGTTGATTGCAGAAGCGCCGCCGGTGCAACCCACCCTGGCGGGCATCGTGCCCACCGAAGATCTCGAAGACGTCGTGGCGGT
>CAYWON010000059.1:29832-35225 GCA_964459885.1 uncultured Archangium sp.
GCCAGCAACACGCTCTCGGAGCTGCGCCGCGCGGATCGCCTGGCGATGGTGGGCAAGCTCGCCGCTGGCATCGCGCACGAGCTGGGCACGCCGCTGTCCATCGTGGGCGGCCGCGCGCGGCAGATCGCGTCGAACGCGCTCGCGCCTGATCAGGTGGCGCCGACGGCCAAGACCATCGCCGAGCAGGCCGATCGCATGGCCGCCATCATCCGCCAGCTGCTCGACTTCGCGCGCCGCCGCGAGCCGCGCCTCGGCCGCTTCGACGCACGCACGTTGATCCGCCAGGCGGTCTCGCTGCTCGAGCCGGTCGCCGCGCGGCGGGGCGTGAAGCTGAGCGCCGGCGCGCTCGAGCAAGCGCGCGTCGTGGAGTTCGACGGCAGCCAGATGATGCAGGTGATGATCAACGTCATCTCGAACGCCATTCAGGCCACGCCGCCCAACGGTCAGGTGACGCTGGGCCTGGTGGAAGGTGGCGAGCCGCCGCCCGAGACCGGGCTGCCGAAGCGCGCCTACGTCGGCATCGTGGTCGAAGACACCGGCAGCGGCATCGCCGACGAGCAGCGCAAGCGCATCTTCGAGCCCTTCTTCACGACCAAGGACACCGGCGAGGGCACGGGGCTCGGTCTGTCGGTCGCGCAAGGCATCGTGCGCGACCATCACGGTTGGATCGCAGTGGAGAGTGAACTTGGAAAAGGAAGCCGCTTCACCATCTACCTCCGCAGCTAAGGCGCGCCCGCGGGTGCTCCTGGTCGATGACGACCCGAACATGTGCGAGATGCTCGCGCATGATCTCACCACGCGCGGCTACGCCGTCGACTGGGTGACCTCGGCCACGGCGGGCCTCGCGCGCTTCGACGCGGGCGACGTGTACGAAGCCGTCGTCAGCGATCTCAACATCGGCGAAGAGAGCGGCCACGAGCTGTGCCGCGAGCTCGTCGCGCGAGCTCCACACCTGCCCGTGGTGCTGATCACCGGCTTCGGCAGCATCGAAGCGGCGGTGCGCGCCATCCGCATCGGCGCTTACGACTTCATCACCAAGCCCTTCGAGTTCGACACGCTGGCGCTGACGCTCGAGCGCGCGCGCACGCAGCGGTCGCTGCAGCTCGAGGTGGGCCGCCTGCGCCGCCAGCTGGCCGAGGCGCCGCCGAGCTTTGGCGAGCTGCTGGGCAAGAGCCCGCAGATGCGCGACCTGTTCCGCTTGCTGCACCGCGTGTCCGACACGTCGACCACCGCGCTCATCACCGGCGAGAGCGGCGTGGGCAAGGAGCTCGTCGCCCGCGCGCTGCACCAGCAGAGCCGCCGGAAGGATCAACCCTTCGTCGCGGTGAACTGCGGCGCGCTGCCCGAGACGCTGCTCGAGAGCGAGCTCTTCGGTCACGTGAAGGGCGCGTTCACCGACGCGCGCGGCGATCGCCCCGGCGTGTTCCGCGAAGCGGCCGGCGGCACCTTGTTCCTCGATGAGATCGGCGAGCTGCCGATGGCGCTGCAGCCCAAGCTCTTGCGCGTGCTGCAGGAGCGCAAGGTGCGGCCGCTGGGCGCCAACCGCGAGGTCCCGGTGGACGTGCGCATCGTGTGCGCGACCAACGTCGATCTCCGTGACGCCGTCGCCAAGGGCAAGTTCCGCGAAGACCTCTATTACCGGCTCGACGTCGTGCACCTCGCGGTGCCGCCGCTGCGCAGCCGTGGCACCGACGTGCTGCTGCTGGCCGAGGCGTTCCTCGCGCGCATGGCCCTGCGCGATCAGCGCCCCGCCCCCACGCTCACGCCCGAGGTCTCGGAGCGCCTGCTGGCCTACGACTGGCCCGGCAACGTGCGCGAGCTCTACAACCTGCTCGAGCGCCTCATGGCCCTCGGCGTCGGCCCCACGGCGCGGCTGCAAGACCTGCCCGAGCGCTTCCGGCAGCCGACCAACGCGGTGGCCACCGAAGAGCTCGAGCCGGCGACCTTCCTGCCCCTCGCCGAGATCGAGAAGCGGTACATCATGCGCGTCATGGCGGCGCTCAAGGGCAACAAGCGCCAGGCCGCCGAGACGCTGGGCCTCGATCGCAGCACGCTGTACCGGAAGCTCCAGATCTACAGCGCTACCGAATCGCAACGTTGAGACCTCGCGGCAGCGATGAAATCGCTGTGCAAAGCGCAACACGCACCACTGCAATTCCTGACGCTGTCACATAAGTGAATACAGCCGCTTAGACCCGAGTGGTCAGGTGGCACCTGATTCGCAAACGTAGGGGGGATGCTTTCGACCCGCCCCACTGCCTCCACCCTTCACCTCACCGGAACGGTGGCCGCTGGCAACGACGAGACGCTCGTCGGCGCGCTGCTGGGCCCGTGGCGAGCGGTGCGCGCGTTGGGCAGCAGCGCCCACGCGACGACGTGGGAGGTCGAGCATGTCGGGGAGCTGCGCCGCGGTGTGGCGCGCGTGCTTCGCGCCGCGTTCGCCCGTGACACGGCTGCAGTGACGGCGTTCAGCGAAGGCGCCGCCCGAGGCCTGACGCTGGCGCACGAGCACCTCACCACGGTGGTCGATCACGGGTGGCTCAGCAGCGGCCAGCCCTGGCTGGTCAAGGAACACCTCGACGGCCGCACGCTGGAAGCGGTGCTGGCGACCGAAGACTTCTCGGCGCCGCGCGCGGCGGAAGTGGTGCGACAGCTGGCCGCCGCGCTCGAGTACGGCCACGCGCACGGCGTGGTGCACGGCGCCATCAAGCCCACCAACGTGCTCGTGCTGCAGCTGGGCGCGCGCGACTTCGTGAAGCTGGTCGACGGCGGGCTGACCTGGGCCGCGGCGGTGACGGCGGAGCACGTCGACAACCCCGACCAGCTCGCGCCCGAGCAGATCTCTGGCGGCGTCGCCGACGAGCGCACCGACGTGTACGCGCTCGGAGCGCTGGCGTGGCAGCTCCTCGTGGGCCGCGCGCCGTTCTGGCACCGGCCGATGAACGCCGTGCTGACGGCGCACCTGCACGACCTCCCCGACTCGCCCGCGCAGCACCGCAGCTCCGTGCCGCCCGCCATCGCCGCGGCCGTGATGAAGGCGATGGCAAAGAGCCCCGACGAGCGGTTCCAGACGGTGGGTGCCTTCGCCTACGCGCTCCAGTGTGCGATCGCGCACCGTCAGACGCCGGTGCCACCGCTCGACGCGGCGCGCGTGGGCGAGAGCCGCCACGCGGTGCTGGCCGCCAACGGCGTGAAGCACCTGGTGCTGTGCGAGCACGCGTCGTCGGCCGGTTGCTTCGTGGCGTGCGACGAGCCGCTGGCCGAGGGCACGCCGGTGGCGGTGCAGTTCGACGGCCTCGCGCCGCTCACTGGCGTCGTGGTCCGGCACCTCGACACGCACGACGGCGTACGGGCCGGGAAGCAGCCTGGCTGCTTCGTGGAGTTCAAGGACGCAGGCCCCGACGCGCGCGTGCAGCTCGACGGCGTGGCCGGCGCTGACGAGCTGACCGCGGAGCACACCTTGCTGCGGCTGCGCGAGCGCCTGTGGGGCGGCCCGTACGCGGCGCTCGGCGTGGCCTGCGACGCGACCTCGGCGGAGATCTCGGCCGCCCACGCGCAGCTCGACGACGCGCTCGAGACGCTGGCCGGTGGAGACCTGTCGGTGGCCCGCGCGCAGGAGCTCATCGCTGCGCAGACCCGGCTGGCCAGCTACGCCGCGCTGCTGCGCGCCCTGCCCCGCCGCGCCGCGAGCGACGCGCTGCACGGCAACTGGCGCGGTGTGTCGCGTTGCCTCGAAGAGGGCCTGAGCGCCTCGAAGCTGGAAGCGCTGCGCTTCGCGTTCCTCAAGAGCAACCCGCTCGCCGATCTCGCCGCGCGCCGCCACGCCGAGCTGGCGTCGACGCTCGCCGCGCGCGGTCAGCGCGATGAAGCGCGCGTCGCCGCAGAGGCCGCGCTGTCCATCGACCCCCTCCGTCTCCAACTGCATGACCTCCACGCGTCGCTCGTCGCGCAGCCCCTGCGACGCGCCGTCGACTCAAGGGCCAACCGATGACCTCGAACGCCTTCCTGCTGTTGGTGATGGAGCTGCAGGCCTCGCAGCACCGCCTCGCCGAAGCGCTCCAGGCCGCCGCCGACGTCGAGACCGGCGAGTTGGCCGAGCACCTGCTCGAGCTGCGACCGCACGTGGTGCAGCACTTCAACCTGAAGGACTCGTTCTACGACGCGCTGCTGGCCACCTCGCAGCAGCGGCGGGACAACGAGGCGCTCCGCTACGCGATGGGCACCTCGGCGCAGATGAAGGCCCAGTCAGCGCGGGTGCGCCGCTTCTTCGGTGACCTCGAGGCGATGGGCCCGCAGGTGACGGCGACGCTCTTCCGCTCGCTGGCGACCACGATTCAACGGCGCTTCGACGCCGAACGGCAGGCGGCGTTTCCCCACGCGTTGCGCGCGGCGACGCACCCGGTGCACCCGTGAAGCACGGCCTCGGCTGGGCGCTGGCGGTCGCGCTGTGTGCGGTGCCTGCGCTCGCCGATGACACGCTGGGCAGCGTGCGCGTCGGCGGCGGCCTCGACGTGCGCAGCGCGACGTGGCGTGGAGAGACCCGGTCAGGCCTGCTCGCGCCACAGCTGCGCGTCGACGCCGCGGGCTGGTTCCTCCCGTTCCTCGGCGTGGAGGTCGACCTGCTCAGCGAGGTGGCTGGCACTGTCTGCTGCGGCGTGCCGTCGGGCGTCGACGCGGGGGCGCTGCGCTTCACCGGCGGCCGCGTGGGCCTCACCGGGCGCTACAGCTGGGACAGCGGCTTCTCGCTGCGCGGCGGGGTCGGCTGGGGCGGCGCCAGCGTGCCGGTGTGGGACGACGCCGGGGTCACCGCGCTCAGCACCATGGGCCTGACGGCGCGCGTCGAGGCGGCGTTCACCCGAGATCGCTTCCAGGCGTCGCTCGGCGGCGTGGTGCTGGTGCCCCTGGCCGGCACGGCGCGCATCACCAGCGTCGAGCCGCGCGCGTGGGTCGCCGTGCGGCTCTTCGACGTGGGCATCAGCCATTGGTGGCTCGGCCTCGACGGCGCGGCGCTCGTCGAGACGTCGGCTGAAGACTACTCGGGCGTCACCGCGCGGCTGGGGCTGGGGCTGCGCGTGTCGCTCGACGCGCCGGCAACAACCGCAGTCGCGGTGAGCGCCCCGCCGCTGCCGCTCGACGCCACGCTGGAGCTGCGAGTCACGCAACCCGATGGCTCCGGCGCAGCGCAGGCACGCGTCGCCATCGACGGCGCGGTGATGCGCGTGACCGATGACAAGGGCACGGCGACCCTTCCCGTCGCGGCCGGCAAGCACACGGTGCGCGTGCAGCGAGAGGGCTGGCGTGTGGCGACGGTGCCCATCGAGCTGAACGATGGCGAGCGCCGCGCGCTGGTGGTGCCGCTCGAGCTGCCGACGGGCCCCGGCCGCGTGCTCGGG
>CAYWON010000060.1:0-35118 GCA_964459885.1 uncultured Archangium sp.
CCGTCGCCGTACCGCCGCCGGTCGCAGTGCCGCCGCCCGTCGCCGTACCGCCGCCAGTCGCAGTGCCGCCGCCCGTCGCCGTACCGCCGCCGGTCGCAGTGCCGCCGCCCGTCGCCGTACCGCCGCCGGTCGCAGAGCCGCCGCCCGTCGCCGTACCGCCGCCAGTCGCAGTGCCACCGCCCGTCGCAGTGCCACCGCCGGTCGTGCTGGCTTCACACTTGTTGGAAACACAGACCTGGCCCGTGGCGCAGTCCGTGTTGACGGAACATTCCTTCATCGGTTCTGGGCAGCCGGTCGTAAAGGCCAGCGCCGCAGAGAACACTGCAAGGCGTAGTGAGTTTTTGAGCATAGGGTAGGCGCAGATAGCACCTCCCCCGATGATCAGGTCAACAGGTCGTTACATGACCGAGCCTCAAGGTCTTCGCCGGGTTAGGTCTCGCACCCCATGCCGATTCGTCTGCGGGTGCTGCAGTCGGTGTCAGAAGTGCCCTCGTCCGAGTGGAACAAGCTGTTACGCGCGGGTGACCCGCCGGTCCTCCGCTGGGAATGGCTCCACGCCATGGAAGCGTCTGGTTCAGCCGCGCCAGAACGCGGGTGGGTCCCGCTGCATTTCACGCTCTGGCACGACGACACCCTCATCGCCGCCGCGCCCGCCTTCGAGAAGCACCACTCGATGGGCGAGTACGTCTACGACTTCGGCTGGGCCAACGCGGCCACGCAGTTGGGCTTCTCGTACTACCCGAAGCTGCTCGTCGGCCTGCCGCTCTCGCCGCTGACCGCCCGCCGCTTCCTCACCCACGACGACGCGCACCGCGACGCGCTCCTCACCGCGATGACGGAGCTCGCGAAGCAGGCCGACTACTCATCCCTCCACGTCCTCTTTCCGCCTGCCGACGAAGCCGACGCGCTCGAGCACAGCGGCTTCTTCCGTCGCAGCACCATGCAGTACCACTGGCGCAACCCGGGCTACCGCGACTGGGCCGACTTCCTCTCGCGCTTCGACAGCAAACGGCGCCACCAGCTCAAGCGCGAGCGCGGCGCGGCGGCGACCCAGGGCATCACGCTCCGCACCGTGCGCAGCCACGAGCTGACCGACACGCACGCCGAGCTCGCGTGGCGTTTCTACGAAGCCACCGCCAGCCGCTACGCGTGGGGCCCGGTGCAGCTCAACCGCGACTTCTTCCACCGCGTCTTCGCCTCGATGCCCGACGCCGTGGAGCTCGTCGTCGCGGAGCGCGCGGGCCGTGTCATCGCCGGCGCCTTCAACCTGCACACGCCCACGCATCTCTACGGCCGCTACTGGGGCTGCTTTGAAGAGCACCCGTTCCTCCACTTCAACGTCTGCCTCTACCACTCCATCGACGACGCCATCGCGCGGGGCCTCCAGGTCTTCGAGCCCGGCGCCGGTGGCGAGCACAAGATCTCCCGCGGCTTCGAGCCCACGGAGATCCACTCGGTGCACCGCGTGTTCAACCGGCGGCTCGAGGGCGCGCTGAAAGACTTCTCGAAGCGCGAGCGCGTGCAGGTGCAGTCGCTCACCAGCCACGGCGCCGAAGTCGCGGGCCTCAAGCCGTGGACACCACGAAGCTGAAGCGCATCTGCTACAAGCGCGCGCTTGTCCGTGCTGCGCACCACTTCCCTCCTCTTCATCGCGACGAGCGTCCTTGGGTGTGGCCCGGCGTCGCACGCGAGCAGCACCTTCGAGGGCAACGCTGAGAGCTGGCGGCTCTCGAACAACGGCGCGCTCGAAGCGCCGACGCTGATGAGCCAGGGCGGCAACCCCGGCGGCCACGTCTGCGGCCGCGACGAAGGTGACGGCGACATCTGGTACTTCGTGGCGCCGCCCAAGTTCCTCGGCAACGCCAGCGGCAGCTACGGCAAGCGCCTCACCTTCGATCTCAAGCAGGGCAACATCTTCAACCAGCTGCGCGGGCGCGACGTGGTGCTCAACGGCGGCGGGCTCGCGGTGACGTGGAACCTGCGCTTCGCGCCCGGCCTCGACTGGACACCGTTCTCCGTCACGCTCGACACCACCTCGCCCTGGTACATCGACGAGCCGACGGGTGAGCCGCCGCTCGCCACCGAAGACCAGCTGCGCACGGTGCTCTCAGACCTCCGCAGCCTGCGCATTCGTGGCGAGTTCTACGACGGCCTCGACGACACCGCGTGCCTCGACAACGTCTACTTCGGGCGCGATTGATGGCGCACGAGTGCACCATGTGCGGCGCGTGCTGCGTGGCGCCCGACATCGCGGCGCTCGACAAGCCGCTGGGGCTCCAGTGTCCAAACCTCGGGCCCGACGCGCGCTGCCTCGCGTACGAGTCGCGGCCCGCGGTCTGTCGCAGCTATTCCGCCGACGCGCTGTGTGACGCCATCGCCGCGCCCACGCTGGAAGAGCGCGTGGCGAAGTACCTCGCGTACTTCGGGCTGTCAGAAGAAGCCGCGCGCGTGAAGGCCACCGGCCTCACCTCACGCGCTGCGGTCTTGCGGCGCTTCGCTCAGACCTCCAACGACTGAATCGCGCGGTTCAACTGCGCGACCAACGGCGCCAGCTCGCTCTCGGCCAGCTGCGACACCGCTGCGTTGCCGCGGAGCGCTTCATCGACGGCGTCGCTCGCGCCACGCAGCGCGTTGCTGGCGATGAACGCGGACTCCAACGCGCCGGCCGCGGCGCCCGTCTCCAACACGAGGTGCAGCTCCGCCTGCTCGATGCGCCGCAACACCACCTCGCGCACCTGCCGGTCGTGCACGCGCAAGACCGCGCGCGACAGCTCGGCAGCCGACTCGGCCAGCACGTCCAACATGGGCACCACCAGCAGCTTCACGCTGTCGACGCTGGCGTCGCCGCTCGCCGCGGCCTCTTTCAGCTCGGTGCGCAGCGCCAACATCGCGCGCTTGGTCTCGACCTTCACGTGCCGCCACGCCGGCATCGACGTGAACACGTCGAGGTCCTGGTCGACGTTCTCGGCGAGCACGCTGCCGTCCGTCGAGAGCTCGAGCCGTTGCGAGATGGTGTGCCGCACCGTCGAGCCGGTGGCGCGGAAGCTCGTGGCGCGCAGCACCTCTTGCGCCCAGCCCGGCACCACCTCATCGCGCGCCACCGCGCCGAGCGCGCCCGCTGACAAATAGACGGCGTCGCCCACGCGCGTGCGGCTCTCGGCGCGCAGCCGCTGCAGCTCGCCCAGCAAGCGCCACGGGCTCGAGAGCAGCTCCGGCTGCGCGATGAGCGCGCCCACCTCGGTCACCTCGAGGCGCAGCAACGGGGCGATGGCGCGAAACGCGGCGGCCGCTTCGAACTCTGCGCGCGCCTCAAGCTCGTCACCGAAGAAGAGCGTCTTCTTCTTGATGGGTGGGAACGTGCCGTCGATGACGGCCACCAGCTCGTTGAGCGCCACGACCGTGTCGCCCACGGCCGGCGCCATCTTTTCCCAGAGCCCCAGGTCGGCCGACCCTTCGGTCGCTTCTTGCGGCTCGAGCGCGACGAGGTTGATGGCGGCGAGCCGCTCCATGGTGCGCGCGGCGGCGACCAGCACGTCCATCAGCCGCGACGCGAGCTCGCGATCGACGATGCCTTCCACCAGCGAGAGCAACGCAGGCGGCAAGTCTCCCTGGGTCGGGGCCTTCATCGCTCAGCTCGCGCGCAGGCGGTCTCGCCACGCCTCGACTGCGTCCTTGGCTTCCTTCAGGCCCACGCCCGTCTTCTCGCGGTACAGCTTGATGGCGTCGATGAGCGCCCCGCGGCGAATCTGCGCCTCGATGTCCGAGTCGTTCACCTCGCGCAGCAGCGTCTTGGGCGGCAGGTCCCACGGCTGGCCGCGCTCCATCGCTTCGACGGCGTCCTTCGCTTCTTTCAAGCCCACGCCGTGCAGCTCGCGGAACCGCTTGATGGCGGCGATCTTGTTGCCGGCGCGCAGGTGCTGTTCGGGCGACGCGTCAACGGGCGGCCCGCCGGGGGGCGGCGGCGTCAACGACACCACCTCGACGCCGCGGCGCCGCGCCAACGCGATCACCACGACGCCGACGACGAGAACGCCTACGCCGATGAGGGCGAGCACCATGTCGTGACTCTACACGCCCGCGAAAACAGCATCCCGGCCTGTCGCACAAGAGTGACGTCGGCGTCGACGCACCGGGCGAGATGCAGCCCGCCGTGTGACGTTACAGAACGTGCCCCCACAGACCCCGGGCGTGAGACTGCGCCACTTCGCGGGCGCGCCCGACGAACCCATCTTTTGCACCACCTCGCTGCGTACACGGGCCTGCGTCTTTCGCCACATCAACTACGGGTCGCTCGTGGTCGATGAGCGGCTGCTGAACCCCAGCTTCCCGTACGTCGCGAACCCGTCGACGCAATGGGCCATCGTCGTCCTGAGAGGCAACCTCGAGCTCTTCGATGACCCGCCGACGCTCGCACGCGAAGGGGAAGGACTGCACTTCGGGACATCGGGGAAGAAGAACGCCCGCTGGACCGCGTGCGAGTTCATCGAGCTCGAGTGGCGCACGCCGGGGCACCAGCGGCCGCCGAGCGCGGTGCCGCTCAAGCTCGCCGACCTCACGCTTGCGAGGGAGGTCGCTGAGGCGCTCGATGATGACGCCTGCCCTGCCCTACGCACCGTCGACCTCGGCATTGAGCTCTTTCAGTCAGCCGGCGTCAGCCTCGCGTCGGTCGACACAACGCCCGTCGAGCCCGAGGCCGCCGACCTGCTGCTCGCCAAAGCGCTGCAGGCGCAGATCAACGATCTCAAGGACAGCGCGACGACGACCTCGCTCGGCGACGCGACGGGCCTCTCCGCGCGGCAACTCCAGCGGGTGACGAAGCAGTTCTGCGAGCGCTACGGAGTCAACGCCGACGGCTGGCGCGACATGAGAAACCGCTGCCGCGTGCAGCTCGCCGCATTCATGTTGAGCCTGCCCCACCTCTCGGTAAGTCGCATCGCGCGCGATGTCGGTTACTCGTCGGTCAACGCACTGACGAGAGCGTTCGCCGACCACGGTCTGCCAGCGCCGGCTCGATTCCGAAGGCTCGTGCTGCAGGGTGCGGATGTCCGATAGGGATCATTGGCCCGCAGCACACCGCTCTCCATCATCGCCGCATGGTCAAACACTTCATCGTTCTTCTCGCACTGACCGTCGTCGCTTGCGGTCAGCCGCCGACCGACACGCCACGCTCGCTCGCCACCACCAGCGCCATCATCGGCGGCACTCACGACACAAGTGCTTCTCCCGCTGTCCTCATCAAGGCGACGCTGGGTGGGAACACCGGGTACTGCTCTGGCGTCATCGTCTCACCGCACGTGGTGCTGACGGCCGCGCACTGCACCCTCCTGAACGGGGCGACGTACTCAATCTTCGTCGGCGACGACTTCGCCACGCAGGGCGACATGGCAGACCTGAACTTCGCCGTGACATCGCGACACCCGCACCCCAGGTACGACCGTACGACCAACTCGTATGACCTCGGAGTGTTGGTGACAGGCGAAGTGCTGCCGCGCGCGCCCGCGCCGCTCAACCGGACGCCCCTCGACAGCAGCTTCATCGGCCGCGAGGTGAAGTTGATCGGCTTCGGACAGACGGTTGCGAACGATCAGTCGAGCATCGGCAAGCGCACCGTCGCCACCTCGTCATTCGCTGCGATCGACCCGGGCGACGTGACGTTTCGCGGCACGCCCAACATCTGCCTCTTCGATTCGGGTGGCCCGGTGCTGATGGAACAGGACGGCCAGGAAGTCGTCGCGGCGATTCACTACATCGTCAGCGCAGCGACCTGCGACGCTGAGGGCTACAGCGTGCGCGTTGATCCGCTTCTCGACTTCATCGACGCAGAGATCGCAGCCGCAGACCCGACGCCGGACGCTGGGACACAAGAAGACGCGGGCGTCGTCAGCACGGACGCCGGCGTGGTCGCGACAGACGCAGGCATGGACGACGGCGTGGTGGAGCTGCCTGGAACCACCCAGCCGCGGATGTGCGCCGTCGCTCCGACTCCGGGCCTCGCGCTCCTGGCGCTCCTCTTCATCGCCCGGGCACGCCACGGCCGTCGACGGTGAGGCGAGGCGGGATCGCCGGTCGATCCCGCCCCGGTACGGCACCTTCGGCGAATCAGGCGACTTCGAAGAGCGCCGCCGCGCCCATGCCGCCGCCGATGCACATCGTCACCACGCCGTACTTGCCGCCGCGGCGCTTGAGCTCGCGCAGCAGCGTGCCCGTCATGCGCGTGCCCGACACGCCGAGCGGGTGACCCATGGCGATGGCGCCACCGTTGGGGTTCACCTTCGACGCGTCGAGGCCCAGCTCGCGCATGCAGTACAGCGACTGCGCCGCGAAGGCCTCGTTGAGCTCGAACACGTCGATGTCCTTCACGGTGAGCTTGTTCTTCGCGAGCAGCTTCTTGACCGCCGGCACCGGGCCGATGCCCATGATGTCGGGCGGCACGCCGGCCACCGCGAAGTCGATGAAGTAGCCGAGCGGCTTGACGCCCAGCTCCTTCGCCTTCTTCTCGCTCATCACCACCGCGGCCGCCGCGCCGTCGGTCAGCGGCGACGCGTTGCCGGCCGTCACCGTGCCCTTGGCGTCGAACGCCGGCTTCAGCTTCTGCAGGCCCTCGAGCGTGGTCTCGGCGCGAATGATGGTGTCGTCGCTCACCGTCACCTTCGACGCCTTGCCCTTCTCGTCGAACAGCGTGACCGTGATGGGGGCGATCTCGTCCTTGAAGACGCCCTTCTCGCGCGCGGCCGTCGCCTTCTTCTGCGACTCGGCGGCGAACACGTCCTGGTCTTCACGCTTCACGCCGAACCGCGCGGCCACCTTCTCGGCCGTGGCGCCCATGGTCGTGTAGACCTCGGGGTGCGTGTCCATCAGCTCCGGGTTGGCGGAGATCTTGTTCCCGCCCATCGGCACCATGGTCATGGTCTCGGTGCCGCCGGCGATGCCCACGTCGTACTGACCGGCGAGGATGGCCTGCGCGACCTGCGCGATGGACTGCACGCCCGACGCGCAGAAGCGGTTGACGGTCATCGCCGAGACGGTGTCCGGCAGACCGGCGAGGAGCGCCGCGGGGCGCGCCACGTTCATGCCCTGCTCACCTTCGGGCATGGCGCAGCCGAGGACGATGTCCTCGATGTCTTCCTTCTTGAGGCCGGGGACGCGGTTGATGGCCTCGGTGATGACGTGCGCCGCGAGCGTGTCGGGGCGCGTGTCCTTCAGCTCGCCTTTGTGGGCGCGGGTGAAGGGCGTGCGAGCGGTGCTGGCAATGACGACTCGGTTGCTCATGTGAGTTCTCCTTGAAGTGGTGAGGAATCAGTTGCGGAGCGGCTTGCCCTTCTCGAGCATGAACTGGAGGCGATCCTGGGTCTTCGCCTCGCCGCACAGGCTCAAGAACGCTTCGAGCTCGAGGTCGAGCAGCTGCTGCTCGGTGACGGGCACCGACGCCGACGTGTCGCCGCCGGTCAGCACGTGGCCCAGCTTCTTGCCGATGAGGCGGTCGTGGTCGCTGATCTGGTGGTTCTGCACCATGTCGTAGAGCGACATGTCGACCGTCGCCGCGCCGCTGCGGCCCGGCAAGAGGAAGGTCGACTGACGCGGCGGCCGGAAGCCCGCCTCGGCCATGCCCAGCGCGCGCGCCTTGGCGTCGGCCAGCAGGTGATCGCGGTTCATCGAGATGTACGCGTCAGGCGCGAGGAAGCCGGCTTCCTTGCCCTCTTCCGCCGACGTGGCGACCTTCGCCATGCCGATGGTGAGGAACGCCTTCTTCACGAAGTTGAACGCGTCGATGTCCTTCCCGCCGGCGTAGATGCCCGACAGGTTGCGCAGCAGCTGCAGGTTGCCGCCGCCGCCCGGAATCAGGCCGACGCCGAACTCCACGAGGCCGATGTACGTCTCGGCCGCCGCGACCTGCGTGTTGCCGCCCATGGTGACCTCACAGCCACCGCCCAGCGCCAGCTGGAACGGCGCCGTCACCACGGGGATCGACGAGTAGCGCATGCGCTGGTTGGCCTGCTGGAAGCCACCGATGAGCTGCTTGATGGCGTCCCACTGGTTGTCCTTCGCGGCCCACAGCAGCGCCGCGATGTTCGCGCCCGCCGAGTAGTTCGCGCCGTCGTTGCCGATGACGAGGCCACGGCCGTGGCGCTCGGCCCAGTCCACCGACTCGTGCATCATCGCGATGATGTCGGTGTCGATGCTGTTCATCTTCGAGTGGAACGCGACGAGGCCGATGCCGTCGCCCATGTCGAGCAGCGACGCCGAGTCGTTGCCCTTGATGAGCTTGCCGGCGCGGCGCAGGCCGTCGACGGTGATCTGCCGCGCGACTTCCGGCACGTACTGCACCGACTTGCTGCCGATGTTCCAGAACGTGTCGAACTGCTTTTCCGCGCCGTAGAACGTCGTGCGGCCGCTGGCCAACATCGTCTCGACCCACGGAGCCACGGCGATGCCGAGCTCCTTCATGCGCTTGACGCCCTTCTCGACGCCGTAGGTGTCCCACGTCTGGAACGGGCCCTGTTCCCACGCGAAGCCCCAGCGCATCGCGCGGTCGACGTTGACGACGTCGTCGGCGATCTCACCCATCAGGCGCGCCGCGTAGGCCAGGGTGTCGAGCGTCACCGCTTCGGCGAACTTCGCCGCCTTGTCGCTGCCACCCAGCACCGCGCGGATCTTGCCGTCGAGCGTCTCTTCGTCGCGCGCGGCGCCCAGCGAGTCGAAGCGCACCTTGTTCTGCGCGCGGTACTCGAAGGTCTTGAGATCCAGCACGAGGATCTCCTTGCCGCCGTTGCTCTTGTCCTTCTTGTAGAAGCCCGCGCCCGTCTTGTCGCCGAGCAGCTTCTTCTCGACCATCTGCGTGAGCCACGCCGGCGCCTTGAAGACGTCGCGCGCGGGATCATTGGGCAGCGAGTCGTAGCAGTTCTGCGTGACGTGCAGGAACGTGTCGAGGCCGACGATGTCAGCGGTGCGGAACACGGCCGACTTGGGGCGACCCATCGACGGGCCGAAGATCTTGTCGACCTCCTCGACCGAGACCTCGTACTTCTCCATCAAGTTGATGGTGCGCATCATCCCGTAGGTGCCGATGCGGTTGGCGATGAAGTTGGTCGTGTCCTTGCCGTAGACGATGCCCTTGCCCAGCGTGCGCTCGCCGAACTCCGCGACGGCTTCCATCACCGCAGCGCTCGTCTGCTTTCCCGGCACCAGCTCGAGCAGCTTCATGTAGCGAACGGGGTTGAAGAAGTGCGTGACGAGGAAGCGCGACTTGAAGTCGTCGCTGCGGCCCTCGGTCATGCCCTCGATGCTCATGCCCGAGGTGTTCGAGCTGATGATGCAGGTCTTGCTGAGCAGCGGCTCGAGCTTCGCGAAGAGCTGGTTCTTGAGCTTCAGGTCTTCCTTGATGACCTCCACCACCCAGTCGCACTCGCCGACGCGCTTGAGGTCATCCTCGAAGTTGCCGATCTCGATCAGCGACAGCGCCTTCTCGGTCATCAGCGGCGCGGGCTTCTGCTTGCGCAGGTTCACCAGCGCGTTGGCCGCCAGCTTGTTGCGCTCGTTGGGCGCCGAGTTCGGCAGAACGATGTCCAGCAGAAGAACGGGAATGCCGGCGTTCGCGAGGTGCGCAGCGATGCCGCTGCCCATCACGCCCGCGCCCAGGACCGCGGCCTTGCGGATGCGGAAGGTCATTGAGTGGTGCTCCTGTGAGGGTGTTGGTTCAAGTGACAACGAAAAGGCGGCGGATCCTTAACCGCGCCGTGTCCAGAAGTCTCCGCTGGAGACATGGCCACGTGTTTTCTTTGTAACGCGTTGATTCAGTTGATGAATCCGCCCTGAATCCAGTGTGAACGCAACTGGGAGGGGTGCATGTGCGACAATTGCGCACCTGCCTTCCTCTGGGAGCTTTCGCATGCCGACCATCACCGACCGCAAGCTGGCCTCGCTGTACGCGTCGTTCGAGCAGCAGCAGCAGCGAAACCCGTCGCTGAAGCTGGGTGACGCGCAGGCGATGCAGTTGTTGGCCGAGGTCGGCGATCGCGCCGGCTGGTCGTCGAGCAAGACGCTGAACGAGCTGAACAAGCCGGGCCTGTCGCGCGAGGCGAAGATCGAGCTGGCGCAGAAGGGCCTGACGGCCGGCGAGAAGAAGGACCTCGAGCAGATCCTCGATGCGGGCACGGTGCCGCTCGAAGCGTCGGCGAAGCAGTTCCTCGAAGCGGTGCTGGGCCGCGGCAACGCGAGCGTGGTGACGGGCCTCTCGGTGACCGGGGATCAACGCCAGGGGCTCTCGGGCGTGACGCGCGCGGGCGCCACCATCGAAGCCATCAACCTCTCGGCGTCGCCCACCGGCCGCTACCACACCGACGACACCTTCACGGTCGGCAAGGCCGACGCGCAGGGCCGCTTCAACGGCGCGAAGCTGACCGGCGACATGGCGATGAAGGAAGGCGACATCATCCGCCTCCGCGCGCGCTACGCCGACGGCACCACGTCTGACTGGATCGACGTGAAGGCCGACACCGCCGAGACGAAGGACACCCGGCAGGCGCAGGTGGCGCTGTTCCGCATCGGCCTCAAGGCGGGCGCCAACGGCAGCATCGACGTCGAGAACATCAACGCCAGCCGGCAGATCTCCGAGCCCGGCGCGAAGGTGCAGTTCACCAACCTGCGCACCGGCGAGAAGCAGCTCGTCACGCTGAACAAGGAAGGCACCTTCGACGCCGGCGTGAAATTGAAGGGTAAGGCCGGCGACAGCTTCTCGGTCGCGGCGAGCGACGGCAGCACCAACACCGACTTCAAGGCCACCGTCGGCAACGTGACGGTGCCCGGCGGCACCCAGGCCGGCGACGTGCTGCCCGACCCCGCGCTGCACGCCGATGAGATCAACGCCGACGGCACGCCGAAGTTCGGCAAGAAGACCTTCACCGGCCCGCTGTTCGTCGACGGCGCGAAGGCGAACGACGTGCAACAGGGGCAGATCGGCGACTGCTATTTCCCCGCGGCCGTGGCCTCGATGGCCCACATGGACCCCGAGCTCATCCACAAGATGATCAAGGCCAACGGCGACGGCACGTACACCGTCACCTTCAAGGACCGCGACTGGGGCAGCGGCCGCGTGAAGGACGTCAACGTGCGCGTCGACGGCGATCTCTACGCGCGCTCGTATGGCGGCCCGCTCTACGGCAGCAGCAGCAACAGCACCGACACCGCCAGGATGGAGCTCTGGTTCCCGCTCGTCGAGAAGGCCTACGCGCAGTGGAAGGGCAGCTACGACACCATCGGCAACGGCGGCTACTCGGGCGACGTGTTCGAGGAATTCACCGGCGGCACCGCGCGCTCGCTCGACACCAGCGCGGGAGATGACCGCGTGTGGAACGCCATCACCAGGGCGATCGACGCCAAGAAGCCCGTCGCGGCCGGCACGCACTCCGACGGCGGCCCGGTGAACTACACGAACACCGGCGTGTACGGCGATCACGCGTACTCGGTGCTCGGCTACGAGACGCAGGGCGGCGAGAAGTACGTCGTGCTGCGCAACCCGTGGGGCGAATCAGAGCCGTCCGGCAACGGCGCCAACGACGGCGTCTTCAAGCTGAAGCTCGGCGAGTTCCGGAAGCTGTACGACAACGTGATGTACCTGAGCTGAGCCGACCGTGAGGTGGGTCGTCTGGGCGGTGGTGGCGGCGGCGTCGCTCGGCGGCTGGTTGGCGCTGGCGACACACGGCGGTGACTACTGGGGCCGCTGGTCTGATCACCGGCGCCACACCGGCGAGGCGCTCGCGCTGCAACACCACGGCCTGGGGCTCTACACGCAGACCTACAACGAGGCGACGCGCGGGCTTCAGCTGCCGTGCGAGATGCACGAAGGGCTCTGGGGCGACACCGGCGTGCCCTACCCGCCGCTGGGCGTCGCGCTGCATTGGCCCTTCGCCCTGCTCGAGCGGCATGGCGTCCTCGCTCCGCCGCTCGCGCACAAGCTCCTCGTCTGGCTCTTCGGCTTCGTCGGCCTGGTGACGGCGTGGCTCGGCGCGCGGCTGCTGCAGGGCTGGCGACGGTGGCTCTTCGTGGCGCTCTTCGGCCCGCTGCTGGTCGGCGTGGGCTTCTCGGGCTTCTACGACGTGCTCTTCGCGCTGGCGGCGGTGCTGGCCGTCACGCACGGTCGACGCTGGGCCGTCGTCGCGTGGCTGCTGCATTTTCGCGGCGTGGTGGTCTTGTCGCTGTACGACTGGCGACGCGCGTGGGGTCCGCTGGCGCTCATCGCGCTCAACGCCGTGGTGGCCGTCGTGGCGTCGCTGCACCTCGGCGTCTTCACCGTCACCAGCCGGCTGCACTACTCGATGCCCCAGAGCTGGTGGTTTCCACCCGCCACCGCCGCGCTGTGGTGGCTGGTGCGAAAGGAAGGCTTCGGCTGGCCGGTGCTGGTGACGGCGGTGGTGATGTTCACCGACCGTCAGCGCATGTTCTGGCACATGCTGGCGTGGCTGCCGCTGGTGCTCGAGGCGCTGCGGCGCGGCAGCACACGCACCGCGCTCGGCATCACCGCGTGGGCCGTCGTCGGCGCGCAAGCGGCGCTCGACACGGTGATCCCCTTCAACGTGCTCTGGCTGTGGCTCCGCGCGGTGTGACTTACGGCTGCGTGGCGGCCAGCGAACGAATCGCGTGCTCGATGTCGTGCGGCTGCGGCACCGACGCCGCTTCCAGCGGGTCAGCGAGGCCGATGCCCGGCAGGAACTTCCCTGCCAGCAGCTTCGGCGGCGCCAGCAGCTTGAAGAAGAGCTCGTCAACGACCCGGCGCACGAGGTGCTCGCCGAAGTTCGTCACCTCGGTGTCCTCGTTCACGAAGAGCACGCGGCCGGTCTTCTCGACCGAGGCCTTGATGGCGTCCCAGTCGTAGGGCCACAGCGTGCGCAGGTCGATGACCTCCGCGTCGACGCCTTCACCGGCCAGCTTCTCGGCGGCGGCGGCGCACATCGGCAGCGTGCGGCCGTAGCTGACGACGGTGAGCTGCTTGCCCTCGCGCACCGTCCTGGCCTGCCCGAGCGGAATCGAAGCGTCCTGCAGCTCCGGCCACTGCGCCGACCACTTGCTGCGATCGCCGAGCGGCGCGTCGATGAGCTTGCTGAGCTGCTTGTCGTCACCCGGCTCACCGGGGATCTGCTCGTCACCCTTGATGCGCATCAGCGCCTTGGGAATGAGGAACATGACGGGGTTCGTCTCTTTGCACGCCGACAGCAGCAGGCCGTAGGCGTCGCGCGGGTTCGACGGCATCACGATCTTCCAGCCCGCCAGCCGCGTCACCTGCGCGTCGACCGAGTGCGAGTGGTAGATGCTGCCGCGAATGCCCGAGCCCACGGGCGTCATCACCACCATCGGCAGGTTCCACTGGCCGTTGCTGGCCCAGTGCGTGTTGCCGGCCAGCTTCAGCAGGTCGATGGTGTTGAAGATGTAGTCGCAGAACTGGATCTCGGCGACCGGCTTGCCGCCGGCCATCGCGATGCCCATCGCCATGCCGATGATGCCGCGCTCATCGAGCGGGCTGTTCCAAGTGGTCTTGAGACCCTGCGTGCAGGTGAACACGCCGCCCAGCGGCATGCCTACGTCTTCACCGAAGATGTCCGTCACGCCGAGGTTCTCTTCGGCGTAGTGCAGCGCCATGCGAACGGCCTGAGCCATGTTGGCCATGAGTCGTGTCTCCGAAAGTCTTGTCGAAAGTCAGCGCGGGAACGGGTCGCGGCCCGGCTCGCCGTGGAAGACGTGGTCCCAGATGGTCGAGCCATCGGGCAGCGGCTCTTCTTTCACCTGCCGCGCCAGCTCGGCGTACTCGTTCGAGAGGCGATCGCGCAGCGCCTGCGCTTCGCCCTTCTTCAACACGCCGGCCTTCTCGAGCTTCGCCTCGAAGAGCGGAATGCAGTCCGCCTCGTGCGTCGCGAAGTTCGCGCCCGACGCCGACGAGTGGCCGTAGAGCCGCGAGACGCGCGCCTCGACGAGGTACGGCTTGCGCTCGGTGCGCACGTACTCGAACGCCTCCTTCAGCTCGAGGTACGCGCTGATGGGATCATTGCCGTCGATGGTCTTGGTCTTCATGCCGAAGGCCACGCCGCGATCGCTGATGCGCTCGACGCCCTGCACCTGGTCGTACGACGTCGAGATGCCCCAGCGGTTGTTGGTGACGATGATCAGCACCGGCAGCTCCTGGCCGGGGCGCGAGCTCCAGACGAGGCAGCTGGCGAAATCGCCTTCCGCCGTGCCCGCGTCGCCGCCGGTGACGATGCTGATGCCGTCGCCGCCGTGGCGCTTCTGGACGAGCGCGGTGCCCGGCGCCATCGCGTACTGCACCTCGATGGGCGAGCTGACGGGCACGATGTTCCAGTCCTTCTTCGAGAAGTGACCGGCGAAGTTGCGGCCGCCCGAGTACGGGTCGGTCGAGGTGTTCTTCATCTGCCGCAGCGCGCCGATGGGCTCTTCGCCCATGGCCAGCAGCGTCGCCGACTGGCGGTAGTGGAAGTGCAGGTAGTCGAAGGCCGGGCCGGCGCCCTTCTTGATCAGCATGCCCAGCGGCACGTTGAAGGCCTCTTCACCGGGCCCGCCGATCCAGAAATAGCCGTGGCCGGTCTTGTACATGGCGATGAGGCGCTCTTCGAGCACGCGCGCCTTCACCATCGTCTCGTGCATCGCCCGCAGCGTCGCCGCGTCGAGGGGCAGTTCGTCCGAGTGGGTCACCAACGGCTTGAACGCCTTGGGCGCAGACGGGCGGGCCGCCTTCGCCGGGGCGTTGAGCTTCTTCGCGTCACGAGCCATGGCAGGGGCTCTATCAGATGTTCTTGAGGTAGCGGTTGTACTGCTTGGTGACTTCGTCATCGCAGTCGTAGAAGTCACCCAGCGTACGCGCCGCGTCACAGCGCTCGCGCGTGCGCTTCACCAGCTCGCCCAGCATCTGCCGCAGCTCTTCGTTGCCCTTCATCGACGCCACGATCTCGTCGAGCCGCTCGTCGATGCGCTTGCTGCGCTTGAGCTCGCCCAGACGAACGTCATCGATGACCGTGGTCGGCCCTTCTTCGATCAGCTGCGGCTCGGCGGCAGCATCGGGCGCGTCGGCCACCTGCGGTGGATCTTCCACGACGACGTTGGGCTTCGGGTCTTCGACGACGACAGGGTTGGCGACCACGCTCGGCTTCGGGTCGACCACCGGCGGGTCGACGCGCACGGTGGGCGGCGGGTCTTTCACCACGTCGCGCGGCCGCTTGCCGATGGGCGTCGGCGGCTCCGGCGGCGAGGTCGGCCACATCACGTAGACGGCGACGGCGAGCAGCCACACCCCGATGACGCCGCCGAGCACGAACGGCCAGCGCCGCGTGACCTGCCGCTTGAGGTCGGCGACCTGCGCTTCGACGGCCAGCTTCTGCGCTCGCTTCTTGTCGCCGCCCGCCGGCGCGTCACCGACAACGGGCTCGATCTGCATCAAGCTCATCATGGTGGCAGCGTTGCGCATCTGCTTGGTGGCGGCGCGGAGGTCGGCCTTCACGTGCGCGGCGTCGGGGCGCTCGCCGGGCTCCTTGGCGAGGAGCTTCAAGATGAGCTCCGACAGCGCCTTGGGGATCTCCTTGTTGAGCTCGTGCGGCACCGGCGGCGCGTCGTGCACGTGCTTCTCCATCACCTCCATGGGCGTGGTGCCGATGAACGGCAGCCGGCCGGTGAGCATGTGGAAGCACAAGACGCCGAAGGCGTAGAGGTCGGCGGGTGGGCCTGCGGGGCGACCGCGCGCGTGCTCGGGCGAGATGTAGTCGGGCGTGCCGGCGATGCGCGTGACGTTCTGCTGGCTGCGGCGGGCGAGGCCGAAGTCGAGCAGCTTCACGTAGGTGAGGTTGCCTTCCTTCACGAGGAAGACGTTGGCGGGCTTGAGATCGCGGTGCACCACGCCGGCTTCGTGGGCCGACGAGAGCGCCGAGAGCACCTGCTCGAGGACGACGACCGCGTCGCCCGCGGGCACCGTGCCCTCGCGCTGCATCAGCTGCTCGAGGGCCTCGCCTTCGAGCAGCTCCATGATGAGGTAGTGGCGGCCGTCGTCGAGCGTGCCCGCGCCGAAGATGTTGATGATGCCGCGGTTCTTGATGCTGCTGATGATCCGCGCCTCGTCGAGGAGCCGGTCCATGTCGCGGGGATCTTGAACGATGTCGGGCCGCAGCACCTTGATGGCGACCGACTTGCCGATGAGCTTGTGCGTGGCCTTGTAGACGACGCCCATGCCGCCCACGCCGAGCTTCTTCTCGATGACGTAGTCCTGCAGGGCCTTGCCGATGAGGCTGTCGCGCGAGCTGCCCGACGTGCTCTCGGTGGCGCTGGCGGGCACGCGCTGCGGGGCGCTGCGACGGGGCGCGGCACCAGCGGCGGCCTGCGGCACGGGGCCCGCCGGGCGCGCGGCGCGGGGCTTGGGAGGCGCGGCCACGGGCTCGTCTTCGGTGAGGGTGTTGATGGGCGCTTCGGCGGTGGCCTTGCGTGCGGTCGTGGCGGGCTTGCGGGTCGGCTGAAGGGCGCGGCTCTTCGACGTGGCCTCAGACCCGGCGCCGAGTGCGGTGCCGCACTTCGTGCAGGCCCGCGACTGCGTGGGCGAAGCGGTTCCACATGTCGGGCAGATCACTTCACCGGGCATGAGCGGCGGTATTCAACCACAGGTTTCCGCGACGCCCTGACCCGAATTTCCGGGGGTGAACCCAGCCCCATCTTTCGACAGCACCAACTGGCCACACGCTGCGGCGATCTCACGCCCGCGCGGCCAGCGAACGAGCGTCAGCAAGCCCTGCTTCACGACGCGCTCGTGGAACTTCATGACCCGCGCTTCGGTGGGCGTCTGCAGCCCGGTGCCGGGGTACGGGTTGTAGGGGATCAAGTTCACGCGCGAAGGGATGCCGTCGAGCAGCTTCACGAGGCGATCGGCGTCTTCGTCGGTGTCGTTGAGGCCGCCGAAGAGCACGTACTCAATGAAGTAGTCGCGCTTGTTGTGGCGACGGGCGGCGTCTTCACGGAGCGCGTCGAGCAGCGAGGCGATGGGCCAGGTCTTGTTCTGGGGCATCACCTGCTGGCGCACTTCATCGGTGGTGGCGTTGAGCGAGAGCGCGAGCGAGGCCTTCGATTCAGCGAGGAAGCGCTTGAGGCCGGGGAGCACGCCCGACGTGCTGACGGTGACGCCGACGTGGCGCAGCTGCGGGGCCGGGCTCTGGGTCAGACACTCGACGGCGCGGAGCACCTCGTCGAGGTTGTCCATCGGCTCGCCCATGCCCATGAAGACGACGTTGGTGGCGGGCTGGTGAGCGGGCGCTTCGTTCCGCGCGTGAAGATACTGGCCGACCATCTCTTCGGCCTTGAGCTGGCGGATGAAGCCGAGCTCCTTGGTGGCGCAGAAAGTACAGCGGCGGGTGCAGCCGGCCTGGCTCGAGATGCAGATGGTGCTGCGGCCCTTCGCGGGAATGCGGACGGTCTCGACGTTGGTGCCGTCGAAATCGAGGGCGTACTTGGTGGTGCCGTCCGGGCTCTGCTGGCGCTCAATCACCTTCGGCAGCGCCCAGCGACGGGCCTCGATGAAGGGGCGCCAGGCGCGGTGGCTGACGCCGGGGACCGTGTCGGGGAGCGCGTCGGGCAGCGACTTCTGGGCGTAGAGCCACTTGAGGGCTTCGACGGCGCGCGTGCGGCTCCCGAGCTCGCGGGTGAGTTCGTCGACGGTGAGCGCAGGGAGGTGCCGCACGGGTGGCTTCCCTCGCAGACGGGGCGGCCGGGTGTCAACGCGCCAACCGGCTTCCGCATGAAGGTCATTAGACAACCAATTTGCGGAAACCCGTTCGGAAGTGCGGGGCCAGTTGGCGACAGGCACGGCGAGGTGAGCATCAACCCGCCCACCCCGGGGCTTGTTTGTCGGTGGTGCGGTGTATGAGTCGGCGTGGAGGGTGGGGATGGTCGACCGGTTGATGGAGTGCCTCGCGATCGCGGGGAGACAGGCGGGCGTTGTCAGCGTTGGTCAGTTGCAGAACGCCGGGATGAAACGAAGTCGATGGCGTTGGCTCGCCGACACAGGGCGCTGGAAGCCGGTGTTGCCCGGCGTGTACCGGGTGGTGGGTGCGCCCGAGACGTGGCACCAGCAGCTGCGCGCGCTGAACCTCTGGCTCAAGAGTGACTTCGCGCTGTCCCACGCGACGGCCGCGGCGCTGCACCGGTTCCCTGGGTTCAGCGAAGGGCCACTGGTCGCGACCGCGGTCCACAATCGCCGCGCAACTGAAGGCGTGACGATTCACCGCGTGCAGTCACTCTCGATGAAAGACCTCGCGAGCATCACAGGCCTGCGCGTCACCACCGCGACCCGCACACTGCTCGACCTCGCCGGCGAGTTGTCAGCAGAGCACCTGCGTCACTGCCTCAACGACGCGCTGCGCTTCAAGTGGACGACCCTGGACAAGCTCGACGCGAACCTCGACCGACTCGGGGCACGCCCTGGCAGCGGCGTGGTGAAGACGCTCATCGACGAGTTCCGCGGCGGCCGCGGGCCCACCGAGAGCGAGCTCGAGCGCCGCGTGCTGCAGGTCCTCGACGAAGCGAACTTCCCTCGGCCTGATCAACAGCGCCCGATCCACGTGGGGGGCCGACTCCGGCGCATCGACTTCAGCTTCACGGCCCACCGGCTCATCATCGAAGCCGACGGCTACGCCTACCATTCAACAGTGCAGGTCTTCGAAGACGACCGCCGACGGAACAACGCGTTGGCCGCGCGGGGTCTCACGGTCCTGCACTGGACCTGGACCGCGCTGATGGACCGGCCTGATCGTCTGTTGGCCGAGCTGGCGAGCTGTCTGCGTCGCGCCGCGTAGAGGAACGGCGCTTCCCCCGACGGTGTCCACGGGTACGATGCCGCGACCTTCGAGGGGGAAGCACATGCGAACTCAACCGCGCGGCGTGACCGTGAAGCGCGCGCTCATTGGCCTGTCGGTGGCGTTGGTGGTGGCACTGGGCATCGCCAGCACGCAGACATGTCTGCGACTGGGCTTCCGCACGGGCGTCTGGGTCGACCAGTGTCCTGACGGCGACCTCCGCCAGACCATCAGCGTCACCGCGCCGTCGCTCAAGCGTGGTGAGGCGGGGCCCATCACCGTTTCGGTGAACGCGACGTACCTCGTCGCCCCGACCGACTCGCGCCACACGGAGCTCATCACCAACTTCACGCCGGTCATCTCGCTGGTCGCGGGCAAGCAGGAGACCGCGCTCTCGCCGAAGGACGGCTGGAAGAAGGTCGGCGGCGCGCTGACGGCGGAGCTCGCGTTGCCGAAGGTGAACGACGGCGACTACACGCTGCGCACGCGCGTCACCTCGCCGCTGGGCGAAGAGACGTTGGACCTCGCGCTGCCGCTCTACACGCCGGCGCGCATTCACGTGCTGACCGACCGGCCGCTCTACGAGCCGGGCAACACGGTGAAGTTCCGCGCGCTGGCGTTGAAGGCGAACGACCTGACGCCGCTCGAGCAACGCCCGGGCACGTGGGTCGTCACCAACGCGCTCGGCGAAGTGCTGCTCGAAGAGAAGGCCGCGAGCGGCGAGTGGGGCGTGGTGTCCGGCAGCTTCCCCATCGACCGCGGCGCGCAGAGCGGCGAGTGGACGGTGACGTGGCGCTCGGGCAGCGACAGCCAGTCGCGCACCTTCACGGTGAAGCCCTTCACCCTGCCCCGCTTCCGCGTCGAGGCCTCGACCGCGAAGCCGTTCTACCGGCGCGGCGAACGCCCGGTGCTCAAGGGCTCGGTGAAGTACAGCTCGGGCGCGCCCGTCGCCAACGCGAAGGTCGAGCTCAAGTGGCAGGTCGCGGGGGCGTGGCCGGCGCCGCTGTCGTGGACGTCGGGCACCGCGCTGCCGAAGCTGGCCACCACGTCTGCGAGCGGCACCTTCACCGTCGAGCTGCCGCAGGTCCCTGACGATCTCCAGAACCAGGCGACGCTCCTCGCCGCGCTCGGCGCGGTCGACGCCTCGGGTGACCGCGTGGAAGGCAGCGCGTCGGTGCTGTTGTCTGAAGACCTCATCGCAGTGAGCGGCGTGACCGAGCTCGCCGGCGGCCTCGTCGAGGGCTTCAACAACCGACTGTTCCTGCGCGCGACGACCGCCGACGGGCGCCTGCTCGAAGGCGTGACGCTGAACGTGAAGCGCCTGTGGGAACCGACTGACAAGGGCACCGACGCCACCGTCGACGAAGACGGCGTGGCGAGCCTGCAGGTCGACCCCGGGCCTGCGGTGAACATCGTCATCCCGGCGATGCCGTTCCGCCCGCCTCCGCCGGTGCCGCAGGTGCGCCGCCTCGCGCTCGCCGAGAACCTGGGCTTCAACGACGACGGCGACATCTCGCTCGCTGACCGCATGGCCTTCGACCGCGTCGACGCCAAGCTGACGGCGTGCACGCGGTTGGTGCTGAACGGCGAGCGCCAGGTGCGCCTGGGCGTCATCGCGCACGCCAGCGGCAAGGTGGCCGCTGTGACGCCGCAGCGCACGCGCCTGGGCCGCTGCGTCGAGAGCGCCGTGGCGGGCCTCACGCTGGGCCCGGGCAAGGAGCGCTTCTTCGAAGCGGCCTGGTACTTCGATGACAGCGACATCCCCGACCTCGCCATCGACGTCGACGGTCACCCCTCGGTGCCGGAAGGCCTCGAAGAAGCGCTGGGCGAAGCGATGCTCGACGCGCGCGACTGCCTGCCCGCGACGGTGAAGGCCGGCACGCTGCCTCGGCTGCTCGAGTGGAAGACGAAGGGCCGCGTCGTCGAGCTGACCTGGGCCAACGCGCCCGGCGACGTCTACGCGGAAGGTGCGCTGTCGTGCATCACCTCGCGGGTGAAGAGCCTGCAGCTGCCGAAGCTGGACGCTGACGAAGCCGAACCGGACGGCTCCATCGGCGTGGCGCACGTCAACGTGTCGGCGCCCGAGAAGTACGAGGCGATGAAGCCGCAGGACACGGTGATGGTCGGGTACGAGTTCCTCGTCACGGCGAAGAAGAGCGGCGAGACGCTGGGCGTGACGAAGCTGCGCATGACGCCGGGCGCGGTGCCTCCGCTGCGCCTGCGCGCCAGCACACAGCTGGTGAAGCCGGGCGACACCGTGAAGGTCGAGGTGCTGCGCAGCGGCGACTACACGGGCGAGCTCCCCGAGAAGCTGACGCTGCGACAGGCCTACTCGACGCAGGAAGCGAAGGTCGACGCCGAGTCACGCACCGCGCAGTTCACCATCCCCGCTGACTGGCGCGGGTGGGCGTCGGTGGTGTGGGGCAGCGGCCAGGTGTTCCTCTTCGTGCAGGCGAACGACGCGCTCGCGGTGAAGGTCACACCCGAGAAAGATCGCTACACGCCCGGACAGATCGCCCACCTCGGCGTCGAGACCACGACCGGCGGTCGCGGCGGCCCGGCAGCCGTGGGCCTCTTCGGCGTCGACGATTCACTCTCGCAGCTCGCCCCGTTGCCTGGCGCCGACGAGCTGGCAAGCGTGAGCCCGCAGGCCTCGGGCGAAGCGGCGTTCGGCTCGTTGGACGCGCAGGCCCTCGCGCTCGGACGCATTCGTGGCGCCAACGCCGCGGCGGCGACGCTGGTGCGCGTCTCGGCGCTGCCGGCACCGCCGCAGCTCGAAGCCACGGTCTCGTTGTCGGGCTCCACCGTCTTCGACCCCAACGAGGCGCAGGTCGATCGCTTCTACGCGGTGCTGGGCGAGCTCTACGGCCAGGTGCGCGGGTGGGAAAGCAGCGCCCCGAAGACCGAGAAGATGACGCCAGCGGTGATGGCGCGGCTGTGGAACACCTCGCTCGACGCGTTGGTTGGCCGCAAGGAAGCCGTCACCGACGCGTGGGGACGACGGCTCCGACTGCATCGCCTGCCGGCTGACCTGCTCGCACTGACGGAGCCGCGCGCGGTCGTCATCGACGGCACGCGGTTGCCTGAAGACATGCAGAACTGGTCGCAGTGGGTCGCGAAGGAGAAGCCATGAAGAAGGTCGTCATTCTCAGCCTCACGGCCATCGCGATCCTCGTCGTGTCGTGCCTCGGCGTGTCGCTGGCCGACAACGTCAAGGCGCTCTTCGGCATGTCGGCCGACGCGCTGGCCGGCGACAGCTTCGTGCGCGCCCGCGAAGAATCGGCGTACCCCGGCGCGCCACCGCCGCCGATGCCGGTAATGGCGCCTTCACCCGAGAAGGCCGACGACGGGCGCATGGCCAAGAAGAGCCTCAAGAACTTCGGCGGCCTGGGGAACTCGGGCTTCGGCGAAGGTGGCGGTGGCTACGGCGCGGGGCTCGCGAAAGGCGGCCGCGGCGGCGACATGAAAGACGCCGCGCCCGCGGAGCTCGAGTCAGCGGTGGCCGACGACGACGGCGAGGGCCCCGGCGGCGCTGCCCCGGCGACGCGCGCGTGGTTCCCCGAGACGTTCCTCTTCGAGCCGCTGGTCGTCACCGACGCCGACGGCCGCGCCAACGTGCCGGTGAAGGTGCCTGACCGCCTCACCACGTGGCGCGTCCTGGCGCTCGCGCACTCGCGGCAAGGCAGCCAGGCGGGCACGGTGTCCAGCTTCCTCGGCACGCTGCCGACGTACGTCGAGCCGGTGACGCCGCCGTTTCTCTACGCGGGCGACGTCGTGAAGCTGCCCGTGCAGGTCGTCAACACCACCGAGAGCGACGTCAACGCGGCGCTGTCGTGGAGCGTGACTGGCGCGACGCTGTCCAGCACGGGCGGCGCCGTGAAGGTGCCCGCGGGCGGCAGCACCGTGCAGTACGTGACGCTGACGACGGCCAGGGCGGGTGAAGCCAACTTCCGCGCGACGCTGGGCGGCACCGACGCCGTGGCCAAGACCATCGAGCTCAAGCCGCTGGGCCGTCGCGAGATCCAGTCGAAGGCTGGCACCCTCGCCGCGCCGCGCACCTTCACGTTGACCGGCCCCGCCAACCCGCTGCCCGGCACCGAAGCGCTGCGCGTGCGCGTGTACCCGGGCGCGCTGGGCCTGGTGCGCAACGAGCTGTCGGCGGCGCCCGGCCGCGGCGGCCTCGCTGAAGACGCCTACCTGCTGCAGCTGCTCGGGCAGTCACCCGCGCTGCTGACCTCGCTGGGCGCGACGCCCGACACCGACACCATCCGCTCGCTGTCCATCCTCGCCACTCAACGCGTCATGCAGCACGCGCGGTCGCCGAGCGTCGACGCCGCCACGCTGCTGACGGAAGCCGCGCTCGCGCACCCGGAGAACCCCGTGCTGCAGCGCCTCGGCGAGCGCCTCGCGCTGCAGGTCTCGATGTCGCAGCGCGCCGACGGCACCTGTCAGGGCGCCACCGGGTGGACGCTGCAGCGCCTGCTGGTGACGACCGCCGAGTGTGTGCGCGCGGTGAATGCGTCGACCGTCACGCCTGCGGCGAAGCAGCGCGCGACGGCGGTGACGCTGAAGGCCAGCGGTGCGTTCGAGCGCAACCAGGCGCGCGTCGCTGACGCGTACACCGCCGCGGCCATCCTCGCGTCGGGCGCGATGGTGGGCGGGGCCGCCGACGGCTACCGCAAGCTGGTGCTCGACGCGCTGCAGGAGTCGCCCGACGGCGGCAAGTTCGTGCGCGTGGAGCCCGGCGTGGTGCGCGCCGACGGCGTGTCGCCGTCCACGTGGGAAGCGACGGCGATGGCCATCCTCGCGCTCGACGGCGTGAAGGACGCGCCCGTGGCCGACCTCGGCACCTACCTGCTCTCGGGCTACTCGGCGTACGCCGGCTGGGGTGACGGCCGCGCCAACCTCGTCGCGCTGCGCGCGGCGGTGAAGCTCTTCAAGGAACCGGTGCCCGCTGGCGTGAAGGTGACGGTCGAGCGCGACGGCAAGCCCATCGCCTCGGGCGCGTTCGACGCCAACGCGCTGCAAGACGTGCTGACGCTCGACGCGGAAGCCGATGGCAGCGCGGGCGCCCACGAGTGGACGGTGCGCGCCGAGCCGGCGGTGCCGGGCCTGGGGTACTCGCTGCAGCTCGTCTCGTACGCGCCGTGGAAAGACGAGCCGGGCGGCGGCCTCGAGCTGAAGGTCGAGCTGCCGAAGGCGCTGAAGGTGGGCGCGCCCGGCGACGTGAAGCTGCTCGCCGCGGTGCCCGGCGGTACGCCGATGAAGCTGTCGTTCTCGCTGCCGGCCGGCGTGCAGGCCGACTCGACGTCGCTGCAGCGGTTGGTCACCAGCGGCGCCGTCACGCGCTACGAGACCGAAGACGGCCTCATCACCCTGCACCTGCCGCCGCAGGCCAACGGGGCGCTCTGGCAGCAGAGCGTCAGCGTCATCGCCACGCTGGGCGGCACGCTGCACTCGGGCGCGTCGTCCCTCGGCACCGAGGGCTACGCGAGCCGCAGCAAGGACTTCGCGCCCATCGAGTGGAAGGTGGACTGACTCACTGCCCTTCGAGGAGGAGCTTGAGCTCCTTCACGCGGCGGCTGACGAAGTCGCGCTCGAGCTTCTGGAACGCCTCGGGCAGCAGCTCGCGCGAGGTGCATTCCTGCACGGCGACGAGGTTCTGCAGCTCGATCTCCAGCGGGTAGCTCGGCGGCACGAAGTCCTTCACCACCGCTTCGACGTCGGCCGACGTCACCTCTTCGCGGCCGTCCAGCACCGCGCGGAACTTGGACCGCACGAGGATGGCCTCGATGTCGGCGCCCGAGTACGGGTGGCTGTTGGTCAGCTTCGCGAAGTCGGGGAAATCGACCTTCACCTTCGTCTTCTTCTGCATCGCGGTGAAGAGCTCGACGCGCTCGGCATCGGTCTGCGGGTAGAAGAGCGCGAGGTGCTCCTCGGCGCGGCCCTGCCGCTTCAGGTCGATGGGCAGCAGATCAGGCCGGCACGTCAGCAGGAACCAGACGATCTTCCCGCGGTACGACGTGTTGCCCATGAAGCTGGCGATCGACGCGAAGATGCGGCTCGACGTGCCTGAATCGCCGCCTTGATCACGATCGCCGAGGAACGCGTCGGCCTCGTCGATCATCACCGCCACCGGCCACAGCGCCTTGAGCAGGTTGAAGATCTTCTCGAGGTTGGCCTCGGTGACGCCCTGCCACTGGCTGCGGAAGTTGAGGAACTTCACGCACGGCACGCCGATCTCTCCGGCGAAGCACGTGACCATGAAGGTCTTGCCGGTGCCGACGGGGCCGCTGACGAGGTAGCCCATGGGCATCACCTCGATGCGACCCTTCTTCAGCATCGACGACGCGTCGCGCAGCATCTTCTTGGCGCGCGCGTGGCCGGCGACGATGTCGAGGTTGTGATCAGGCTCGATGAACTCGAGCAGGCCGTGGCACTCGGCCTGGATGATCTCCTTCTTCTTGTCCTTGAGCGTCTCGGCGGTGATGCGCTGCCCGGCCTCCATCGCCTCGGTCAGCAGGCGGTCGAGGTTGATGCGCGAGAGGCCCGCCGTCATCTTCGCGAGCGCGGCCTGCGGCACGTCGCTCACCGACTGCAGCTTGTGGCCTTCCAGCTTCCACTTCACGAACTCGAGCCGCTCTTCTTCGGTCGGCAGCGTCAGCTCAATGTTGGCGACGTACGGGTTGCGCGAGAGCCGCGGCGTGAGGTCGGCCAGGTTCTCGGTGATGAGGACGATCGAGAGATCGCCGCCGAGGAACTGGGGGTCCGACGCCCACTTCACCAGCGTGGCCAGCACGAAGCGGTCTTCTGCCTGCAGGTGGCTCATGTCGCCAGCGGGCGCGATGGTCTCGGCGAAATCGATGACCACGGCGAGCGACTTGCCGTCGGACATCTTCATGCGCAGGTAGTTCTCGAGCACCTGCAGCGCGCGGCCCGGGTCTCGCGGCATCACCTTCGAAAAATCGGTGCCGTACAGCGTGTCGTAGCTCTGCAGCACGCGCACGAGGTCCTTCTGCGTCTCGGGCTGCGAGGCACGAATGCCCGAGCTGCGATCGTAGAAGACGACGTGATCTCTGCCGCCGAACAGCTCGTCAGAGAAGAACTGCTTGAGGTTCTGGAAATCGCGCCCGCCGTCTTCCCGCGTGACGGGCTGCAGGTCCCTGACGGCGCCGTACACCACGAAGGTGCTGACGGTGCGCGTGTAGTACCGCTGAGCGAGCTTCTGCGCCCACGACGGCAGCGCCGCCAGCGGGTCGTTGGTCTTCTTGCGGGCCATGAACGGGCTTTCTGTCAGGGAGCTTTCTTCTTCAGCTCTTTGGTGAGCTGCGCGGGCTCGTTGCCTTCCTTCACGTCGAGCGTCTCGACGAGCGGCTCATAGCCAGCGGCCTTCAACATCACCGTCACCTTGCCGACCGGCACCGCACGAATCTGCGGCCACTCGGTGAAGGGCTTGCCGTTGTCGTCGACGAGGTCCTTCCCGTTGACGCTCACGGTCACGCTCTTCGCCGACTCCGGCACGGTGATCATGATGAGCCCGTTGGCGGGCGGCTTGAACGCCCACACGGCCGCCACGCCGATGATCAGCACGGCGATGATGCCGACCAGCACGACGATCAGCTTCATGTTGCTGTTCGGCGCCGGCGCGAGCTCGGCCTGCGTCTGCTGCGGCGTCGGTTGCGACGCGAGGCCCAGCCGCTGCGGCGGCACGCCGGCCAGCGTGGGCGCGGTGTCGCTCGGCGGCGGGTGCGGCACGGCCGCGAGGCCACGTGTGTTGCGGCGCTCCGGCAGGGAGGTGACCACCGGCGGCTGACGCACCGGCGGCGGCGACACCGCGGGCCGACCGGGATCTGTCGCGAGCTCTTCTGCGGCGCTCGGCGCCCGGTTGCGGATGTTGAGCGCGCGCGTGGGGTCGGGCCGCTGCTGCGGTTGATCGCCGGGGTTGGTGCCCGCGTCTTCGAACGGCGGGCCACCACCGCCAATGCCGTCGGCGAGCACCGTCGACTCGTGCTCTTCCTTGCCGTTGGTCAGCATGGGCGCCACGGCCGTGAGCCGCGGCATGCTGGTGAGGCTCGGCGGTCGCGTCACCGGCGCGCCGGCGGGCGAGAGCGTCGGCGGCCCCGGCCTGACGATGGGCGGCAACCCGGTCGCCGTCGCACCGACGCCGGGCGAGGCGCTGATGGGGACGGAGGTCGGCACCGACGTCACCGCGCTCGGGCTCTGCGCCGCCATGCCGGGGGACGGCACGGCGCCGACGCCGTAGCCCATCTCGATGGCGGCCAGCATGCCCTCGGGCGCCTTCACCTCGACGTACTCCGAGAGGCGCGTCTTCTCCTTCTCGTAGTCCTCCGCGAACGTGGCCTTCATGAAGGCCGCGAGGTCCTTGCGGGCGAACGCGTTGCCCGTCGAGTACATGAACGCGCGCAGGTCTTCGCCGAGCTCGCTCGAGTGCTGGTAGCGATCGTCGACGTCCTTCGCGAGCGCCTTCATCACGATCTTCTCGAGCTGCTCGGGGATCTTCCGGTTGAAGTGCGACGGCGGCAGCACCTCGACCTTGCGCACCTTCTCGAGCACCGAGAAGTCCGAGTCGCCGACGAAGAGCCGCTCGCCGGTCAGCATCTCGTAGAGGCACACGCCGATGGCGAAGATGTCGCTTCGCCCATCGAGCGGGAGCCCGCGGATCTGCTCCGGGCTCATGTAGCCGAACTTGCCCTTGAGGATGCCGGCCTGCGTCTTGGTCGCCTTGCCCGCCGCCTTGGCGATACCGAAGTCGATGACCTTGACCTCGCCGTCGTACGAGATGAGCGCGTTCTGCGGCGAGACGTCGCGGTGCACGATGCTCATGTCGCGCCCCTGCTTGTCCTTCGCGCGGTGGGCATAGTCGAGCCCTTCGCAGCACTGCGCGATGACGTAGCAGGTCAGCGGAATCGGCGCGGGCTCACCGCGCTTGCGGCAGCGATCGAAGACCGCGCGCATGTCCTTGCCGGACACGTACTCCATCGCGATGAAGTAGGAGTTCGAGAGGTTCGCCAGCTCGTAGATCTGCGCGATGTTCGCGTGGTTGAGCTGAACGGTGATCTTCGCCTCGTCGATGAACATCGTGATGAACTCTTCGTCCTCCGCGATGTTCGGGAGGATGCGCTTGATCGCCACGATGCGCTCGAAGCCGCCGGCGCCGAACGTCTTGGCGCGCCACACCTCGGCCATGCCGCCGATGTTGACGCGGTCGAGCAGCAGGTACTTTCCGAAGGGGATCGGTTGTCGTTTGGGGGCGGTCGACAAAGCGCGCCGAGCCTAACGCCCCCAAAAACCACGAAGGTCAGGAAAAACGCGACCCGGTTACTCGGGTGTGGGCGCTTCCCACACTGGCGACGCCGCCGCGGGCTCGTCGTCGCGCGCGACGGTGACCAACCCCACCCAGCCGCCCTCCGTGCCCGCCATCGCCGCCTCGCCGAACGTGCGGGCGTTGGCGGTCGCCACCACCGTCACCCAGGCCTGCTGGCGGTCGCTGGCGACGCAGTACACGAGCGTGCCCGGTGTGGCGCCGTCGAGCGACGTGGCGGGCCCCGCGCAGCCCTCACGCAGCTGCACCTTCCATTTCGGCACGCGCTCGCCGCGCACGAAGAGCGGCACGTCGGTGTGCGGCGCCAGCGCTTCGTCGAACACCGCCGGGTCGCGCGCCACCACCATGGTGCCCGACGCGCCGTTGCCGGCCTCGACGACGGTGTTGAGCGCGGCGAAGAGCGTCTCTTCCGGCAGCAAGAGGCTGCGGCGCGGCGAGATGACGAGGAGATCGATCGCCACCAGGAGCAGCGCCGCGCTGGTGGCCGTGCGCTTCATCTTCGGGTCGACGACGGGCGCGAGCGTGACGAAGGTGAACGCCAGCGCGACCAGCACGCCCAGCAGCGCCAGCGGCAGCGACGGCAGCGCGTTCATCACCGCGACTTCGGCGTTCTGCGCGCGCACCCAGCGGGTCACGTCGCCCGCGTAGAGCCACCACAGCAGCGCCGCGAAGCACAGCCGCGCTACGAGCACGCCCGGGCGGCCCTTCATGTGCCCTGCCCCGCCAGCACGCGGGCCGGGTCGAGCGACGACGCGCGCCGCGCCGGCAGCCACGCGCCTGCCACGGCGGCGACGACGCCCAACGCCACGCCGGCCACCGGCAACCACGGCGGCACCACAAAGAACGTGTCGGGCTTGAAAGGGAAATCGGGCAGCACGCGGGTCGAGAGCATATCCACCCCGGCCGCGGCGCCGAGCGCGATGATGGTGCCCACCGCACCGCCGACGAGCCCGAGCACCAGCGCCTCGGTCAACACCAGGCGGAACAGATCGCTGCGGCGGGCACCAACGGCTCGCAACACGCCGAGCTCTTTCTCTCGCGCGCGCACGGACGCCGAGAGCGCGTGCGCGATGTTGAACGCCGCCAGCACGCAGATGAGCACCGACAAGAGCGCCATCGCCGAGGTGGTGATGGTGACGGCCGCGCCAGCGTTCTCGGCGAGCCGACGCTCTTGATCGTCGACGCGCAGGCCCATGTCCTTGACCGCCGCGGCGATGGCCGGCACGTCATCGGGCGAGCGGGCCTCCAGCGTCACCGCGGTGAAGGTCTCGGCGTCGCTGTTGAACTCGCGGTTGAGGCGCTGGGCCACGGCCAGCGGAATGGTGATGCCCGCGAGCAACCCACGATCTGAGACGCCGACCACCTCCGCCGGGTTCGCGCCGCTGACGCCCTTCGCGGGCGCCACGAAGCTGCGGTTCCAATCGACGGGAAAGCGGAAGCCGATGAGCATCGTCGCCGACAGCTGCGGCAGCGACCGGGCCGGCGCGAAGGTCTTGTTGTAGATCTCGAGCAGCCGCGACGCCGCGACCGCGGGGATCGGGTTGCCCGCGCCGGGATCGCTGAAGTCACCGCGCTGCACGTCGGCCTTCACCAGCGCCGGGTCGACGCCCACGGCGACGATCTCGATGCCCATGCGCAGCCGACGGCCGAAGAAGTCGCCGTCGTAGAAGCTGACCGCCGGCACGCGCACGTTCATCTTCCGGTGCGCGTGGGCCACGCCGGGCAGCGCCGAGAGGCGGTCCACGGCGACCTGGTCCAGCTTGCCGCCAAAGAGGCCGATGGAGAGCTGCGAGGGCACGACCTCGATCAGCTTCACGTCGACGGGGAACACCTTCTCGCGCACCACCCGGCCCACGCCGAGGCCGAGCGCGACGAAAAAGACGAGCGCCGTGATGCCCACGGCCACGCCGAACGCCGACGACACGGCCGCGCGGCGGTTGCGCGAGAGCTGCAGCTTCACCAGCTTCGTGAGCCCGGTGAAGCCCCGGCGCCTTGCGGGCAACGGCGCCGGCACCACGACCTGCGCGGACGGCGGCGACGACACCCGGCCCGCGTCGAGCGTCACCACCCGCCCGGCCGCAGCGCGGAGTCGGTCCTCATGCGTGACCGCGACGATGGTGAGGCCTTCAGCGTTGAGCCGCTTGAAGAGCGCGATGATCTCATCGGCGGTCTGCGCGTCGAGGTTGCCGGTGGGCTCGTCGCACAACAGCACGCGCGGCTTGTTGAACAACGCGCGCGCGATCGCCACGCGTTGACGCTCACCGCCCGACAGCTGGCCCGGCAGGCGCGAGGCCTTCTCGGCGAGGCCTACGCGGGTCAACGCCTCTCTCGCGCGCGCTTCGTCGGCGTCGTCACCGCCGAACGCCGACGGCAGCATGACGTTCTCGAGCGCGGTGAGCCCCGCGACGAGGTGGAAGAACTGGAAGACGAAGCCCACCGTCTCGTTGCGGAACTGCGCCAGCGCCGCGTCGTCGAGACCGCGCAACGCGACGCCCGCGATGTTCACCTCGCCGGTGAAGTCCCTGTCGAGCCCACCCAGCACGTTGAGCAACGTCGACTTACCGGTGCCGCTGCGGCCCACCAGCGCCACGAACTCGCCGGTGGCGACGTTGAGCTCCACGCCGTCGAGCACGGGCACCCGGCCACGCGCGCCGTCGTCGTAGCTGCGCGACAACCCCGAGACGGAGATCACGGCGCCTTCGCCGCGCCGAGCGCCAGCTTCGCGTTCACGCGCACCTTCTTGTCCTTCAAGCCCGCCGACACCGAGATGGCCTGCAGGTCGTCGGTCGCCTCGAGCCAGCGCACGGTGGTCGCCTTCATCGCAAAACCGCCCAGGCCCCAGGCGCTGTCAGGCAGCTCGCGCACCGACGCTGACAGCTTGTGGAGATCGATCACCAGCGACACCGCGTCATCAGTGAGGCCCGCTACCGGCGCTCCCGCCTTGCCGTCGCTCTTCACCAGCGCGTCGAGGCGCTGCACCGGCGAGGCGAAGAACACGCGGTCGCCCTTGGGCGCGAAGTGCACGCCCTCGCCCTGCGCGTAGGTGGTGATGATGGCCTGCTGACCGTCATCGCGCGTGCGCAGCTCCATCTGCGCGCCGATGCGCGGCACCACGGGGATCAGCTTCTCGAAGGTGGGCACGATGACGTCCGGCGACTTCACCTGCGCCACGCCCGAGAGATGCGCGTACGAGAACGGGTTGGTCTGGCGGAGATCGAGCGCCGGCATGCCGCCACCCATCGGCGGCTTCTCGCTCAACGACAGCGACACCACGGCGCCGGGCTTGAGCTGCTCCAGCACCTGCGTGCGCACGTCGAACTCCGTCTCGCGGAACGCGCGCGTCAGGTACGGGCCGAAGAGCTGGTTGACCCACGGCATCAGCTTCGACGGCGTGCCGTTGAAGCGCGCGACGAGGAACGCATCGCGCGGTAGGTAGCCGAGGTTGTCGTCGCCTGTCTCGGCGGTGAGCGCCGAGAACCGCGAGCCGTCGTCTTTCCACGACGCGTCAGCGATCACCGACAGCCCCGAGGCCGACAGCGTCGCAGCGGCCATCACCGCCGACACCGGCCCCTTGAAGAGCGCGGGCGAGCCCAGCGGCAGCCACAGCACGAGGTCGCGCTCGGCCGGCATCTCGCGCAGCCGCAGCACGTAGTCGCGATCGCCGCTCAGCGCGTCGCTGTCAGTCAACGACGCGAGGCCCAGCAGCTGGCCCAGGCCGTTGGCGTCGGTGACGAGCGCGTAGCCGTGCGCCACGACGTAGCCAGCGCGCGGCGGCTCACCTTGCCGCACCGAGAAGGTCTTCACGGTGAGGTCGCCCGACTTCTGCTCGGCCGACGCGCCAGCGCCCAGCCGACGGTGAATGAACGTCTCGAGCGCGCGGTGGAACTTCGCTTCGTCTTTGACCGGCAACGCCAGCACGCCCGTGCCCGTGGCCAGCACCGCGAAGCCGGCGCTGCGCGCGGCGTCGACGCCCGCGTTGGCGAGCGCTTCGTCGCTGCGCACGTCGATGCCCAGCTCGCCCACCAGTGCGTCACCGAAGGCCTTGCCGTCAGCGAAGCCGCGCAGCTGCGCCAGGAAGCCCGACACCTTCAGCGCCTCGACGAGCTTCAACTTCTGACCCGCGGTTCCCAACGAAGGCACCACCACCACGCCGACCGCGCCGCGCGGCAGCACGCGCTCCACCGGCGTCTTCTTGTCGACGGCGTTGCTCTTGCCGCACTTCGAGCAGCCGACCGCGAACACCGCGAGGAAGCCCAACACCCACGCGCGCTTCATCGCACCCGCTCCGACGACGAAGGCAACGACACCGTCGACGAGAACTCCTCGGTGACCTGCATGAACTGCTCCATTTCCCTCACCGTCTCTTCGGTCGCGGTGACCTCCGCGGTGAGCGCGTCCAACTGGCGGCTCACCACCTCGGGGTCACGAATCGCGATGGACTGCTCGTGCGTCAACCTCAAGACGTCCTCGATGCTTGCGAGTTGGTGGCTCACCACTTCCCGGCTCTCTTCCGCCTGTACGAAGCGAGCCACCCGCTTCTTCAAGATCTCCACGCGGCGGGCCTTCACTTCGCGCAGCCGCTCGTTCTTCTCGCCCGCAACCTCGGCCTCCAGCGCGCGCAGCTCTTCTTCGATGGCGCGGCGGTCGGTGGCGTTGAGGAACTTGCGGTAGCTGTTCAAGGTGGCCACCAACCGCAAGAAGCTGGTCAGCAACGCGTCGAGCCGGCGCTCACTCGACGCCACCAGCACGCGGCCACCGGGCATGCGCCCGTAGCTCTCGAGAATGCGCTCTCGCAGCTCGCGCAACACCTCGTAGTGCTGCCGCTGCGAAGGCGCCAACTCGGTCAGCAGCGCCTCGCGCTCTTCGGGCGAGGCCACGTCGCTCTGCACCTGCGCTTCAAGGTTGGCGCGCACCGCCCGGCGAAACGACGGCAGCATCGACAGCAGCACCGAATAGACGAGCGACCCGCCGGCCGCCGCGGCGAAAGGAATCCAGTCGCCCATCGCCACCGACGCCACGCCGCCCGCCATCAGCGCGAAGGCGTTGGCCGGCATCGCGAGCGCGGCTCTCAGACTGCTGGGCTTCTTGTTGGGCGTACTCACGGGCTTGGTTGGGCAACGTACTTGAGTGGGCCGAGGTCCACGGTGTCTTCCGCTTCGGGGCCTGGCGGCGCGTTGAACAGCTTGCGGTTGAGCGCCTCGGCGCTTGTGAAGAGCTCCGAGTACGTCACCGGCGCTTCGTCGGCGATGCCGAAGAACGCGAGGTTCTCTTTCAGCGTCGCTGGCGGCGCCTCGCTGATGGCCTCCATCGGGTCGCCCAGCTGCGGCGCCAGCGTGCCCAGCACCTTCGCCGTGGCGGTGCGGTCTTTGAGCGCTTGCAGGTTGGCGTCGAGCACGCCACGAATCACCCGGCGCAGCGCGTCGGGGTAGCGCGCCGCGAAGTCACCGCGCGTCACCAGCACCGTCGCCGTCAGGTGCGGCGCGTCGGCGGTCGAGGCCAGCATCACCGCTCCGGTCTCGCGCACCGCGCCTTCCAGCTCGCCCTTGAAGCCCGCCACCGCGTCGACGTCGGCGCGCCGCAGCGCCGCGCCCGCGCTGTACGCGTCGTCGAGCGGCACCAGCTTCACGTCGCGCATCGACAAGCCCACGCGCGAGAGGCTCCACAGCAACAGGTACCAGGACGATGAACGTTCCTCGACGCCGATGCGCTTGCCTGCGAGGCCCTGCAGCGAGGCGACGTTCTTCGCCATCAGCACTTCGTGGCCGCGGCTGCGCCCCAGCAACATCACCACGCGCGGCGACGCGTCACGCAGAACCGACGCGCTCATGGCGAGCGACGACACCGGCAGCGCCGCGAGGTCCACCCCGCCGTTCTCGCCGCCGAGGATCAACGCGCGCCGCAGCTCTTCGTCGCGTGAGAACTGCTCGACCTTCACGTCGATGGCGTAGGCCGCGCGGAACAGGCCCACGCGCTCGGCGTCGCCGGCAGCCCAGAGCAACGGCGAGGTGCTGCCGCGCGGCACCAGCCCGATGGAGATGGCGCGCGTGGGAATGCGCGTCACGTCATCGATGGGCGCCATGACGCCCGCGGGGAAGTCACCAACGGTCAGCCGCGGCGCGCGTGGGTGGAGCCGCTCGCGCAGTCGCTCCACCCAGCCCAGCTGCGTGGCCACCACCGACAACGCCGCCAAGGACACCAGAAACGAGCCGAGCAGCCACCGGCCGACGGGACGACGTCGCTTCCGGGAGCTGCTCGCGCTCTCACTCACGTTGATGCCACCGTCACGCCGAGACCGGCGTCACTTGACCTCGACCTTCTTGCCGATGGTCTTTTCGCCGTTGCCGCCCACGTCGGACACCGGCGCCGGGCTCTGCAGGCCCATCTCCATCTTGAACTGCTTCACGAGCTCGGCCGCCTGGAGCGCCTCCGCCTCTTCTTCGATCTTCATCGACTGCGTGTCGACCGACTCGAGCGCCATCTGCATGCGCGCTTCGTTGACGGCGGTCTGCTCTTCGACCTTGCGCAGCATCTCGTCGTGGGTGGCGTCGATGCCGCCCACCTCGAAGCTCTCCATGGCGTCGGCGACCTTCGACTGCCACTTGGCGCGGCGCGCGTCGCGAATGGCGTTCATCGCCTCGTTGGTCTTCTTGTCCTTCTCGCGCATGAACGCCTTCTTGACGTTCAACGCCTTGTCGTAGGCCGCGCGGGCGGTGGCCAGCTGCGCCTCGTTGCGGCTCAGCGCGCCCTTCTCCATCTGCAGGCGCGTGGCGTACTGCGCGGCGAGGTCGTCGCGGCCGCCCTGAATGGCCGCCTTCACCTTGGCGGTGAGATCACCGACCTCCTGCTTGTACTTGGCGTTCTCTTTCTCGAGCAGCGTGACGTTCGCCCGAACCATGGCGATCGACTCGTTCATCTTGGGGACCTGGTCGTTCAGGTCGCGGATGTTCTGCT
>CAYWON010000061.1:0-10812 GCA_964459885.1 uncultured Archangium sp.
GTGTACGCGTTGCTCGCCGTCGCGGCCTGACCGTCGTCGTTGGTGACGACCACGTCGACCTGACCGGCCGCGTGCGCCGGGGCACGACCGCGCAGCAGCTCGGGCGAGGCGACGACCACGTCGGTCACCGCTTCGCCGCCCAGCGTCACCGTCACGTTGGCCGCGAAGCCGCTGCCCGAGATGGCCAGCATCGTGCCGCCCGCGATGGGGCCTGAGGCCGGCGCCACCGCGCTGATGGTGGGCGCGCTGCGCGTGAAGGTGAACGACTGCGGCAGCGTCATCGTCGCGCCGTCGGGGTTCGAGACCGACACGTCGACCACGCCGGGCGCGTGTGCGGGCGTCACCGCGTCGAGCTGCGTGGGGTTGACCTGCGTGACGAGCGGCGAGACGAGGTCGCCGAACTTCACCGTCGTCTGCGCGCCGAAGCCGACGCACGTGAGTCGCACCACCGTGCCGCCGCTGACGTTGCCCATGTTGGGTGACACGGACGAGACGACCGGCGCGTCGACGTAGCGGAACGCGCTCGACAGGTTCACCGTCTGCCCGTCGGCGTTGCGCACCGTGACGCCCACCACGCTCATCGGCGCCGCTGGCGCGACCGCCGTCAGCGTCGTCGGCGACGCGACCGTCACCTGCGACGAGGGCTGCGTGCCGAAGATGACCTCGGCGCCGGCGAGGAAGCCGGTGCCCGTCAAGGTCACCACCGTGCCGCCCGCCGTCGAGCCGACCGTCGGTGAGAGGGCGCTGAGCGCCGGCGCGCCGTCGAAGGTGAACGCGTCGGCCAGCAGGCCGCGCTGACCGTCAGGGTTCTGCACCTCGACGTCGGCGAGGCCCGCCATGCTGGACGGCGTGATGGCCGTCACCGTGTTGGGCGTCGTCATCACCGCGCCGAAGGCCGGGCTGCCGCCGATGCGCACCGTGAGGCCGGGCTGGAAGTCAGCGCCGGTGATGGTGATGCGCGTGCCGCCGAGCGACGGACCGTTGGTGGGGCTGATGGCCGTCACGCCAGGCGGCGCGACGTACGCGAACGCAGCGACGAGCGACGCTTCCTGTCCGTCGGTGTTCGCCAACACCACGTTGACGACGCCGGGCGTGCCGGGCGGCGTGGCCGCGGTCACCTGCGTGGCGCTCACGCGCGTCACGTTGACCGCCGGCACGTCATTCACCAGCACCGTCGGCGACGCGAAGAAGTTCGTGCCCGTCAACGTGATGAGCGTGCCGCCCGCCGAAGGGCCGCTCGCCGGCGCCACCGCCGTCAGCGTGGGGCCCGGCAACAGGTAGCGGAAGCCGTCGACGCGCGTGGTCTGTTGCGCGTCGGGGTTGACGACGACGACGTCGACCGGGCCGTTCTGTGCGCTGGCCGGGGTCTCGCAGGTGATGGACGCGCCAGACGGGTCGACCGTCACCGCAGCGGCGATGTTTGCGCCGAAGCGCACCGACGCGCCGGGGCGGAAGCTGCTGCCCTGAATGGTGACGACCGTGCCGCCCGAGACGAGGCCGGTGTTGGGAGTCACCTGGGTGATGACCGGCGCTGCGTTGAAGCGATAGCCCGCCACGAGGCTGCCTTCGAGCGCGTCGACGGGGTTGCGCACCGTCACCGTGGCGTCGCCTTCGACGTGAGCCGGGGTGACGACGGTCAGCTCGGTGAGGCTAGCGACGGTGACGCTCGTGCCAGGCTGCACCACGCCGCCCACGTCGAAGCGCACCTCGGCGCCCGACTTGAACAACGTGCCGCGCAGCGTGAGCACCTCGCCTCCGGTGATGGGGCCTTCCGACGGCGTCACGCTGGTGATGGTGGGCGGCAGAATCGGCGTGGTGAACGTGAAGGCGTCAGCGAGCGTCGACGGAGCGAGGTTTGCGTTGGTGACGCTGACGTCGGCTGCGCCGTCAGCGCTGACGGGCGTGCGCACCACGAGCTCGGTGGGCGTCGCCGACACGTTGGTGGCCTGGTTGCCTTCGAAGGTGACGACCGAGCCGGGGCCGAAGCCCGTGCCCGTCAGCGTCACCAACTCGCCGCCGACCGACGAGCCCGCGATGGGCGTCAACGAGGTCAGCGTGGGGGCGTCGAAGCCGCCGGCGGTGCCACAGTTGATGGAGATGGACAGCAGGTAGTCGTGCGCCGCGCTGGCCGCCGTGGAGGTGCGTGCGACGCGCGCCCAGTAAGGGCCGGAGCGGGCCACCCGGTACACGAGGTGGTCGGACGGGCTGTGCGGACTCACGAAGGTGAGCCCGGTGCCAGCGTCGGCGTTCACGACCACGTTGGAGTCGTTGATGAAGAGCAGCTCACCCGAAGTGTCCCACAGCGAGACACTGAGGCTCGGCGCTGGCGTCGCGGCCGCGCGGCTCGGCCATGCGTCGACGGCGAGGTAGACGAGGTCGCCAGCGCGCGCCTGGAAGGCGTAGAAGTCGACGTCTGCGGTGGTGGTCGCAGTGCCCGAGAAGTAGTTGGACGCCGCACTCGTGGCAGTCTGCTGCGTCTCGTTGGGCTCGACCTCCGGCACGGGCGTGCCCGACTGGATGACGGAGTAGACGTGGTAGGGCTCTGCGATGGTCGTGGTGTCGTGGTTGATGCGGAGGAAGTGAGGCACCGCCGTCAACGGCGTACCCGCGACGCCCGGCGCGCCACCGCCAAACGGCGTGTCGAGATCGCTGGTGTCGTACTCCACCGTCGTGGTGTCTGTGGTGACGCGCATCGTCAGCAGGTTGCTGTTTGACGCTGAGGCCTCGGCCATCGCGAACAGGCGGTCCCCTGCCTGCGGCAGGCCCAGCGCGTAGAAGTCGACGTCGTTGGTCACCTCGATGGCGCCAGCCATGCCGCACGACAGCGGCGACGCCGTCGCCGGGGTGTTGTTGTTGCTCGTCTCAGTCGCGCACTCGGTGGCTGTCAGCATCACTGAGCCGCCGTACGAGGCGGTGCTCTGCGCGGCGCCTTCGTCGACCCATACGTACACCTCCTGCCCTCCCGTCATCGGGAGGCACACGACCTCTTCCTGCTGCGAGCTGCTGCTGGACGCGAGACGGCTGGCGGCAGAGAGGCACTGCGGTGGGCTGTAGATGTGCGGCGGCGTCATGGCCGCGGTGCACGAGTCCGTCACATAGAGCAGGGCGTCGTAAGAGCGCGCCGAGGCGCCGACGCGGAAGTTGTACGCGCCGGTGCGCGGGGCCGTGAAGCGGTGCACGCGATCTCGCCGTGTGGCCTCCAGCGTGGTGGCCGTCGTCGTGTGGCCGACGCCGAGGTAGCAGGCAGCGCCGCCGCCCACCTGCGCGTCGTTGGTCTCCCCTTCGATGGTGGACACCAGCAACGACGTGTTGAGCGGCAGGTCGGGCACGGGCCCGACGCAGCTGTCGGCGCCGCTCGTGCGCTGCACCTGCAGTTGAAGCATGTCGTTGGCGTCAGACGCGGCCTGGTACCGACCGATCTGGATGCTGTAGGTGGTGCCGGCGACGAGCTCCACCACCACGCGCGGTCTCGTGAGGCACCAGTCGTTGTTGCAGCCGTTGGTCAGCTCGACCAGCGCGCCGCACGGACCTTCGTACACCGCCATCGCGAAGTCGTCAGACGAGGTGTCGAGCTCGATCTCGGAGCAGCTGGAGATCTCGTAGCGGCCAGACTCACCTGCAGTGAAGGTGTACCAGATGGTGTTCTGCGCGTTGGGCGCGCAGGTCATCGGCACCTCCGCGGCCGACGTTGACGGGAACGGCGAGATGGCGGCCGACCGTGAGTGCAAGAAGCCTTCTGTCGTCGCGATGACGCTCGCGGTGGCGCAGGTGTCGTTGGCGTGCTGCGCCGACGCGACGACCGGCATCAACAGGCAGAGGGCGAGGGCAGTGCGTGCGTACATGGCGTTCTCTGTCCTCACTGGGGAATGAAGCGCACGGCCGAGAAGGGCCGCACGTCTGCGGTGTTGACCGACTCGATGAGCGCGGTGCCGCCGTCGCGGTGATCGATCCACACGGTGGCCGAGTTGCCGTCCGCGTAGGTCGACGACGTGCCCGAGATCATGTCCGCGTAGTGGTATTCGATGACGCCGTCTTCGAAGATCTTCACCTCGAAGCTCAGGTCGTCGGCCGGGCTGGTGTTGTAGTGACGCACGCGGTGCCACTGGAAGATCCAGTGCGGCTCCGGCCGCAGTGGGTCTTCGCCCGCGGCCATGCGCTTCCAGTACATGTCGCTCTCGGGGGTGCGACCCAGCGTGGTCTGGAGGTCGTCCCAGAAGGGCGCGATGGCGCCGCGCGGCGCGGTGGTGGCGCCGGGCGTAGTGCGGTTGTTGCTATTGACCACCGTGGTGCTGAACGGTGCGAGCCACCCGTCGATGCTCATCGACACCACCGGCGTCGGCACGCCAAAGATGACGGGCTGCGGGTCGGTGTGCGACGCCGCGAGCGTGATGGGCGTGGTGAGGTCGTCGATGGCGATGCCGGGCGAGTTGCCCAGCGCGGTGCCGCCGTCAGTGATGTCCACGAAGTGGGGCGTGATGGGCCGCGAGCGATAGCCGAAGCCGCAGCCGCCGTGCACGCCGGGGTGCCCCTGCTGCTGCGGCGTCTGACCGCCGAAGCCGGTGGGGGCGTCGCACACCAGGAAGCGCGCGGTCGACGCCGTGCCCACGCGGAACGTGCCGGGGTCGACGACAGTGGCCACGCCGGCGTTGCCGCGGGCGAACGTGAGGCGGAAGCCCGCGTCGTTGGCGCCGATGAACACCGCGCCGCCGTCGCGCGGCAGCGAGAAGCCGCCCCACGACAACGTCACGCCCGCGTCGTCGTTCTCGACCGGGTCGACCGAGGCGCCAATGACCACGTTGACGTCGGGCTGCAGCGTGAAGCCCGCGGGAAAATCGAAGCGGCCGCCGACGGGCGACGTGACGTACCAACCGGTGAGGTCGATGGGCGACATGGTGCGGTTCAGGAACTCCGCGTACTGGCCGTTGGGCACCGCGGGGTTGGGGTTGAGCAGCACTTCGGTGACGGCGAGGTCTTCTGGCATCGAGATGGCGGGCGACGGCCGCGAGAACAGCGCCGACACGCCGTCCTTCTGCAGGAAGCCGCCGAAGCGTGTGCGCCGCACCGCCGGCACCTGCGCCGCTGCGGCCACGGGGCTGAAGAAGTACAACGCGGTGTCGCTCTCGGGCGTGATGTCCGTCCTCACGGCGCGCTTGGTGAACTCGTCCTGCAGGCCGATCTCGAACGCGGTGTACGGCAGCGTGAGGTTGACCGTCTGGTACTGGAACGCGAGCGAGCCGTTCTGGTGCACGTGCACCTGGAACGTCAGCTCGGTGTCGGTGTCGGTGCCCACCTGCATGCGGTCCCACTGCACGATGAGGCGCTCGTTGGGCGCCTGGCCGATGACCTGCCAGAAGACGCCCGAGTTGGCGGTGAGGGTGAGGTTGTCCCAGAACGGGGCGATGATGTTGTTGGGCGCGCTGGCGCTGGGCAGCGCGACGTCGCTGGTGACGCTGGCGAGCGCCGGTCCGAACGCCATCCACCCGGCGCGACACACGGCCAGCGTGGTGGGCTGCTTGAGGCCCCACATGAACGTCGTGAAGCCCGTGTCGACGTGCGTGATGCCCGAGCTCACGTCGAGCTGGGCGCCGGTGGTCTTGATGTCGATGAAGTCAGCGCGCGAGCTCGTCAGCACCTGCGTGTGCGGGAAGCCGACGAGCAGGGCCGTGGGGTCATTGGCCCTCGCTTCGAACGTGCTGCCGTTGATGGCGACCGCTGGCGTGAGCAACTCGAGCGGCGTGCCCGTCACGGTGACGGTCGCCGTGGCGCTCACCGGTGCGCTGCCCAGCAGGTTGTCGGCGACGACGCGGTAGGTGGTGCCGGCGTGCGGCGGGTACACGGTGGTGCTGCCGCCTTCGGCCATCTGGCCCTGCACCGAGAACACCGCCTGGCCGTCGGCGTCGGTGATGCGCAGCCGGCGCGACTCTGCCGACGCCCACGTCAACGTGACGGCGCCGCCCGCAGAGACAGTGGCGGGCGTGGCGTCGAGCGTGATGCCCGTGGGCACGCCGACCACTTCGACTTGCGTCGACCGCGTCACGCGCGAGCCGCGGTGGTTGATGGCGATCAGCTCGAGCCCGAAGTCTTCGTTCGGCGTGGGGAACGACGCCGAGCCGTTGAGCGCCTGCGTGGGGTTCGCCGTCGAGAAGGTGAGGGCGCCGTTGACGCGCAGCTCCACTTCGTCGGCCGTCAGGGTCTGCCAGCGCAAGATGTAGTTACCGCCGCGCGCCGCGACCGGCGGGGCGTCGAGGCGCACGATGGCGAGGCCCGTGCCCACGAAGACCTCGAGCGTCCGCGTCATGCGCTGCGAGCCCTTCTCGACCAACAGCTCATACGCCAGCACGCCGTTGCTCGGCAGCGACGGCGCGGTGTCGTTGAAGCTCCCCTGCTGCACCTGCGCGGCGTCGGTCGACTCGAACAGCACGCCGCGGTTGGCGCCCGAGAGCTGCACGCGCGTCGCGCCTGCGCTCGTCCAGGCGAGCGAGATGGTGCCGCCGACCTCCACGGCGCCGGGCGTCGCAGTGAACGACAGCGTCGCGGGCTGCACCTCCACTGACGCCGTGTAGGGCGTGCCGTCGACGGTGAGCGTGTAGGTGGTGTCAGCCAGCGGCCGCACGGTTACCGCGCCTGACGAGACCTGGCCGCCGGTCTCCACAGTGGTCGCGCCAGCGGCCAACGTCACCGTGCTCGCACCCGGCGCCAGCCACACCAGCGTCGACACGTCACCGCCCGCGACGATGGGCGGCAACGCCTGGAACGACACGGCGCCCTGGCCCGGTGGCACCGTCACCGCCACGGCGCGCGCGTCGGTGCCGGTCTCGCCGCGCACCGTCAACACGTACAGCGACGTCTCGGTGGGGTTCACCACGAGCTCGCCTTCGAACTGGTTGAACGGCACGTTCAACGTGCCGCTGGTGGCTTCACGCAGCTCGATGCCGGTGGCGTTGACCACCTTCCATGAGAGCGTCACCGCGGTGCCCGAGGGCACGTCGGTCGCGCTGGCGCTGAAGCGCTCGATGAGCGGCGACGGCGGCACGTCGGTGGGTGGCTGTTGGCGACGGCAGCCCGTCACGACGACGGCGGCCAGCGCGGTGAGAGCGAGAATGCGGGCGGTCTTCATGGTGTGGCGCTCCATGACTTGTCAGCGCGGGCTGATGCGGAAGGCGGTGAAGGCGGAGATGCCCGGCGTCAACGACGTGGCGTTGATGGCGAGGGCCTGCGTGCCGGTGGCGTTCTCGATCCACGTGTTGGCCGATGAGCCGTTGGCGTACGGCGTCGTGCTGGGGCCGCTGGTCATCACGCCGAAGTGGTACTCGATGACGCCGTCGTCGAAGAGCTTCACCTGGAAGTTGAGGTCGTCGTCGATGGCGTGCGACCAGCGGTGCCATTGGAAGATCCAGTGCGGCGCTGCGGCCCCCGGGTCTTCACCTTGCGCGGTGCGGTGCACGAACACGGCCGACTCGTTGAGGCGACCGGCGAGGTCGTCGGCGAAGATGGCGACGACTGCGTTGGGCGACGTTGTCTGCGGGATGTTGGTCGCGAAGACGTTGGTCGGAGCGGTGAGGTCGAAGGTCAGATAGCCATCTGAAGAGACGCGGACCTCGCCTCGCGGCACCCCGAAGAAGGTGAACGGCGCGCTTGAGAGGTCGACGTTCGCCGCCGCGCTCGCGGTGGTCTTCCCGAGGAGCTTTCGGCCCAGACGAGAGACGTCGTAGTAGCCGACGTCGACGCGCTCCCAGCGGTAGCCGAAGCCGCACGACACGTCCGCGCCCGGCGAGCCGCGCTGGCGTGGGGTCTGGTTGCCGTAGGTCGTCGGCGAGACGCAGATCTGCGGGTGCGAGGGAGCGCTGGTGAGGTCTGACGACAGGCGGTACGGCCCGTGGTCGGACACCTGCGCGAAGCCTGTCGTCGGGTTGTTCCACGACCAGCCGCCCAGCGCTGCCCCGTCGCGCCCCAGCGCGAAGCTGCCGACGTTGCCGTTGACGTCGAAGCCGGTGAGCGCCACGTCGACACCTGCGTCGTCGTTGGCGTCGCGGTCGACGCTGGTGCCGAACACGCGCACGCCGTCAGCGGGCACCACGCCTGAGAGCGCGGCGCTCCCGCCGTCGGGCAACGCGACCGACCAACCAGCCACGTCGATGGCGGTGCCGCGCGCGTTGTAGAGCTCGAACCACCGGCCGGGCTCGCCCACGGCGGCAGACGGTTCCATCTGCACCTCGGCGAGCTGCAGGTCTTCAGGGTGCACCACGGGCAGCTTCGCGCTCACCGTCACCCAGTGACCGTTTTCACGAATGAACGCGCCGTACGGCTGGCGGGACCGCGCCGTCAGCGCCACGGGGCTCGTCTGCGGCGCGAGGAAGGTGGCGCCCACGCCCGAGGCGGGCGCGATGGGCAGCGCGACGCCCTCGTCGCCGCGCGGGCCCTGAATGCCGGCGACCGTGCTGGCGCTGGTGACGGTCTGGTACTCGAAGTCGACCTGACCGGTGCTGAAGAGCTTGAGCTGAAAAGTGTTGATGGGCGCCGAGGTCGTGACCGTCGCGTTCGTCCACTGCACGATGAGCACTTCGTCGGTGCCCACCGGCTTCACTTGCCAGTGCACGGTGCCGCCGCTGATGCGCAGGTTGTCCCAGAGCGGCACGATGCTGAGCGCGTCCATCTTCGCGGACGGCAGCGGCACCTCGTTGTAGTTGGTGTCCGAGAGCGGCCCGAACGTGATGTAGCCGTTGATGCTGACGGTGATGACCTCACCCACGAGACGACCGAAGAAGGGCGCACGGAACGGCGTGACGATGACCCCCAGCTCGTTGTCGCGCGTGCCACTGGGGAAGAGCACTTCGGTGCCCGTGCCCGTGATGTCATCGAAGCCTGTCGAAGTCGTGCGGGTGGTCACCAGGTCGTGGCCGAGGCCGTACAGCGTCTCGCCGCCGGGCCAGGTGAGGTTGAGCCGCTGGCCGTCGACCACCGCGCCGGTCACCGACGGCGTGATGACGAACGGGTTGACCGGTTGCACGACGAGGCTCGCGTTGGTGATTTCTCCGAAGTCGTTGTCGGCGATGAGGGTGAAGCGCTGGGTGTCGCCGCTGACGAAATCGAGCGGCACGGTGCCCACATCAGCGACCGCGAGCCCTTCGTGCAGCAGCCGGCCCGCGCCATCGAGCACACGCACGTTCCGCACCGACTGGCCCGTCCACGTCAGCTGATACGGCGTGCCGCGCGTCACCGTCGCCGGGTTGGTCGTCAGCGTCACCGACGGCGCGCCCACCACCTGGACCTCGATGTTCTCGCGGAACTCGCCGCCCCGTGCGCCGCGCGCGACGAGCTCGAAGGTGTGGTTGGCGGTACCCGCAATGATGGTGAGGCTGCCCAGGGCCGCCGCGACGGCCGACGGCGTGCGGTGAATCTCGGTGCCGTTCTCGTACACCGACAACGAGTCGGCGCCTGAGGTCGTCCACTTCACCTCGAACGGCTGGCCGATGCGCGCGTTGGCCGGCGCGGTCACCGACGTGATGACAGGCACACCACGCACCGGCAACGTGATGACACCAGTGGTGGGCGGGCCGTCGCCGGTCAGCTCCAGCTCGTAGCGGTACAGGCGGCTGGGGTCGATGGGCGCGGGCAGCACGTCGGTGAAGCCGCCGTCGGCCACGGCCGCCGCTGCGGTCACGTCAGCGAGGGTGCCGCGCGCCGGCGTGCGCAGCTGCACGCGCGTCGCCGCCGCGGTGGTCCACGACAGCGTCACCTCGGCGCCCGCGTCGGTGGCGTCGATGGCGTCGGTCGACGACGTGAACGACAGCAACGTCGCCTGCACCGTCACGTTGACGGTGGCCGAGCGCGTGCCCGACACCAGCGTGTAGCTGGTGCTCTGCGTCGGCGTGACTGTGACGCTGCCCGCGGTCGTCTGGCCGCCGAGGTCCACCGCGCCGCCGGGCGTCGCCGTCAGCGTCACCTCAGACGCTTCGGGCGCAGACCAGGCCAGCGTGACCGGCTGACCCACGCGCACCAGCGTGGGCATAGCGGTCAACAGTACGTCGCCCATCGCCTCGCGCACTTGAACGCCGATGACCGCGCGGTGCGCGGCGCCACGCGCGTTGCGCGCCGTGAGCACGTAGAGCGCCGACTTGTCGACCGCCACGTCGACGGTGCCCGACGCGCCGTCGACGCCAGAGACCTGCCCCAGCGACGCTTCGTCGAGCCGCACCTCGGTGGCGTCGGTGGTGGCCCACGTCAGCGTCACCGTCTCGCCGGCGTTCACCACCGAGCTTGAGGCCGAGAACGTGGTCACCTGCGGCGCCTTCTCGAGCGGCTCCGGCGTCAGCGGCGCGGGGCAGCCCGCGAGCGCGATGACAGACAAGGAAACGAGGAGTGCTTTCTTCATGGTCGGGCTCACGGGGTGAAGCGGATGCCGGAGTTCTGGCTGACCGTGCCTGTGGTGTTGACGCCGACGGGGACGGCGCTGCCGCCCGAGGGGGTCTCCAACCAGACGGTGGCCGACGAGCCCGCGAGGCGCAGCTCGGACGCGGCCGTGGTGGGCGTGAAGGGCCCGTAGTGGAACTCGATGACGCCTGTGTCCAGCAGGTGCACCTGGAAGTTCACGACGGCGTTGCTGATGGCGTAGATGCGGAACACCTGCCACGAGACGATGGTGCGGTCGGTGCCGCGGCGCATGTAGATGTCGCCGTCCGGTCCTGTACTGGTGGCCCCCCTGACGATTTGATCCCAGAAGGGAGCGACCACGCCGTTGGGGGCTGTGGTGTTGGGCAGCAGGTCGTTGGGGTGGTCGTACGCTTCGGTCAGCGACGAGCCGAACGTGAAGAA
>CAYWON010000061.1:10822-34901 GCA_964459885.1 uncultured Archangium sp.
GTCATCGACACGCTGATGCTGCTGTACGACTGGCCGTAGTACGTGAACGGCACCGGCAGGTTCACGTCGCCGAACCCGGAGTACTCACTCATACCGCTCAGCAGCTCGACGTCACCGACGCCGCCCAGCTGGATGAACGCGCCGGGGATGCGGTCGACGCGGTACGGCAAGCACGGCTCATTCGCCGTGCCAGGCGTGCCGATGGAGCCGTTCGGGCCGAAAGTCTGTGTCGCGGACGTGCACAACGGGAGCGTGCCGCCGCCGCTGCCCTGCAGCAGACCCTCCGACAGCTGAATCGAGCGACCCTCGACCGCGCTCGGCCACGACAGCGTGTCGATGGCTGTGCCGTCGAGCAGGAGTGAGATGGTGTCGGCGCCCACGTTGAGCGGCACGTCGTTGAGCACCACCGTGACGTTCGCGCCGCCGTTGGCGGTCGCGTTGGTCGTCTGACCTGCGACGACGTAGCCGCGCGGCGGCACCACGACGTCGCCAAACAGGTGACCGCCGTCGGGCACCGAGCCGGTGCTGGTCAGCGTCAGCCCGCTCAGGTTGATGGGCACGTCGGTGTTGTTGCGCACCTCGACCCATTGGCCGGTGGAGGCCACCGACGCTTCGGGCGAGGGCATGGCCTCGCTCAGCGTCAGGTCACCCTGGTTGAGCGCGACCAGCGGCGCCACGAAGGGGATGACGCCCGTCGCCGTGCGCCCGAAGAAGCTGATGAGCCGGGAGTGGGTGGCGAGGAAGTTCAACAGCCCCGTCGGCGACGCGCCCGAGAAGAACGCCAGCTCGGTGCCATCGGTCACCGACGCGGCGTTGAACGAGTGCACCTTGATGTAGTCGGTGTCCTTGATGCCGATGGTGGCCGTCGAGCCGGTGGCGCCGTTCAACGCGCCGTACACGTACGTCACGGTGCCGCTCTCGGTCAGCTGCACCTGGAAGGTGACCTCGGTCGTGCCCTGCAGCACCTTGTCCCACTGCACGATGAAGCGGCGCTCGCCGTTCGGCGTCGGGGGCCCCAGCGCCGTCAACACCTTCGACGTCGACGCCAGCGTGAGGTCGTCCCAGAACGGCGCGAGCATCAGCGGCGCCGTGTTGCCGGTGGCTTCGAAGTTGCTGTTCGTCGCGAGCGCAGCCGGCGCCGCGAAAGCGATGAAGCCGTTGACCGACACCCACAGACGCGGGCGCTCGATGCCCAGCATCACGGGGTGGAACCCAGCGGGCGGCACGATCTCCGACGCGCCATCGGCGCGGTTGGCGAAGATGGCCTCGATGGCGTTGGGGTCTTGCGTGAGGTCGACGAAGTTCGCGCTGCCCGTGGTCGCCACCACCGGCGTCGGCAGGCCCACCACTTCGGTGACGCCGAGCGCGTCGAGCGCCCAGTTCAACCTCGCCATGTTGCCGGCCAGCGTGGGCGTCGGTGACACCGACACCACAGGAGCGCCGACCATCGCCAGCGTGTCGGTCGCCTCGGCCTTGTCACCCGCTTCGTTGAACGCCTCGAGCACGAACGTCTGCGCGCCGCCGGCGCGGAACGTCAACGTGCCGTTGTTGGGCATGGTGCTGTTGACCGCGATGGTGGGGCCGTTGGCGACGCGGAGCTGAATGCGGCGGGCGTTCATCGCGCTCCAGGTGGCCGTCACCGTGTCGCCGGGCGCGTTGATGGTGGGCGGCGTCAGCTCGAAGTTGGTGATGATGGGGAACGTGACCGGCCGCACCATCACCGACGCGCGCGCCGTGACGCCGCGATCGTTGGTGGCCACCACCGTGTAGGTCGTCTGCACGGCGGGCGTGGGCAGCGACACCGAGCCCGCTTCAGCGCGCGCGCGCTCGCTGGGCAGCGTCTCGAACAGCACCTGACCTTCAGCTTCCACCGCCACCCGCGCCGCGTTCAGCGTGTTCCACGACAGCGTGAACGGGCGCCCGAGGCTCGCGGCTTCAGGCGCGGTGACGCGCTCAATCAGCGGCGCGTCGCCCACCACGCCGGCGATGGTCTTCACCACCGACGACGAGTTCGAAGTCAGCGTGGCCTCGAAGCGCAGCGGCACGCCCTGCTGCACCGGCAGCCCGTTGGGCAGCGTCGCCGGCACCGTCCACGTCGTGCTGCCGTCGTCGACGAGCGTGAGGTCGGTCTGGTCGAGCAGCTGACCGAACGTGGCCTCGCGCAGCACGAGGCGCTGGCCACCGCGGCTGGTCCACCGCAGCGTGACGGCCTGACCGGCTTCGAGCCCGTTGGGCGCTTCGAGGTTGAACGTCAGCAACAGCGGCCGCACCCGCACCTCGGTGATGGCCGTCTGCGTGGGCTGACCGGCGCCGCTGCTGGCCGAGAGCGTGAAGCGCTCCGAGCGCGCGGGCGTGACCGTCACCGTGCCGGTGCCGCCGGTGAGCGCCACCGGGGTCTCGTCGCCGGTCTGCAGCGTCACCGTCGTCGCGCCTTGCGCACCCCAGAGCAGCTGCGCCGATTCGCCCGAGGCGACCTCTTCAGGCACCGAGATGAGGAAGAGCTCGCGGGCCGCTTCGCCCACGGCGATCTGCACGAACGCCGAGTCGCGGCCGCCGACGCCGTTGACGCGCAGCACATAGAAAGAGGTGCGGGCCGGCGCGACCACCGCGGTGCCGGCGTTGACGTCACCCAAGAGCTCGATGCCGCGGCCCTGGTCGTCGATGATCTCGACCTCGCTGCCGTTCGCCGTCTGGAAGCTCAGGGTCACCGTCTCGCCGGGCGCGACCTGCGTCTTGTCGGCGCTGAAGGTGACGACGCGCGCCGCATCGGGTGGCGGTGGTGCTTTGACGTCTGTGCAGCTCCACAAGAACGCGGCCGAGGCCGCAAACACCGCTGCGATGAACCTGACGTTCATGAACAACCCCTGATGCGTTCGTTGGGAAGAAGCCGCCGCCCGCCTGCTGCGCGCCCCGCTGGCCGGGCACGCCGTGTCTTGGGTGCGATCAGGTAACGGCCGCCGACGTCTCCGTCAATGTGGGCTCTCGGCGCTGTCACCACACCGCTTCACACCTGGACACACTGTCCCAGTTGCGACGCAAGGCAACGAGACGCCGTTGTCACAACCGGACGCGAGTCAGGGAAAGACGGCGCCCTGTGACTCGCCGTGTCGTGTGGCTTCGTCGTACGCGACGTCGTCAGCACGGAAGCGGGTCAGCACCGCACGCGCGGCTTCGTTGGCGCGCGCTTCAGCGTCTTCACAGGTGGGCTGCGGCGGCAGCGACGGCAGCGCGTCGACGATCTCCGTGGCGGCACGAAAGCCCGTGTCGCGGTGACCCGACTCGTGCTCCATGAGCGCGTCGAGGTAGCGGCGCCACTTGCGCACCAGCGCGTCGCCTTCATCGCTGGGCCCGTGCCAGCGAGGCAGCGTCATCACCACGCGCACATCGGTCGTCACCGGGCCCGTCGTGCAGCCGTCATCGCCGCGCGAGAACGGGAAGCGCCACGTCACGTACCAGCTCGTGTACGCGTCGTGCCGTTCGCCGTTCGCGTCTTCCGGGCCGATGGCGTCGAGGTTGGCGCGCAGCTGCGTCTCGGTCTCGCCTTCGACGTCGTACCAGCGCACCTGCGTGTCGTTGGGCCACGTCGACTGCGGCAGCGCCCAGTGCTTGAGCGCGCGCTTCTCGCCAGGAGGCGGGCACGCCATCAGCAACCAGACCGCCATCAACGGGAAGACGCGTCGCACGTGAAGTGCGGCGACGCTAGCTCACGCGCGCGTCAGCACCTCGTACCCTTTTCTCGTCACCAGCACCGTGTGCTCGAACTGCGCTGACCACCGCCCGTCGACGGTGACGACGGTCCACTCGTCGTCCAGCGTCCTGGTCTCGGTGCTGCCCAGCGTCAGCATGGGCTCGATGGTGAACGTCATGCCTTCACGCAGCGTCAGGCCCTCGCCGCGCGTGCCCACGTGTGAGACGTGCGGCGGCAGGTGCATCTGCCGACCGATGCCGTGGCCGCCGAAGTCGGTGACGACGCCGCAGCCTTCCTGCTTCGCCAACGCGTCGATGGCCGCGCCGATGTCGCCCAGCCGCGCGCCCGGCCGCACCTCACGAAGGCCGGCTTCGAGCGCGCGCCGCGTGGCGTCGACGAGGTGCTTCGCCTCAGCGCTGACCTCGCCGATACAGAACGTGGCCGACGTGTCGCCGTGCCAGCCGTGCAGCTCGCTGGTGACGTCGACGTTGATGATGTCGCCGTCGCGCAGGTGCACCGAGGCGCTGGGCACGCCGTGGCACACCACTTCGTTGATGCTGGTGCACACCGCGGCGGGGAAGCCCTGGTAGCCGAGCTGGCTGGGCTTGGCGCCGTGCGCGTACGTGTCTTCGCGAACCCACGCGTCGATGTCGGCGGTGGTGATGCCGGGGCGGAGCCGCTGCGCGACGTACTGCAGCGTGCGCGCGGCGAGGCGGCCGGCGCGGCGCATGGCCTGCAACTCGGCGGAGCTGGTGATGCGGGGCACTCGGTCGTTCATCGGCCAGCAGATGCCCGAGAAGGCAGGCCGTGGGCCAATACCTTGTTGATCTGCTACGCCTGCGCACGTGAGTCTCACGCAGCTCCGCTATTTCGTGGCCGTCGCCGAGGAAGGCTCGGTCACCCGCGCCGCGCAGAAGTGCTTCGTCAGCCAGCCGCCCATGAGCCGGCAGCTGCGCGCGCTCGAAGACGAGCTCTCGACGCGCCTGTTCTCGCGCACCGCGAAGGGCATGACGTTGTCGGACGAAGGGCAGCGCTTCCTGGGGCACGCGCGGCAGATTCTCGCGCTGGTCGACGGGTCAGCCGCGGTCGTCAAGGCGACTTGAAACCCACCCGTGTCGGGGTGCGTACTGGCGGCATGAACAACACGACGCGCGGGCTGTTGGTGCTCTCGGCGGTGGCGGCGCTCTCGGCGCAGGCGGCCGACAAGAAGCCGGCCCCGAAGAAAGAGAAAGAAGCCGCGACGGTGCGCTGCGACGGCGCCAACGAGTGCAAAGGCAAGGGTGAGTGCGGCAGCGCGACCTACGCGTGCGCCGGCAACAACGAGTGCAAGGGCAAGGGCTGGGTCGTGTTGACCGAGGCCGAGTGCAAGAAGAAGGGCGGCAAGCCGAACGGCGCGGCCTCGATGTGATGCAGGGCTTCGGCGTCGGTCTGCGCAGCAAGCACTACGGCGAGTTCCTCAACGGCTCGCCGCGCGTCGACTGGGTCGAGGCCATCACCGAGAACTTCCTGGGCCTCGGCGGGCGACCGCTGGCGGTGCTGGAAAAGGTGAGGAGCGAGCGGCCCGTCGCGCTGCACGGCGTGTCGTTGGGCCTCGCCAGCGTCGAGCCACCGTCCGCGTCGTACCTGCGCGCGTGGCGTGAGCTGATCGCCCGCATCGAGCCGGCGCTGGTGTCGGACCACCTGTGCTGGGGCCGCGCGCACGGCCGCTCGGCGCATGACCTGCTGCCGGTGCCGTTCACCGAAGAAGCGCTGCGGCACGTCGTCGACGCCATCCGCCGCGTGCAGGACTTCCTCAAGCGACAGCTCGTCGTCGAGAACGTGTCGAGCTACCTCCAGTTTCACGCGAGCGAGTTGACGGAGTGGGAGTTCGTGCGTGAGGTCGCCGAGCGCGCCGACTGCTTGCTGTTGGTCGACGTGAACAACGTCTTCGTCTCAGCGCACAACCATGGCTTCGATGCTGTCGAGTACCTCGACGCGCTGCCGGCCGCGCGCGTGGCGCAGTTGCACGTGGCGGGGCACGCCGTGCGCGGGCCGCTGCGCATCGACACGCACGAAGGGCCCATCATCGACGAAGTGTGGGCGCTGTACCGGCACGCGCGCGCGCGGTTCGGCGACGTGCCGACGTTGATTGAGTGGGACGAAGCGGTGCCATTGCTGCCGGAGTTGCTGGCCGAGGCCGACAAAGCCCGCACGATGTCCCCTCTCCCCATCGGGGAGAGGGTCAGGGTGAGGGGCCAGTCTCTCCAACGCAGTGCACCCTCACCCTCATTGTCCGCGACGCAGCAACTGCTCTTCACCGCCATCTGCGACCCGGTGCCCATCAGCGACGACGCCCGCGCGCTCGTCGACGGCCACCTCGAGGTCTACGCGGACATGTACTGGGCGCGCCTGCGCGACGTGCTCCGCGACGCGTTCCCAGCGGTGCGCGCGGCGCTGCAAGACGACGCCTTCGACGTCCACGTCGCCACGCTGCTGCAGCGCTTCCCGTCGACTTCCCCGTCCATCGACGCCATCGGCGCGCACTTCGCTCAAGTCTTGCCGGCGCCGTGGAACGACGTGGCCGCGCTCGAGTGGGCGCGCAGCCAGGCCTTCGTCGCGCCCGACGCGCCGACGCTCGACTTCACGGCGCTGCAGTCCGTGCCGAGCGACCAGTGGCCGCGCGTGAGGCTCACGGCGCACCCGTCGCTGCGCGTGCTGTCGCTGCACACCGACCCGCGCCCGACGTTGCGCGGTGACGGCGCGCCGACCACCACGCCCACGTCACTCGTCATCTGGCGCCAGGGCTTCGAGGTCTTCCACGCGCCCATCGACGACGCCGAGGTGACCGCACTTCGCGCGCTGCTCGCAGGCGAGGTGTTACCGATGGTGCTCGCGCCCTTCGGCGACGACGCGACGGGCGCGTTCGAAATGCTGCACGGCTGGTTCAATGAAGGCATGGTGTCTTCGATTGAGCGAGGCGACTGACGAGGTCCTCATGGAGGCGTTCCTTGACGGAGACACGCGTGCGTTCGACGCGCTGTTCGCCCGTCACGCGCCGGCCATGCGCTCGTACCTGCAGCGCCTCACCGGCAGCGCCGCGGTGGCCGACGACCTCACGCAGACCACGTTCGTCTCGATGGTGCGCGGGCGCGGCCGTTTTCAGCGCGGCGCGAAGGTGAAGCCGTGGCTCTTCGCCATCGCCACCAACGCGGCGCGCGACTGGTCGCGCCGGTCGAAGTTCGAGCGCGTCACCGAAGAAGGCGAGCTGCCCGACGCGCCGGTGGAAGAAGGCCCCGAGGTCGACCCGGGCCTCGCCAAGGCCGTGAAGCACGCGCTGGCGCAGCTGCCTGAGGCGATGCGCGAAGCCATCGTGATGCACCGCTTCGAGGGCCTGTCGTTCGCGGAGATCGCCGAGCACGCCGGCGTCACCGAGTCTGCGGTGAAGGTGCGCGCACACCGCGGCTACGAGCGGCTGCGCGAGCTGTTGAAGGGACTGTGGCCATGACGACGCCCGACGAGCGACTCAACGCCGCCATCGGGGCCGCCGGTGGACCCACCCGCGACGCCGCGTCGTTGGACATGCTCGCGCGCGCCGCTCGCGAGGAGCTCAGCAAGCAGCCCGGCGCCCGTGCGTGGTGGACCGATGGGCTCGTGGTGCTGGGCTTCAACCTGCTGCTCGGTGTCGCCGCTGCCGCGGCCATGTCGTGGAGCGAGACGCAGCACCGCAGCGTGGTGACGAAGTACGTCGTCGGCATCGCGTGGTTCCTGGTGATGGCGCTCGGCTCGGTGCTGTGGCTCAAGCCGGGTCGCGTCGGCGGTCGGCTGGCGGTGGTGGGCGGCTTCACGGCGGCCGCCGTGCTGACCTTGCTGGGTGCGTCGGGCCTCGACGGCGGCGCTGACTTCCTCACCGGCATGCGCTGCGCGATGACCGAGTGCATCGTCGCGGTCATCCCCGTCGCGCTGGTGCTGTTCGTCTCGACGCGCTTCGCCGCCAGCACGCTGCACCTCGTCGCCGGCGCGCTGGCCGCGTCATCGGGCGCGGCGTTGGCGCTGCACTTCCATTGCCCGAACGGCTCGCTGCTGCACGTGTCGGTGTGGCACCTCTTGCCGGCCGTGGTGTTGACGGCGTTGGCGGTGCTGGTGCGCTCGCGGCTGCGTCACCGCACGTTCACGCCCTGACGCCGCGAAATACCTTCAGCGGAAAATTCTTCTGCGCCGCGTGAATGCCCGTGTGCGCCGGGGTGACTGAGACGCCGCGAGCCGCCGAGGGGAGGCCGGGGCGTCCTCGCACACTCAAACTTCTGAGGGATTTCATGAAAACGACGATGTCGTGGGGACTCGTGTTGTCTGCGCTGCTCGCGGTGGGCTGTAGCAACGGCAACGGGCCGACGTTGGCGCGACCGAAGACCGCGGCGCTGAACAGCCCGCATCGCGACGCGCTGGGCGCGACCAACCTGCAGGCCAGCGCGCAGTTCGACGCGCCGGTCATCGACGTCAACAGCACGGCGCCGGCGCCGACAGGTACCGGCACCTTCACCGTCGCGCCCAACCTCTCTGGCGGCAGCGCGGCGCTGGGCGTCATCGACGCGTCGGGCTCGCCGACGTTCCAGTACGTGATGGTCGGTGACCTCACGGGCACGCCCTCCAATTTCTTCGCCGTCATCGCCGACGTGCCGTTCACCGTCGGCACGCACACCATCGACAACGTGCACTGGTTCGCGGGCGTCTTCGACGCGGCGAGCGGCGAGCCGACGCACCTCGCGTCGAGCGGCAGCGTGACGTTCACGGTGGCGGGTGCCGTCGGCGGTCGCTTCATCGGCTCGTTCGCGGGCGCGCTCGATGAAGTCGCGCAGGCGCCGTCGTGCCGGTCTTCACTCGACTGTGCAGCGGGTGAGAGCTGCCTCAACGGCACGTGCGTCGTCGCACCGCCGCAGTGCACGTCGAACGCGCAGTGCGCGGCGGGCCAGCAGTGCGTGAGCGGCCAGTGCGTGACGTCGACGCCGGCGTGCGTGACCGACCGTGACTGCGCCGCGGGCCAGCAGTGCTCGGGTGGCCAGTGCATCGCCGCGCCGCCTGCGTGTGTGGTCGACGCCGACTGTGCGGCGGGGCAGCAGTGCGCGAACGGCCAGTGTGTCGTCGCGCCGCCTGCGTGCGTGGTCGACGCCGACTGCGCGGCGGGTGAGCAGTGCCTGCGCGGCGCGTGCGTCGTCATCGCGCCGCCGCAGTGCACGTCGAACGCGCAGTGCGCCGCTGGTCAGCAGTGCGTCGGCGGCCAGTGCGTGACCTCGCAGCCGGTGTGTGTCGTCGACGCCGACTGTGGTCCCAGCGCGCGGTGCCAGGCCGGTCAGTGCGTCGGCGGCAGCGTGGGTGTGTGCGAAGGCCAGTTCGGTGACGGCCAGTTCGCAGGCTCGGTGACGTCGGTCGCGTCGTGCGCGGCGCTCCCGTCGGGCTCGGTCTCGCTCTCAGCGGCGCACGCGGCCATCGATGATCAGCGCCGCGTCATCATCTTCGACGGCAACGCCGCTGACGAAGCCGCTGTGCTCGAGCTCTCGGTGTGCCCGGGCGCCACCGGCACGCTCACCATCGGCAACGGCCTCTCCGCGGCCTCGTACGTGAAGGACGTCAACACCGCGACCGTGCGCCTCTTCTCGGAGCGCAAGGCGTCGTCGGCGACGCTGAACATCACGCGCGTCTCGCCTTCGCTGGCGGGCACGTTCTCGCTGACGCTGTCGGCGGGCGGCCAGGTCAGCGGCAGCTTCTCGATGCACTGACGCACGCAGGAGACGGTGCCGGGACACCGTCGATTGAGCGCGCGTGAGGCGAGCCGTACATGGCGCCTCATGCGCGCTCTCTTTTTCGGGCTGGTGGTTCTCTTCGCGGCCTGCGGCCCCGGTGAAGAAGCGCAGGTCGACTCAGTGCCCATCGCCCGCTACCGCGAGGGCCTGGCGATGTCGGCGGCGGGCGGCTGCAGCACCAGCATCGCGAACGGGTTGAGAGATCAACTCGTCGAAGAGCTGAACTGCATTCAGCCGAACCTGATGGTGAACTTCACGGGCTCGCACACCAACCTCTATTCCGGTGTGAACCCGTGGCTCGCGAGCGGCGCGTCATCGGCGCTGCGCTCGGCCACCACGGCGAAGAACGACTTCATCACCATCAGCTCGGCGTACCGCACGGTCGCGGAGCAATACCTGCTCTACAAGTGGTGGCAGCAGGGCCAGTGCGGCATCCAACTGGCCGCGGCGCCGGGCGCGTCGAACCACCAGAGCGGCCGCGCCATCGACACGCCGAACTGGTCGTACTGGCGCACCGCGATGACCAACGCCGGGTGGACGTGGCTGGGCAACAGCGACACCGTGCACTTCGACCACTTCGCGTCGTCGAACCAGGCCTCCAAGTCGGTGCTCGCCTTCCAGCGGCTGTGGAACAAGAACCACAGCTCGAAGCTGGCCGAGGACGGCGTGTGGGGCCCGGCGAGCAACAACGCGATGGCGTCGTCACCGACGAGCGGCTTCGCGAACCACGGCTGCGCGCCGCCGACGCCGACCACCGGCAAACTCTCCGGCACCATCACCGACGCAGCAGGCGGCGCGGCGCTCTCGGGCGTGACGGTCAGCGCGGGCGGCAAGACGGCCACCACCGGCGCCAACGGCACGTTCGAGCTGACGCTGGGCGCGGGCACCTTCAACGTGTCGGCGTCGAAGAGCGGCTACACCACGAAGTCCGTCTCACGCGCGGTGCAGCTCGGCGGCACCGTGTCGGCGTCGATGACGCTGGCGCGCGAGGTGACCGAAGGCACGCTGCGCGGCGTGGTGCGCTCGGGGCTCGACAACACGCCGCTCGAAGGCGTGCTGGTCTCGGTCGACGGGCAGATGCAGACCACCACCGCTGACGGCGCGTTCTCGTTCACGCTGCCCGCAGGCGCGGTGACGCTGGCGGCTTCGAAGGCCGCGTTCGTCGCGCAGTCGCAGTCAGTCACCGTCGCCGCGGGCGGCACCATCGACGCGCAGCTCGTCCTGCAGCCGTCTGGCGAAGACCTCGCGCCGGTGGTCGTCATCACATCGCCGGTGTCCGCGCAGACGGTCGACCTCGCCGACGTGGTGCTCGAAGGCACCGCCACCGACGACTACTCGCTGGTGCGCGAGGTCACGGTGACGTTGAACGGCGGCGCGGCGCAGACCGTGGCGGTGGTGGGCGGCCGCTTCGAGGTGCCGCTGCGCCTGAGCGCTGGCGACAACACCGTCGACGTGGCGTTGACCGACTCGAGCGGCAAGGTCGGCAGCGCGTCGTGGCGCGGCAGCTTCCGCGCGGGCTTCGACGGGCTGGTGCACCGCTTCGACGACCTCAACGCCGTGCAGGCTGACGCGCTGGTCACGCTGTTCGCGCTCGAGACCGAGGTGCTGCTGGGTGAGGCCCGCAGCGGAATGGACGGTCGCTTCTCGCTCGTGGCGTCGGCCACCGGCCTCGCGCGCCTCCGCGTCGAGAAGAGCGGCATGACGACGCGCGAGCTGCTGGTCACCGTTTCTGCCGAAGCGCGCACCACCATCGATCTCGGCCTCACGCCCGGTGACGCGCCGGCGATTCGCGTCATCGAGCCGGAGTTCGACGCGCTGCTGTCGACGGAAGAGGTCCGCGTCTCGGGTGTGGTGAGCGGCCTCGAGGTCGCGAGCGTCACGGTGAACGGCGAGGCCGCGACGCTGGTGGGCTCGGGCTTCGTCATCACGCTGCCGCTGCCCGAAGGTCGCAGCACCTTCGTCATCGTCGCTGAAGACGGGCAGGGCATGACGGTGCAGCGCGAGCTCGTGCTGCGTCGGCCGCTGAGCGACGCGCGCGGTGGCTGCGCGGCGTCTCCCGCAGGCGCGCTGGTGTTGCTCGGCGTGTTGCTCGCGCGTCGCCGCCGCAGCAGCCCGCAGTAATACGGTACAGACAGGTGTTCAGTAGGTAGGTGTCCCACCGAGCTTGCGGTGCGACGTCGACGCGCCACACTGCGCCGCCATGCACCGCAGCCGCCTCGCAGGCTTCATCATCGACTGTCGTGAGACCGCGCCCCACGACGCCGCCCGCTTCTGGAGCGGCGCGCTGGGCATGAAGTCGTTGGGCGACGACGGCCACGGCTACGCAGAGCTCGAAGCCGGCGCGAGAGACCTGCACATCGAAGTGCAGAACGTCAGCCACGACAGCCGCGTGCACCTCGACCTCGAGACCGACGATCAACCCGCTGAGGTCGCGCGCCTGGAGCGACTCGGCGCGAAGCGTGTCGGCGAGGGCCCACGGTGGACGGTGATGGAAGCGCCCACTGGCCAGCGCTTCTGCGTGGTGCGCGCGAGGAAGTCGCTCGTCGATGCGCCCGGCGCGACGGTGTGGCCATGAAGTACCTCCTCTTGCTCGCGTGCCTCGCCTCATGCGCGGCGGTGAAGCCGGTGACGGTGGTGGCCGCCGGCGACATCTCGGCGCCTGCGCTCGATGGCAAACAGGAGCTGACGGCGAAGTTGGTCGAAGCGCAGCAGCCCGACGGCGTGCTCCTGCTCGGCGACGCGCAGTACGACGACGGTGCGCTGGAGCTCTTCGAGAACGTCTACGGCGCGACGTGGGGCCGCTTCAAAGACAAGACGTACCCCGCGCCGGGCAACCACGAGTACAAGACCGCGAACGCGAGCGGGTACTTCACGTACTTCGGCGCGCGCGCCGGTGACCCGAGCAAGGGCTACTACTCGTTCGACATGGGCGCGTGGCACGTGGTGGCGCTCAACACGTCAGACCTCTGCCAGAACGTTTCCTGTGAAGCCGAAGGCGAGCAGGTGAAGTGGCTCGAGGCCGACCTCGCGGCGACGAAGAAGAAGTGCGTGCTCGCGTACTGGCACTACCCGCGGTTCAGCTCGGGCAAGCACGGCAACTTCAACCGCGCCGCGCCGTTCTGGAAGGTGCTGGCGAAGCACGACGCCGAGCTGGTGTTGACGGGGCACGAGCACTTCTATGAGCGCCTCAGCGCCATCGACGGCATCACGCAGATCACCGTCGGCACCGGCGGCGCGCACTTCGCCGAGTTCGCCGACGTGCACCCCAACAGCGTCGTCCGACAGAACGACACGTTGGGCGTGCTCAAGTTGGTGCTGCGCGACGGCAGCTGGTCCACCGAGTTCATCGCGGAAGAAGGGAAGCCCTTCCGCGACGCGGCCTCAGGCACCTGCCGCTGACTACGGCACGATGACGAAGCTGCCCGTCCACTCGCCGAAGCTGTAGGACGTGACGCCGTTGCGGGTCGAGCCCACGTACGCCGGCTCACCCGGCCGCACCTCGAACGTCACGAGGCCGCCGTCGAGCGTGATGACCCCGACGTGCACGGCGGCGGTGCAGATCGACGAGTCGTCCGTGTACGTGTCGGTGCCCCAGATGGAGCCTGCTGCACCTGGAGGGCATTCGCCGGTCTGGCGGAAGCCGATGCTGGTGCTCAGGTCGCGAGAGGCCGTGCTCCACGTGAGGAAGGCGTTGGGCCCCCCTGGATCGTTCACGTCACCGAGGAGGCCGCCATCGGCACCGACGAACGCGTAGCTCCCGTGAAACGCGTCGTAGTCAAAGCTGGTGATGCCGTTTCTCGTCGTGCCGACGTACCGGCGCGCACCCGGTCGGATCTCAATGGTCGGCGTGCCGACGGCGTTGGCGCTCAGCACACCAGCGTGCACGGCTGCATGACAGACGCGGGAGTCGTCGGTGTAGAGGTCGGTGCCCCACACTCCGCCGCTCGTTCCGTTGCACCAACCCGTGTAGCGCTGGCCGTACTGCCCGCGCCAGTTCGCCGCGTAGTTGGCTGAGAAGTCACCACCGTCGAGCACTGCGCCGCCGTCCCAGAGCTGAACGTACGGAATTGCGCTGCCACCGCCGGTCGCGGTGCCGCCGCCGGTCGCGGTGCCGCCGCCGGTCGCGCTACCGCCGCCAGTCGCGCTGCCGCCGCCCGTCGCGCTGCCGCCGCCCGTCGCGCTGCCGCCGCCGGTCGCGCTGCCACCGCCCATCGCGCTGCCGCCGCCCGTCGCGCTGCCACCGCCCGTCGCGCTGCCACCGCCCGTCGCGCTGCCGCCGCCCGTCGCGCTGCCGCCGCCTGTCGCGCTGCCGCCGCCTGTCGCGCTGCCGCCGCCCGTCCCGCCGTCTGCCTCCGTCATCGGGCCACAGCCCATGAGCGTGAGGACCACCACCATCACCGTCGTATGAGTACGCATGTCTCCCTGACTCAATCGGCCGCCGCGTCGACGGTCGATTCGAAAAAACGTCTTCGACGCGCGCGTCAGCTGGCCGCGGACAACACGTAGAGCGTCGTCACTTCCTTGGCGCGTACGGCGTGCAGCGGGTCGCTCGTGTCCTTCGCCTTCCCATGCTTCGCCGTCATCTCGAACGACGCGCGCAGCGTCAGCCCACAGCGCTCGAACTCGCGCTTGAGGAAGTCCGCTTCGCGCAGGCCCAGCAGCACCGCGAGGTTCGAGATGACGAGCGCGCCGCGGCCACCCGGCGTCAGGTGTTCAGCGAGCCCCTCGAGGTACCCGCGCAGCATCGCGCCGTCGTCGTCGAACACCGCGCGGTCGACGCGGTTCTTCGGCGGCTCGGGCACCCACGGCGGGTTGCACACGATGAGGTCCGCGCGCCCGTCGGGGAAGAGCTCGCGCTCCTCGACGGTGAAGCGGTCGGTCATCTTGAAGAACTGCGCGTTCTCCTTCGCGCACGCCACCGCGCGCGGCTCGACGTCGGTGCCCACCACGCTGGCCGCGCCCTTCTGCAACAGCAGCAGCGCCAGCACACCCGTGCCCGTGCCGAGGTCGAAGCAGCGCGCGCCCTTCACGTCGCCCAGGCGCCGCACCAGCTCGACGTAGTCGGTGCGCGTGGGCACGTAGACGCCGTAGTGCGGGGTGAGCTTCTTTGGCAGGCCGGGCACTTCGAGGCCCTTCTTGCGCCACTCGGCCGCGCCCATCACGCCCAGCAGCGTCTTCAGCGAGACCACCACGCGCGTCGCGCTCGTCTTGCCCCACGCCTGCTTGCACGCCACCGACGCGTCGGGTGCGCGTTTGAGCTTGAGCGCGTAGTTGCCGTCGAGCTCGACCACCACGCGGCCCAGGGTCTCGTGCTCGATGGCGCGCGCGCGGCGCTCGGCGCGGAAGGCCTCCAGCGGGCTGCCGCCGTGGCGCGGCTTCGGTAGCCGGCGCGACATCGCGCCCAGCAGCTGCCGCGCGTTGTGGAAGTCGCCGCCGTACAGCAGGTACTCGCCCTTGCGCACGCGGCGCAGCGCGTCGTCGGCCTTCAGCGCGTCATCGACCGGCGAGAGCTTCGTCGGCGCGGGCGTGTCGCTCTCGGTCTTCCAGTCGAAGGGCTCCATGGCCACCGCCTATGACACACCGCGCGCCGCGCTGCGCCAAACGTGTGGCTTGCAGTCGGGCGCGCGTGGCGTAAGCGGCCACGAACTCATGAGCACCATCCACGCAGTCATCATGGCCGGCGGCAGCGGCACGCGCTTCTGGCCGCTCTCGCGCAGCGCGCGCCCCAAGCAGTTCCTCCCGCTGACGTCGAAGCTGCCGCTCATCGCCGAGACGATGAAGCGCATGAACGGCCTCACCACGCCGGCGCGCACGTCCGTGGTGTGCGGCGCGAAGCATGCAGCGTTGGTGCGCAAGGCGCTGCCGAAGCTGCCGAAGCAGAACGTGGTGGTCGAGCCCGAGGCGCGCAACACCGCGCCCGCCATCGCGCTCGCGTGCGCGCAGGTGGCCGCCGTCGACCCTCACGGCGTCATCGTGGTGCTGCCGTCTGACCAGCACGTCGCCGACCCCGAAGCGTTCCGCGCGGCGGTGCGTGAAGCGGTGCGTGTCGCCGAAGACGGCCTCATCGTCACGCTGGGCATCGCGCCCACACGCCCCGAGACGGGCTACGGCTACATCAAGGTGGGCGACACGCTGTCGGGCAGCGCGAGCAAGGTCGCCGCGTTCGTCGAGAAGCCGAACGTGCAGACCGCGCAGGAATACCTCGCGTCGAAGCGCTACCTCTGGAACGCGGGCATCTTCATCTTCCGCGTCGACGTCATGCTCGCCGCGCTCGCGCAGCACATGCCCGAGACCGTGAAGCCGTTGAACGCCATCCGCGCGGCGTGGGGCACGAAGAAGGCCGCGGCGGTGCTCAAGCGCGAGTTCAAGAAGCTGCCCGCGACCAGCATCGACTACGGCGTCGCCGAGAAGGCGCAGAACATCGCGGTGGTGCCGGCCGACTGCGGCTGGAGTGACGTGGGCAGCTTCAACGCGCTGCCTGACGTGCGCACCAAGGACGCGAAGGGCAACGTGGCCGAAGGCAACGCCATCGTCATCGACAGCGAGGGCAGCGTGGTGCTCGCGGGTGCGCGGCCGGTCGCGGTCGTCGGCATGAAGGACGTGGTGGTGGTCGACGCGGGCGACGCCATCCTCGTGTTGCCGAAGGACAAGAGCCAGGACGTGCGCAAGGTCGTCGAGGCGCTCAAGGCCACGAAGCGGCAGCAATACCTCTGAGCGAATACGCAACGCTTTGCGCGCGTCGGGACGGCGGGTCACCCGTAGTAGGAGAGCCGCCATGTCGCCGCGCAGTGTTGCCCTCGTCGCCGTGTTCTCTGTCGTCGCCTCCGCCCAGACGCTGGAGGCGCCGACGCTGACCGACGCCGAGAAGAAGAAGCTCGACGCCGGCGAGATGGTGCTGCGCGACAAGAAGCCCACCGACAACAAGGGCGTCGCCGCCATCTCGATGGGCGTCATCGACGCCACCACCGCCGAGGTGTGGCCCATCGTTCGTGAGTGTCAGCACTTCTCGAAGTTCATGCCGCGCACCAAGAAGAGCGCGGTCATCGAAGAAGACGGCGAGAAGCTGTGCAGCGTCGAGCTGCAGATGCCGTGGCCCATCATCAACCTCATCGCGGTGTCGCGGTCGGCGTTGACCGAGCAGGGCAACCGCTTCCGCCGGGAGTGGTCGCTGGTGCGCGGCACCTACCGACGCAACTCGGGCTCGTGGGTGCTGCTGCCGTGGGGCGAAGAGGGCAAGAAGACGCTCGTCATCTACACGCTCGACTCCGACCCGGCCGTCATCATCCCCGACGGCATCTTGCGCGCCGCGCAGACGGGCTCGCTGCCCGAGGTGTTCAAGGCCATCCGCAAGCGCGCGGTCGACCTTCGCGAGGGGAAGAACTGATCAACCGACGGCGCGCGCTGCGTCCCAGTCGATGAGGTCGACGGTCTCGCGCGCCAACCCGAAGTCGACGACCTCGCGCGGCCCCACGACGTCGCCGCCCACCTGGTACGGCATCGGTCGCGACAGGTGCAGGCGAATCTTCGTCACGAACCAGTCGTACATGCCGGGCAGGTCTGAACCCCGCCACAGCTTGAACATGTTGTTCACGCCTTCGAGCACGTGGCGGTCGTAGACGCGGAAATTGAAGCGCCCCGGCACCAGCCGCGCGTACGGGAACGCCTTGAACTTCGCGCCCCAGTACGGCTCGGTGCCCGCCGCGCCCACCGACACCGGGCCCTCGTAGAGCGTGGTCTCTGACCTCGGAATCTCGATGGGCTCGCCGTCGCCGTTCAGCGTCAGCGCCGTGTCGCCGATGTTCTCGAGCCGCAGCCGCGTACGCCCATCGCGCGCGCGCGCCAGTTCTTCAGGCACCGTGAGACGGAACAGCGAATACAGGTAGCCGTACACGCCCTGGCTCATGCGCGTCGCGAGCTTGTTGGCGACGAGCTGCGTCTGCCGCTTCTCGAGGTTGCGCTTGTAGTCGTGCAGCAGCGTGGCGTCCCAGCCGACGCCGGTGAACTGGCAGATGCGGCCTTCGACCTCGACGAGGTTGAAGCGCTGCACGCTGCACTCGCGCGAGAGCGTGCGCAGGTGCTTGAGCTCCTTCTCGTAGGTCTTCGCGCCGACCGCCGAAGGCCAGCCGTTGCCGGTGCCCAGCTTGAAGAGCCCGATGCGCGGGAACTTCGTGATGCCGCGCTCTTTGAGGCAGTTCAGCAGGTGCACGATGGTGCCGTCGCCGCCGCCGCAGAAGATGAACTCCGGCAGGTCGCGCACCAGCTCGTCGGCGTGGGCCTTCGATTCTTCGAACGTCGACGCGGCGTACACGCGGGCGTCGGGCAGCGCTTGTTGGAAGGCTTCGACGCGCGCTGGCGTCACGCGCCTGGCGTGGGTGTTGAACCAACCAGCCACCGCTGCGCCCCGGCCCATGGGCAGACTCGACGTCGACATCGACGGGCGGCTTTAGGCGAAATCGCGCGACCGCTCACCTCGGTATTTGGGCGCCGTGTCGCGGCCGTGACTGTGAAGTTTTCCGCCGTCGGTCATGCAGATTTCCGGCAGTTCTCTGGGCGGCGCCGACTGTGCGTGGCTCTTACGCGTGTTCCCCATGCGCCTCTTCGCTCTCCTGTCGGTCGGCGTCTTCGTCGGCTGCAAGACCGCGCCGCCACCAGCGCCGCCTCCTCTTGCGGCCGACGCGCTGAAGGACGTCACGTCGTTCGACAGCATCGCGTCGCCTGAGGCGCGGTCGCGCGCGCTGTTCGTTGAGTCGACAAAGGTCCTGCTGCACCCGCGCTGCTCGAACTGCCACCCGTCGGTCGACACGCCGCTGCAGGGCATGGACCAGCACGAGCACTTCCCCAAAGTGACGCGCGGCCCCAGCAACGAAGGCGTGGTGGGCATGCAGTGCACCACCTGCCATCAGGCCGAGGACCAGCCGCACATTCGAGTGCCCGGCGCGCCCAAATGGCACCTCGCGCCGCGGGAGATGGCGTGGGTGGGTCGAACGCCGGCCGAGCTCTGTGCGCAGCTCAAAGACCCGACGCGCAACGGCGCGCGCTCGCTGGAAGCGGTGCTCGAGCACGTCACACATGACGCGCTCGTCGCCTAGGCGTGGAACCCCGGCGCTGGCCGTGAGCCCGCGCCCGGCTCGCAGCGACAGTTCGGCGCGCTCATCGCTGCGTGGATTCAGACCGGCGCTCACTGCCCGGAGGCACCATGAAGACGCACCTCACCATCAACGGCGTCGCGCACGACGTCGACGCGCACCCCGACATGCCGCTGTTGTGGGTGCTGCGCGACGTGCTGGGGCTCACCGGTACGCGCTTCGGCTGCGGGCAGGCGCTGTGCGGCGCGTGCACGGTGCACCTCGACGGGCAGCCGGTGCGCGCGTGCGTGACGCCGCTCAAGCGCGCGGCCGACGCGAGCGTCACCACCATCGAAGGGCTGTCGACCGACGGCTCGCACCCGCTGCAGCGCGCGTGGGTTGAGCTGTGCGTGCCGCAGTGTGGCTTCTGCCAGGCGGGGCAGATCATGACGGCCGCGGCGCTGCTGAAAGACAAGCCGTCGCCCACCGACGAAGACATCGACGCGGCGATGTCGGGCAACCTCTGCCGCTGCGGCACGTACCCGCGCATTCGTGCCGCCATCAAGAAGGCCGCCGGAGGTGCGCCGTGACGTCGCTCTCTCGCCGCGCAGTGCTGCGTGGGCTCGGCGTCGGTGGCCTCGCGCTCGGGCTCTACCCGCGCATTGGCATCACCGCGCCGAAGGAGGCGACAGGCCTCAAGCCCAACGTGTTCGTTCACCTGAAGGCTGATGGCTCGCTCACGCTGGTCTGTCAGCGCTCGGAGATGGGGCAGGGCGTGCGCAGCACGTTGCCCGTCATCTTCGCCGACGAGATGGGCGCCGACATGGCGCGCGTCACCATCGAGCAGGCGGTCGGCGACAAGGTCTACGGCGACCAGAACACCGACGGCTCCAAGAGCATCCGCGGGCAGCTCGACTGGCTGCGCAGCATCGGCGCCACCGCGCGCACCATGCTCGTGGCCGTCGCCGCGAAGCGCTGGAAGGTGAAGCCCGAAGACTGTGACGCCAGAGACCACGCGGTCTTCAACAAGAAGACGAAGGCACGCCTCGAGTTCGGCGCGCTCGCCGATGAGGCGTCGCGACTCCCGGTGCCCGACGCCGCGTCGGTGAAGCTGCGACCTCGCGAAGAACTGCGCCGCATCGGCACGTCGTTGCCCTTGCTCGACGCGCCGGTCTTCGTGAACGGCTCGGCGAAGTTCGCGGCCGACGTCACGCTGCCGGGCATGCTCATCGCCGTCATCGCGCGACCGCCGGTGGTGGGTGGAACGCTGAAGCGCTTCGACGCGAAGGCGACGCTTGCGGTGCCTGGCGTGCGGAAGGTCGTGCAGCTGAAGGAAGCCGTCGGCGCTGTCGGCTTTCAGCCGTGGGGTGGCGTCGCGGTGCTGGCCGACAACACCTGGGCCGCGCTGCAGGGCCGCGCCGCGCTGGAGCTGGAGTGGGACCACGGGCCGAACGCGACCTACGACTCGGTGGCCTTTCGCGACGAGCTGATGGCATCGGTGAACAAGCCCGGTGAAGCGCTGCGCAACGTGGGCGACGTCGACGCCGCGCTGGCGACGGCCGCCACGAAGCTCGAGGCCGAGTACTACGTGCCGCACCTGCCTCACGCGCCGATGGAGCCGCCGGCTGCGCTCGCGCACGTGCACGACGGTCGCTGTGACGTGTGGGCTTGCACGCAGAACCCGCAGGCCGCGCGCACCAACGTGGCGAAGGTGCTGGGCCTCGACGAGAGCGTCGTCACCGTCAACGTGACGTTCCTCGGCGGTGGCTTTGGGCGGAAGTCGAAGGCTGATTTTCCGGCGGAGGCCGCGCTGCTGTCGCGCGAGGTCGGCGTGCCGGTGCGCGTGCAGTGGACGCGCGAAGACGACCTGCACCACGACTACGTCAACACCGTCAGCGCGCAGAAGCTGACCGCTGGACTCGACGCGTCGGGGAAGCTCATCGCGTGGCGACACCGCACGGCGTTCCCGCCCATCGCGTCGACGTTCGGCGACGCTGACAGGCCGGGCGCGGGTGACCTGCAGCAAGGCGTACTGGACCTGGCGCTCGACGTGCCCAACGTGCGCGCTGAAGCGTGCGTCGCGAAGGCCCACGCGCGCATCGGCTGGCTGCGCAGCGTGTACAACATCTTCCACGCGTTCTCGGTCGGCTCTTTCGTCGGCGAGCTCGCAGCGGCGCGGAAGACCGACTTGAAGACGACGTGGCTCGAGGTGCTGGGCCCGCCGCGCCAGCCGACGTTGGAGGCGCTCGGCATCAAGGAGTTGCGCAACTACGGCGAGCCCATCGAGAAACACCCGGTCGACGTGGGCCGTTTGCGCGGCGTCATCGAGCGCGTGACGGCGGCGTCTGAGTGGGACGCGCGCGAGAAACACGGGCGCTTCTTCGGGCTCGCCGTGCACCGCAGCTTCTTGTCGTACGTGGCGGCGGTGGTGTCGGTGGTGAAGCGCGGCGACAAGGTGGCGGTCGACGAGGTGTGGATCGCCGCTGACGCCGGCGTGGTGGTGAACCTCGAGCGCGCGCACTCGCAGCTGGAAGGCGCCGTCATCTTCGGCCTCAACCTCGCGCTGTTCGGTGGGCTCACCTACAAGAACGGCGCCGTCGAGCAGTCGAACTTCCATCAGCTCAAGCTGGCGCGCATGCACGACGTGCCGCAGTTGATTCACACCGACGTGGTGACGAGCGACGCGCTCTCGGGCGGCCTCGGTGAGCCCGGCGTGCCTCCCGTGGCACCGGCGTTGGCGAACGCGGTGTTCGCGCTGACGGGCAAGCGCGTGCGGCAGTTGCCGTTGAGGCGCGAGGTGGCGTTTTGAAGCTGGGCGCCGTTGTGCTGGCCGCGGGGCAGGGCCGTCGCATGGGCGGCAACAAAGCGCTGCTGCTCGTTGATGGCTGCTCGCTGGTGCGGCGACACGTCGCGCGGCTTCGTGAAGTCGGGTGCGCTCACATCGTGGTGGTGGTGCCGACGAAGCGGGTCGTCGCGGTGCGCGAAGAACTCGGTGCGTTCGACGCAGTGGACGTCGTCGGCGCCGACACGTCGGGCCAGGCTGAATCGCTCGCGGCAGCGCTCTCGCACGTCGGAGGCGACGTGGTGGTGGTGACGCCGGTCGACCTCGTGCCGCCGCGCGCCGCGACGATGCAGGCGCTGCTCGACGCGTTGACGCCTCCGTTCGCCGCGGTGACGCCGACGTGGGAAGGGCAGGGTGGCCACCCGGTCGTCATCCGCCGCGAGTGGCTGGTGGAGTTCGAGCGCGGCTTCGCGCCGCTGCCCACTCTGCACGACGTCTTGCGCGGGCTCGGTACGCGCCGGCTGCGCTTGCCCGTCGACGACGCGGCCGTGCTGGGCGACCTCGACACCCCACAAGATCTCCCTGCTCCGCAGTGGGGCGAAGGGCGGGGTGAAGGGCCAACCTGAGGCAAGGCCCTCGGATTTCGGGGCGCCGCGATTCTGCCTCACGGGTCGGCGGTAGAAGCCGCCGCCATGCGCGCTCTCCTGCTCACCGCGGCACTGCTCGTCGCCGCCTGTCCGCCACCGCCGCCTGAGAACGCGTTCACGCTGCGTGACGGCGCCACCACCATCGACGTCGTGGTCGAGCCGTTCTCGTGGACGGTGAAGCGCGACGACGTGGTGGTGCTGCGCAGCGAGACCACCGGCGACGGCGCCTACGGTGGCTTCACCGCGACCTTCGACCGCCCATCGCGCGTCGACGGCATCGTGCCGGGGTGGGACTGGTACCGCGCCGGCGACGGTGAGTGGACGCACGGCACCGCGGTCCGCGTCGTCGAGCGAGACGCGACGCACGTCACCGTGGAATGGAACGTCGGCACCGACACGGCGCGACTCACGCTGCGCGCTTCGACCGACCGCGCTCGCATCGAAGCCGCCGTCGTCGACGCGCAAGGCGACGCGCCACGCGGCCGCTTCAACAAGACGAGCCTCTCGTTCGCGCTCCCAACCGACGAGCACTTCTTCGGGCTCGGCGAGCGCTTCGGCACCTTCGACCATCGCGGCTGGTCGATGTACTCGTGGGCCGAAGAAGGCCCGCTCGGCGGCGGTGAAGATGTGCCACCCGGCGCCGAGAACCCGTACCCGAGCGGCCCGTCGATGACGTACTTCCCGGTGCCGTTCTTCCTCTCGTCGCAGGGCTACGCGCTGCACGTCGACACCACGCGGCGCAGCGAGTTGCACCTCGGCAGCGAGAACGCGGGCGCGTGGCGAGTAGCGGTCAACGGTACGTCGTTCGCGCTCACCGTCTACACGCCGCCGTCGCCGGTCGCGCAGCTCGACGCCTTCACTGCGGACACCGGGCGTCCCCTCATTCCCGCGCCGTGGGTCTTCGGGCCGCGTCGGCGCATCAACAGCGGCAACCGCGTGGCCGACGCCGATGGCGGTCTCGAGTGGCAGGTGATGCGCGAGCGCAAGCTGCCCATCACCGCCATCGACGACGCGCTGCACTTCCTCCCCGCGCAGTCGCAGCTCGGTCGCGAAGCAGCGACGCGCGAGTGGGTCGACACGCTGCACGCCAACGGCTTCAAGGTGCTCGCGTACAACAACCCGTACGTCGCCGAGAACCACGCCAACTCCGCCGCCGACTACGCCTTCGCCGCCGACGCTGGCTTCTTCGTGCGCGAGCCCGACGGCAACCCGTCAGTCGTCTTCCTCATCTCCGGCGCGTCACTCGACGTGTCGATGATCGACTTCACCAACCCGGCCGCGGTCGATTGGTACAAGTCGCTGCTCCGGCGCACGCTCGACTTTGGCTACGACGGGTGGATGCACGACTTCGGTGAGTACCTGCCGCGGTCGGCGGTGCTCTTCGACGGGCGGCGCGGCGACGAAGTGCACAACGACTACCCACGGCTCTCGGCGAAAGCGGCGCGCGAGGTGCTGCAGGAAGCGAAGCCCGACGACCACCTCTTCTTCGTGCGCGCTGGGTACACCGGCTCGCAGGCGCTGGTGCCCGCGGTGTGGGGCGGCGACGCCGAGACCTCGTTCGACGAGACGCAGGGCATCCCCAGCACCATTCGCAGCGGGCTCAACCTCGCGATGGTGGGCGTGCCGTACTGGGGCAGCGACGGCACCGGCTTCAAGTGCCTCGGCAACGCGGCGCGCGACAAAGAGGTCTTCGTGCGCTGGCTGCAGCTCGAGGCCGTCTCGCCCATCATGATGGAGCAGGACGCGTGCTCGAACCCGCTGTCCCCGCGCACCAAGTGGAAGCTGTGGAGCGACGTCGGCACGCAAGACGTCTACCGGCGCATGGCGAGCCTGCACACGCGGCTGCTGCCGTACTTCATGGTGCTCGCGAAGCAGGCGCACGAGACCGGGCTCCCGCTGATGCGCCCGCCGTTCCTCTTGATGCCGAAGGAGCCGCGCACGTGGACGCTCGACGACACGTTCTTCCTGGGGCCCGCGCTCTACGCGGCGCCCGTCATGCGGCGCGGCCAGACGTCACGCAGCGTGTGGTTTCCGCCGGGCACCGCGCGCTTCGTCGCGGTCGATGACTTCACTGTCTACGCGCCGGGCCAGGAGGTCAGCGTGCCCGCACCGCTCGAGCGCCT
>CAYWON010000062.1:0-34323 GCA_964459885.1 uncultured Archangium sp.
CCGACCGGCATGCCCTGCATGTTCGCCAGCGGGTTGCAGGTGCCCGAGGCGCACGACGGCATGCCCGCGTCGAGGTTGCAGAACGAACGGCACGAGCCCATGCCCGTCTGGTCTTGCAGGCACTGCGCGCCCTTCACGCACTGGTTCGCGCTGGTGCACGGCTGGCCCAACGCCGTGGTGCCGAACGGCGCGCAGCCGGGGCCGCTCGGGAGCAGCAGGCAAGCGTCCGTCTGGGCCGCGCAGTTCTGCGCGAGCGGGTCACACGCCATCGCGTGGAAGCACACGAACGAGCCGAACGGCGCGTTCTGGTAGCCGACGAAGAAGGCGCACGAGCCGCCGGTGTCGCAGTCGGTGTCCTGGTTGCAGAACTTCTGGCACTGGCCCTGGAAGCACTGCAGGCCCTTCGCACACTCGACCATCTGCTCGTTGCACGCCTCGCCGCGCAGCTTCGTGCCGGCCGGCACGCACTGACGCGTCAGGGTGCTGATGTCGCTGCTGGTGGGGCCGATGACGCACGCCTGGTTGTTGGGGCAGTCCTGCGTGCGCGTGTTGCACGCCGCGCTGACGCAGATGCCGTTGAGATCCGCCGTCGTCGGCATGCACTGCTCGCCGGCGCCCGTGCACGTCTGCGACGTCACGTTGCACGACGTGGTGCCCGTGCCGCCGCCCGTGGTGCCGGTGCCACCGCCCGTGGTGCCGGTGCCACCGCCCGTGGTGCCCGTGCCGCCGCCCGTGGTGCCCGTACCGCCGCCCGTGGTGCCGCTGCCGCCGCCCGTGGTGCCCGTGCCGCCGCCCGTGGTGCCGTCGCCGCCACCCGTGGTGCCGCTGCCGCCGCCCGTCGTGGTGCCGCCGGGCACGCACACGAACGTCGTCTGCTCACACACCTGGTTCTTCGCGACACAGTCGCTGCACGTCGCGCCGCCCTTGCCGCAGGCCGAGTTGGAGTTGCTGGCCGAGGCCGGCACGCACTTGTTCGACGCGTCGCAGCAGCCCGTGCAGTTGTCGGGGCCACACTCAGAGGTACCGCCACACGACGGGACGACAGCCGCCATGAAGCCGAGGACAGAGCCAAGAAGAAGAGGTCGGAAGTTCATAGGGGGCGCGCATCAGCACGCACACGCACCTACGTCAAGGCGGTGTCACGACTTCATGGCGCGCCGGCGTCACCGGTCACGAGGTCCAGCGCGGTGGCCGCGCGCAGGTTGCAGGCCGCGACGGCGCCCGACGGGTCCACCGCGTCGCCGCCTTCCTGCACGGCCAGCACCTTGCGGCCGGGCCCGATGACGAAGGTGACGCGCCTGGAAAGAGAGATGAGGAAAGTCTTCACGTCGTACAGCTTGGTGAGCGTGGCCTTGTCGTCAGCGACGAAGTGGTACGGCGCCTTGAGCGAGTCGCGGAACTTGCGCGCGGTGATGGCGTCGTCGGTGGACACCGCGATGATGTCGGCGCCGTGTTTCTTCACGTCGTCGTAGCGCGCGACGTACGCGGTCAGCTCGCGGGTGCAGCCCGACGTGAAGGCCTTGGGAAAGAACGCGAGGATGATGGGGCCCTTCTCAACCAGCGCCGACAGCTTGAGCTCCACGCCGTCGACAGAGGTCACCGTGAAGTCGGGCGCTTCGGACCCCACCACGGGCTGCGCGGCGAGCGCGCTCATCAGCACCAGAGTCAGCATGGTGGGTGTGTAGCGGCGCGCGTCAGACGGCGCCAGCCTGGTGCAGCCGGGCCCACAGCGCGCGCGAGGCCTCGAGCGAGTGCCGCGCCACGTCGTTGACGTCGAGCGCGAGCGCCTTGCGCTTCCACAACCGCCACAGGCCGTCGACCATCACCGACTCGACGCTGCGCGACGAGAAGCCCGAGAGCACGTGCGCCGCCAGCGACGCGGCGTCGAGCGGCGTCGGCGGGTGGTAGTCGAGCACCAGGAGATCAGCGGCGGCGCCGGGCTGCAGCGGCCCGATGGTGAAGCCGAAGGCCTCACTCGCGAGGCGGTGCCCGTTGGCGATGAAGCGCAGCGCGTCGATGGGCTGCCCGGCGTCGGCGGTGCGCATGCACGCGGCCTGCGTCTCGGCGAAGAGGTCGAGCGGCAGCGTGTCGGTGCCGATGCAGCCGCGCACGCCGAACTTGGCGACGGTGGCGTGGCCGGTCTGGCTCCACATGTTCGACCGCGCCGAGTGCACCAGCCACGTACCGGCGGTGATGAGCGACGACAGCTCGGGCCAGGTGAGGTGCACGCCGTGAGAGAGCACGACGCGCCCGCCGGTCTGCGCGGCGGCGGTCAGGCGCTCGGTGGCCGAGTGGCCGAAGCGCTCGCGGCTGGTCGATTCTTCGCGCGGGTCTTCACCGATGCGCGCGAGCAGCAGCAGGTTCGCCTTGCGCCGCGCCTCCGCGATGCCCGCCAGCGCGTCGTCGCTCAACGTGCCGAGGCCGCCGAGGCCGACGGCGCCGCGGTAGCGACCTCGCGCGCGCTGCGCGTAGCTGACGCACTCGTCGAGCGCCTCTTCGCGCACCAGCGCTCCGGCGCGCTCGTTCACCTCGAAAGACAGCACCGCGCGCATGCCGACGTGGTTGAGCCCATGCGCGACGCGGGAGAGCGCGCCGGTGATGTGCTGGTGCGCCGCGGTGGTGTCGAACACCGTGGTGGTGCCGGCGACGAGCCCTTCAAGACCGCCAGCGGTCGCCGTGGCCTCGAGCGTGTCGCCGTCGAGCACGTCTTCCAGGCGGGTGCGCGCGAGCCGTTCACCTTCGAAGCCCGGCGCGGCGCGCGGGAAGCCGCGGAGCAGCGTTGTGTGAAGGTGATGTTGCGCTGACACCATGCCGGGAAAGAGCACGCGCCCCTTCAACTCGATGACCTCGTCACCGGGTTTCGGCTCGAGCACCGTCGCGCGCTCGATGATTCGATCACCGTCGATGCGGAGGTCGGCCGGCTCGACAAGCGCGGGTTCCACGTCAACGACCGTCGCGCCTTTGAGCAACGTTGCCACGAGGTCGTGAGGGTACCCCGATTCTCAACATCTGAGGATCGTCATTCACACGCCGCCGCGCACTTCCCACGTTGACGCACACCTTGCTAAGCGCCCCGACGCCTCTCTCGTTGGAGTTCAACCCATGAAGTCTTCGCTGCCGTTGCTGTCGCTGGCCTGCCTCGTTGCCACCGCGTGTGGCCCTACCGACACGGTTGAGAACGAGACCGCCGCGCAGCGCGAAGAGATCGTCGGCGGCACGGTGGCCAACGGAGACCCGGCGGTGGTGGCGATCGCCATCCGCTACGGGCCCGGCTACCAGTCGCTGTGCACGGGCACGCTCATCGCGCCCAAGACGGTGCTGACGGCGGCGCACTGCATCTACGCGTACGGTCAGAACATCACGTACTACGTGACGACCGGCACTCGCGCCGCGTCGCCGACGAAGGCCGTGCGCGTGCAGACGCAGATCAAGCACCCCAGCTACAACGGCAGCGTGTGGGACTTCGGCGTTCTGCGCCTCGCGGAGCCGATGCTGGGCGTCACCCCCATTCCGATGAACGAGAAGGCGATGACCCAGTCGCTCATCGGCCAGACCATTCGCCACGTGGGCTTCGGCATCACCAGCGGCGGTGGCTCTGACTCGGGCACCAAGCGCGAGGTCTCGTTCGGGCTGCGCAGCATCCAGGCGCTCACCATCGAGTCGGGCGCGCAGGGCAAGCAGACGTGCCAGGGCGACTCGGGCGGCCCGGGCTTCATGGTGATGCCGGGCGACACCAGCGAGTCGGTGGTGGGCGTCGTCAGCTACGGCGACGAAGACTGCATCTACGGCGGCTACGACGGTCGCGTTGACGTGGTCGCGCCCTGGGTCCGCCAGACCATGGCCACGTGGGAAGCGCCGTCGTGCGAGTTGGACGGCAAGTGCCTCGCGGGCTGCGCGCCCATCGACCAGGACTGCGCGTGCGCGGCCGACGGCGTGTGCGACGCGGAGTGCATCGATCCCGCGCTCGACGTCGACTGCCCCGCCGACTGCGTGACGAACAACGTGTGCTCGCAGCTGCCGTGCGGTCGCCCCGACGCCGACTGCGTGCCCGAAGGTGAGCTCTGCATCGCCGCCTCGCAGTGCAAGGAGCGCCTGTGCGTCAATGACCCGCAGCACACCGAGCTGTACTGCACGCGCGCCTGTGACGCCGCGACGCCCTGCCCCACGGGCCTCGACTGCGAGAGCGGCAGCTGCATCAAGCCGCAGCTCCCCTCACGCAACCTCCGTGAGAGCTGCAACCAGGGCCGTGATTTCTGCGTCGATTCCATCTGCACGGGTCCGGCGACCGGCATCAACCGCTGCGTCGAGGCGTGCGTCATCACCGCCGATTGCCCCAACGGCGCGATCTGCGAAGCCGGCAACGACGGGCGCCGCTACTGCCGCCCCGGGGATCTCCGGTTCAACGTCGTCACCATCAAGGCGGCGAGCATCGCGCTCGGTGACGAAGCGCCGAGCTGCGCGTCGGCCGGCAGCGCCGCGGGCCTCTGGTTCCTCGGGGCGCTCTTGTTGCGTCGCCGCCGCCAGCGCTGAGGGCGGGCACCCGGCTACACTGGCGCGCGCCCCATGCGACGCGCCTCTCTCATCTGGTGGCTGACCCTGGCGCTGTGCGCGTGCGCGCCGCCTGACGAGGTCATTGGCATCGAGCGCCGCGCCATCGTCGGGGGTCAACCGGCGCCTGACGAAGACGCCGTCTACCTGCTGCGAACGATGGACGAAGACGGCGGCGCGTCACTGTGCAGCGCCACGCTCATCGCGCCGCGGACGTTGCTGACGGCCGCGCACTGCGTGGACCTCGCGATGACCGCGCCGCTCATGGCGAGCAACGCCGACGACGTGACGCTGTTCGCGGCTGAGAACTCCGCGCTGGTGGAAGAGATCCGCCTGCACCCCGACTGGAGCCGACGACAGCTGCGGCACGATCTCGCGTTGCTGCGGCTCGCGACAGCGCAGACCGCGACGCCGCTCGCGTGGAACAGCGTCGACCTCGCGGGGCGCGGCGGTCAGCCGGTGCGGGCGTTGGGGTACGGCCTCGACGCGCTCGACGGCGGCACCGGCACCCGACACGAAGTGGCGCTCACGCTGCGGCAGATCAGCACCGAGCAGATCCTCATCGGAGATCTGGTGTCGAAGGGCATCTGCCGCGGTGACAGCGGCGGGCCCACGCTGCACACCTTCGACGACGGCGTGGAGCGCGTCATCGGCGTGCACAGCTTCACGCGCACCGACGACTGCAACGACGGCGCAGACGCGCGCGTCGACACCGCGAGCCGCTTCGTGCGTGAGTGGCTGGCAGAGAAAGAGGCGCGCTGCGACGGCGACGGGCTGTGCAGTTCGACCGCGTGCGCCGCGACAGACCCGGACTGTGTGGCGGTGGGCGCCAGCTGCGACGACGCGCTCGAGTGCCAGGGCCGCCGCTGCGTCGCCGACACCATCGTGGTGCAGCCGTACTGCTCGAACGCGTGCGTGGGAGACGGTGATTGCCCCTCGGGTCTCGGCTGCGACGTGGTGCAGCGCGTGTGCCTCTTTCACCCCCAGCGCGCGGTGCCGTCGGGCAACAGCTGCCAACCCGGTGCCGACGTGTGCGTCGAAGGGCACACGTGTGCAGGCGCGCCGGCGCGGTGCCTCAAGACCTGCGACGACGACACCGGCTGCCCCGCTGGCGCCACGTGCTCCCAGCGCGTCTGCGTGGCACCACCCGCTGAGCTGCCGCACCTCGACGAAGTGCGGTTGCCCGTCGCGGGCTGTGCCACCGCTGACGCGCTCTGGCCGCTGCTGGTTGTCGCGCTGCTGCGGCGACGTCGGCTCAGGCCTTCTTGAGGCTCAGGCAGGCCGCTTCGGCCTTCTTGCCCTGCTCCGGCTGCGACGCGGTGGTCTCACACTTGTAGATCTTCCCGCCGATGGTCCGCCGCACGATGACGAAGTAGTTCGTGCCCACGCCGCCCTTGTTCTCGAACGAGAGCACGTAGCCATCGGCCAGCTTCTCTTCGCGGGTGAACTTCGTCGGCGAGTACATGGCGGCCGACTTCTTCGCGGCGGCGAGGTCCTTGTCGTCGCTCGGTCCAGCCTTCTGTTCTTTCACCGAGATGACGGTGCCACCGCCCTGCACCATCTGGCTGCCGAGCATCTTCGACACCGACGAGTCGGCGGGCAGGTCGACGGTGAGGCCGACCAACGGCAGCGCCAGCCCGTCAGCGAGGCACCACGACGACACGACGACCACCGCGAAAGCCAAAAGCCGCTTCATGGAGTTCTCCTGCAGCGAGGGTGAGGTGCGCTTGAACCCTGAAGCGGGCCGTCGAGTGAAAACGAACGCCCGAAGGGTCACTGATGCGCGAGCCCCACAGAGTGTTTCATCGAGCGCCTCGCTTGAGCGGGCAGGTGCTTTGCGCGCGGGCTCGGGCAGACTGGCGGCGACGTGGGGCCCCGCGAGAACAAATGGAGTTGGCTCGCGCTGGGCCTCAGCATCGCCGCGCACGTGGGGCTCGCGCTGTGGCTGCTCACCACGCCGCCACCGCCGCCGGCGGCGCGCACCGTCACCGCGGAGTTCGTCTTCGTCGAGCCGGCACCCGAGCCGGAGCCGGAGTCTGAACCGGAGCCGCCGCCCCCGGAGCCGGAGCCGCAGGTGAAGCCGACGCCCCGCCCCACGCCGCGCGCGACGCCGCCACCACCTCGCGACACGGCGCCGACGGAGCCGCCACCCACCGACGTGCCGCGGGACGATCTGCCGCGGGACGATCTGCCGCGCGCCGAGCCGACGCCCACGCCTGCGCCGCGGTTGACCGCGGGCCTCGTGCCGGACGCCATCATCGTCATGCGCATGGACGCCGGCGTGGAGCCGGAGATCGTGATGCCGACCGGCCTGCGCGCGCTGGAGGCGCCGAAGAACCTGGTCGGCGACCTCACCAAGGAGACGCTCGGCCGCGGGCGCGTCGATCGCGGCCTCGTGCACCCGTATTACTCGCAGCTCGGCAAGGCGCTGCTGAAGAACTGGGACGCGGATCGCGTGGCCAAGAGCGGGCTCAAGGGGCTCGTGCAGCAGACCGGCGAGAACCTGAAGCTCTACAACGAGATGTGGGCCGATCGCGCGCAGGCCTACGGCGGCTCCGGCAACCCGATGGGCGAGCTCACACCCGAGAGCAACCGCCGCGCGGTGGTGAACGACCGCATCACGGGCGGCGGCAACGGGTTTGACCTCGAGCAGCGCAAGGAGCTCGCCCGCACCATGCGCGAGCAGTTCCGCGCCACGCGGCGCGCCGTCATCCGCGTGGTGCAGGACACCGAAGGTCGCGTCACCAAGGTCGAGCTGGTGCAGCCGTCGAACGACGCCAACGTCGACAAGGAAGCGCTGGCCGACGTGAAGACCGCGGCGCAGAAGCTGCCACCGCCGCCGGCCGAGGCGCTCGAAGGCAAGGCCTCGCTCTCGTCGCTCTGGAGCTTCGAGCTCGTCGTCAGCATCTCGCCGCCAGTGCCGACGTTCACCTTCGAGTTCGACGAGGCGCTGGGTTTCATCGACGCGCGCTTGCCTCTCGACCGCCGCATCTACAAGAAGGTGCGCCTCGTAGCCGTCGAGTGACCCATGGCCGACAAACGCCGCTTTGACCTCTTCGCGCAGCTGCTGCGCGACCGTTTCCCTTCCGCGACCCGCGTCTTCGACGTGGCCGGCGGTCAGGGCAAGTTGAACGACGCGCTCGTGCGGCGTGGCTGCACCGTCGTCACGTTCGATCGCCGACACAAGCACCTGCCGGTGACGTTCGCGGAGCGCGACTTCACGCTGGCTGAGCCCTGCGAGTGCGACCTCGTGGTGGGCATGCACCCCGACGGCGCCACGCGCGTCATCATCGAGTACGCCGCGCAGCACCGTGTGCCCTTCGCGGTGGTGCCGTGCTGCGCCGACAACTCGATGCCCTACAAGCCGTGGATGCGTCACCTCGCGGAGCTGGGCACCACGCTCGGATTGCAGGTTGATGAAGTGACGCTGCCCATGGAGGGCCGCGCGCGGGTGTTGTTGGGGACCCCTCTGGTCACGACGCCGCCGGTGCTGTAGGGCCGTCGTGACGTGTCTGTAACCGAACCCCCTCGGCGCTTCGCGGCGCAGCTCGGCGTGCTCGTTGCCGCGATGAGCCTCACCAGCGTGCTGGTGGAGTTCCTCTTCCGCACGCCGGACATGCCCGTCGGAAAGTGGCTCGTCACGTTCCCCGTGGCGGTCGGTTTCAACGCGCTGGTGCTGTCGTTGGTGGCGATGACGCTGTTCGCGCTCATCGGCCGGGCCATCACCGCCGCCCTCGTCACCCTGACGCTGTACCTCATCGTGGGCTTCGCACACGCGTCGACGCTGGCGACGCTGGGGCGACCGCTGTTCCCGTGGGACCTGCTCTTGTTCCGCGAAGCCGCCGACGTGTTGCCCTTCGTCACCGCGCGCTACGGCGTCGCACCGCTCGTGCTGGGTGCTGTCGTGCTGGCGCTCGCGCTGGTGGCCTCGGTGCGCTTCGGCCCGCGGACGCTGCCGTGGAGACACCGCGCCGCGCTGTTGGTCGTCCCCGTGGCCGTCGGCGTCTGGTTGTCGCCGCAACCAAGCACCAAGCTCCAGCCGCTGAAGGTGCGCCACCTGTACTGGGTGCAGGCCGAGAACTACCGCGAGAACGGGCTCGCGCTGACCTTCCTCATGAACCTCCCGGCGGCCAACGTGAAGCGGCCAGCGAGCTACTCACGCGACCGCGTCGAGGCGGCGCTCAGCGCACGCACGCCGACCACGCTCACCGATGTGCAGCCCGACGTCATCGTCATCATGAGTGAGTCGTTCTTCGACGTGACGCGGCTGCCGGGCGTCACCTTCGAGCGCGATCCGCTGCCCACCCTGCACCGCCTGCAGCGCGACGGCGCGGCGGGCACGCTCTACCCGCCGGTGTTCGGCGGCGGCACGGCGAACACCGAGTTCGAGTTCCTCACCGGCCACTCGATGCGGTTCTTGCCGCCGGGCTCGGTGCCGTACCAGCAGTACCTCCGCAAGAAGCAGCGATCGCTGGCGAGCATCTTCGCGGCCGAGGGCTACCGCACCGAAGCGGCGCACATCTACCACCGCTGGTTCTGGGAGCGGGACCAGGTCTACGAGCGCCTCGGCTTCCAGCGCTTCACGTCGATGGAGCAGGTCGACCTCAGCGAACGCAAGACCTGGTACCCGTCAGACGCGCTGCTGACGAAGGAGATCGTCAAGGCGCTCGAAGCCGACACCGCGCCGCTGTTCATGTTCGGCGTCGGCGTCGAAGGCCACGGCCCCTACGAGCCCAACCGCTACCCACAGGCGGAGGTGCGCTTCGACGGGCCGCTCGACGACGCCGCGCGCGCCGAGCTCACCACCTACGCGGAAGCGGTGAGCCACGCTGACCGCGAGCTGGGCATGCTCATCGAGTACCTCGAGAAGCGCGGTCGCCCGGCGGTGCTGGTGTTCTTCGGCGATCACCTGCCCAGCCTGCCGCAGACGCTGCGACAGACCGGCGTCGCCGAGTCGATCGAGCGCATTCCGCGCCTCGAGCTCTCGCGCCGCGCCTTCCTCTACGAGGTCCCGCTCGTCGTCTGGAGCAACGTGAAGCCCGGTCCCCGCGCGCTCGGCTCGATGAGCTCGAGCTTCCTCGGCCCGCTGGTGCTCGACGAGACGGGCACGAAGGGCACGCCGTACATGGACTTTCTGCGCGAGGTGCGGCGCCAGCTGCCGGTGCTCTCACCCAACCTGGTGAGCGACGCCGACGGCGCGTGGCACGAGACCTTGCCGGCCGAGCTGCGCGCGCTCGAAGACGCGTGGTGGACGCTCGAGTACGACGCGCTGTTCGGTGACGATTTCGCCGCACCCGCACCAACCGAGGGCTGAAGGCTTTACGCGGCGGCCTCGCCGTTGTTACGGCACGGCTCGATGCGCTCGCGCCCGCTGTTCCAGCTCGCCGCAGTGGCCGTGTCGATGGCGCTGGTCTGCCTCGGCCTCGAGCACGCGCAGCGCGTCGACGGTCTGCGCGCCTGGCTCGACCTCCACCCGACCGAAGCGCTCATCAACGTGCTGCTCGCCGCGACGCTGGGGTGGGCGCTGCTGGCCGCCACCGGCCGCGCGGTGCTGGCGGTGGTGCTCGCCGCCGTGCCCTTCGCGCTGCTCACGGCCGGGCACGTCTCGAAGCTGGCGCACACCGGCAAGCCGCTCTACCCGTGGGACGTCCTGCTCTTCAGGCAGGCCTTCGTCTTGTCTGACTACGCGTGGCGCTGGGCGGTCGTCATCGCGCTGCTGGCCACCGCCGGCCTCGTGGGCGCGGTGCTCGAGCGGCGCTGGTGGGCTTCACTCGGCTGGCGCGCGCGGTCGGTGGCGCTCGCCCCGGCGGTGCTGCTGCCCGTGCTGCTGTGGCCAGACCCCGCGAAGGCGCTGCGACCGCTCGCCGTGCAGCACCGCCTCTGGGTGCAGGCCGAGAACTACCGCGACAATGGGCTGCTGCTGGCGTTCACGCTGAACCTGCCGGCCACGCGCGTGCAGCGGCCGCCGAACTACAGCCGCGCCGCCGTGCGCGAAGCAGCGCGCGCGCAGCACCCCATCGCCAACACCGACGAGCAACCGACCGTCATCGTGGTGATGAGCGAGTCGTTCTTCGACGTCACCACGCTGCCGGGCCTCGCCTTCACGCCCGACCCGTTGCCCACGGTGCACCGGCTGCAGCGCGAGAGCGCTTCGGGGCGGCTGTACGCGCCTTCTTTCGGAGGCGGCACCGCCAACACCGAGTTCGAGGCGCTCACCGGCCATTCGATGCGCTTCCTGCCGACGGGCTCGGTGCCGTACCAGCAGTACCTGCGCAGGCCACACACCTCGCTGGCCAGCATCTACGCGCGGCAGGGCTACCGCACCGCGGCGATCCACACGTTCCATCGCTGGTTCTGGGAACGGGACACCGTGTACCCGAAGCTGGGCTTCCACAGCTTCACCGGCCTCGAAGACATGCCCGAGGCGCCGCGCGCGGGCGCGTACACGTCAGACGCCGAGCTCACGCGGCGCATCGTCGACGAGGTGCAGCGCGCGCCGACGCCGCTGTTCCTCTTCGCCGTCAGCATGGAAGCGCACGGGCCCTACGCACCGGCGCGCTACGAGACGAGCGACATCGATGTCACCGGCGTCCTCGACGACGCCGCGCGGGCGGAGCTCGGGTCGTACGTCGAGGCCATTCACCACGCTGATCGCGAGCTGCAGTCGCTCATCGACGCGCTGTCAGGGCTCGATCGGCCCGTCATCGTGCTGTTCTTTGGTGATCACCTGCCGAGCCTGCCGCTGACCTACCGGCAGCTCGGGGTGATCAACGCGCAGGGCCTGGTGGACCGCGCTGATCTGCCGCTGCGCACGCGGCTTCACCAGGTGCCGCTCGTGGCGTGGAGCAACCGCCCCGGGCTGCCGCGTGAGCTGGGTGATCTGAGCGCTTCGTTCTTTCCACCGCTGGTGCTCGAGCTGACCGGCACGCCGGGCACGCGCTACACCGATTTCCTGCGCGCGGTGCGGCAGGCGGCGCCGGTGGTGCTGCCGGGCATCGTCGCCGAGGCCGACGGCGCGCCGACAGAAGAGCCTTCCGAGCGGTTCCGCGGCCTCGAGGCGGCGTGGTGGACGCTCGAGTACGACGCGCTCTTCGGTGACGAGTGGTTGTCGCAAGACGAGACCGAAGGTTGATCAGCGTCACAGCTGCGTTTTTCACGGAACTTTGACGATCAACGAGCGGGGTTGGGCGTGTAGCGTGCCCGTCGTTTCGATGCGCCCGGCAGCCCTCGCCCTCACAGCTTTCTTCGTCGCCGGGCTGGCCCGCGCTGCGATCTACGAAAACACCGTCACCGTCGACGACGAGGAAGATCTGTTCGATCTCCAGCAGCGCGGCGACATCTCCGACGCGACGGCCGACACGCTGCTCGAGCTGATCCGCGAAGGCGTGGATCTCAACTCGTCAGATCGCGACCGCCTCTACGACCTGCCCGGCCTCAGCTACGCCGACGTCGACGCCATCATCGAGTACCGCACCGCCAAGGGTCGCATCGACGACCCGACGGAGCTCGTGTCGGCCGGCGCGTTGACCGCCGAGCAGCTGATCCAGATGGCGCCGTTCATCCGCATCGACGCGGCGAAGCCCATCCTCCCGGTGTCCGGCAAGCTGCACGCGCAGGGTCGCTTCACCATCGGCGACGACGTGGCCCCGCCCGCGCTGCTCTCGGCGCGCCTGAAAGGGCCCGAGAACCTGTCGGCCGGCTTCATGATGTTCACCACGCGGCGCCGCACCAGCTCGCCGCAGTACGACTCGCTCAACGACAGCCTCGGCATCACCGATTTCCGCTACGCGCCGCAGCTGCCGCGCATCTTCGCGATGTGGGCGCCGGGCAAGGCCAAGCTGGTCGTCGGCACGTACACCATCGGCTTCGGCGAGCGCCTCACGCTCGACACCACGCGCCGCATCACGCCCAGGGGCATCTACCTGACCGACGACTTCCGTCGGCCCAACGATCTCGCCAGCACCTGCCGCGTCACCAACGCCGACGGCACCACCGACCCCACGCAGGCGTGCGATCAATCGAGCGGGCTCAACCGCTACATCACGCCCGACTACACGTGGCGTGAGGTGTTCCGCGGCGTCGCCGGCAGCATCGAGGACCTCAAGGTCGGCGACGAAGGCTCGATCTCGCTCTACGGCTTCGCGTCGTACCAGCAGCGCTCGATCTACCAGTACGAGCTCTTCGACCGTCGGTACTGCGACGACCCCAACGACGACAACAACGACGCCTGCAAGGCGCCGCCCGTCTACATCAACGGCGGGCCCGGCACGCTCAAGTACTCGACGCTGAACAACGTGTTCGACGAGGTCGCTGGTGGCGGCCACGTCACCTACAAGCCGATTCAACGGCTCACGCTCGGCGTCACCGGCTGGGGCGCGCTGCCCATCTTCCAGCAGCGCGACATCGAGCTCGATTTCCAGGAATGGAGCCGCTACCCGACGGGCGGCGCCTTCGGTGCCATCGGCGCCGACGCGCACCTCGCGGTCCGCTCGTTCAACTTCTACCTCGAAGGCACGCGCACCTTTGATCGCCGGCCCAACGGCAACGGCGGCGGCTTCGGCGTCGAGCAGCGCTCGACCTACAGCCCCAAGGGTCACGAGTTCGAGCTGTCGCTGCGCCTCTACGACCCGTACTTCGGCACGCCGTTCGCGCGCCCCATCAGCTCGCCTGACGAGCTCGACGGCCTGCGATCACGCAACGAAGGTGGCGTGCGCGTGCGCTGGTTGGGGCGCCTGAACCAGGACTGGGAAGCCCGCGTGCGCGCCGACTTCTGGGTCAACCCGTGGTCCATCGACGGCATCATCCCGGCCGGTGTGCCGAACCTCTACGCGTTGGCGCGCCTCGATTTCGTGGGCTGGCGCTTCTTTCAGCCGGCGGTCTGGGTCGACGTGCGCAACCGCAACCTCATCAGCAACGAGCGCGGCCTGTGCTCGAGCGGCACGTTCGTCTTCACCGAAGGCGACCCCTACATCTGCGGCGGCGATCTCTACCGCGCCGCGCTGCGCCTCAACTTCGCGCCGCTCGGCAAGAAGCTGCAGGGCATGGTGCAGGGCTACTTCACGTGGCGCGACGACTTCCGCTACGATGACCAGTTCCGCAACGACCTGCAGATCTGGGCCGAACTCCGCAGCCAGCCGGTGGACTTCCTCCAGTTCCGCGCACGCACCCGCTACTTGAACCAGGACCTGCTCGACCGCGCGTACCTCGAAGAGAGCGTGTGGACGTACTTCGAAGCGGCGTGGATCATCGGTCGCGGCACGCGCCTGGCGGCTCGCTATGACCTCTACGTGTGGCTCGATCAGCGCTCGACGACCATGATCCGCACGCCCAGCCCTGAACACCGCTTCCAGCTCGACCTGCGCTACCAGTTCTAGAACCGAGAGATGCCGATGACGCTTCGCCACCTCCTGCTCGCCACCTCGCTCGTCGCCGTCGTCGGCTGCGGCACCACGAAGGAGACCCGGCGCTTCACGCGCAACGAGACCTCGGCGCTGCTCAAGAAGCTCGAGGTCGTCTCGCTCGACCTCGGCGAGTTCCCGTTTGAGGGCCCGTCGGCGGTGCTCGACGGCGACACCATTCGCGTCAAGGGCCTCAACGCGTCGATGCGCTTGCTGGCCATCGACACCGAAGAGACCTTCAAGAAGCAGAAGGAACGCGACGCGTTCGACTCAGGCTGGGAGCAGTACAAGAAGGACATGCGCGGCAAGTCGTCGCGCCCGGTGAAGATGGCCACCCCCGAGGGTGAAGAGGCCAAGGTGTTCGCCAAGCACTTCTTCGAGGGCGCCGACACGGTGCGGCTCGAGCGCGATCACCCCGGCGAGATCCGCGACTTCTACGGCCGCTACCTCGCGTACGTCTTCGTCAAGAAGAACGGCGAGTGGGTGAACTACAACATCGAGTGCGTGCGCGCGGGCCACAGCCCGTACTTCGTGAAGTACGGCCGCAGCCGCCGCTTTCACCGCGAGTTCATCGAGGCGCAGAAGGAAGCCCAGGAAGCCAAGCGCGGCATCTGGAGCGATGCGGGGATGCACTACGACGACTACGAAGAGCGCCTGCGCTGGTGGGCGGAGCGCGAGCAGGCCATCACCCGCTTCGAGCGTGAGGCCGACGCCGCGCCCGAGTCACACATCGCGCTCACCCGGTGGGACGCCATGCTGAAGCTCGAGCAGCGCCTGGGCCAGGAGGTCACCGTGCTCGGCGCCGTGGCCGACGTCGTGCAGCGCGAGAACGGGCCTGCGGTCGTCAAGCTGGCGCGCACGCGCACCTCGAACTTCGACATCATCTTCTGGGACCGCGACGTGCTCTTGAACACCGGCTTGCAGTTCAAGCGGGGCGAGTACGTGCAGGTGCGCGGCGTGGTGCAGAAGTACCGCAACTCCCGCGGGATGGATTCTTTGCAGATGCAGGTAACCTTGCCCGGGCAGGTGCTCGCTCCCAGCGAGCAGCTCGAGCAGATGTTGTCGACCGACTCCAAGGCCGGGGGCGTCGACAGGGATGACGGTGAATGACCATGAAACGTTTCCTGATGCTGGGCGCCCTCGCGGCGTTCGCTGGCTGTCCTGAAGAGACCGAGCCGAACGCGTGCGAGATGCTGCAGGTCGGCGACCTCGTCATCACCGAGGTAATGGTCGACCCGGAAGGCACCGACACCGGCAACGAGTGGTTCGAGATCTTCAACATGCTGGGCACACCGGTCGACCTCAAGGGGCTGACCGTGGTGTACGCCGGCGCTGACGGCGCGGGCGCCAAGACACACATCGTGCGGTCCGGCTCCGTGCCCGCGCGCGGCTACTTCACGTTCGGCGACGTGCGCAGCGGCGCCAACCCCACGTGGATTGGCTACACCTACAACAGCGCGCTCGGCTCGTTCTCGAACGGCAGCGGCCAGGTCGCCGTGCGCTGCGGCACGAAGGAGCTCTCGAAGCTGGTGTGGAACCGCGCCACCGCCGCGGGCCGCACCTACCAGCTGGACGGCGTGACGGAGCCTTCGCCTGACCGCGCCGCCGTCGAGACGAACTTCTGCGACGTGCCCGACACCACCGCGACGTACTCGGGCGGTAACCGCGGCACGCCCGGCGCAGCCAACTCGACGTGCCCCACCACCGTGCAGCCCGGCACCTGCGTCGACAGCAGCGGCTCGTCGCGCGCCATCGTGAAGCCGCCCGCGGGCGATCTGCTGATCACCGAAGTGATGGGCGACCCGAGCGCGGTGGCCGACGAGACCGGCGAGTGGATTGAAGTGCTGGCGCGCAGCGCGTTCGACCTGAACGGCGTCGTCTTGCGCACGAGCGGCGGCAGCCAGAACCAGCACGTCATCACCAGCGCCAACTGCCTCACCGTGCAGGCCGGCGCGTACGCGTTGCTGGCGCGCAGCGCGGTCGGCAACGGCAACCTGCCCACGCCGCTCTACGTGTACAGCGGCCTCAACCTGCCCAACAGCGCGCACACCGTGAGCGCGACGCTCGATGACGGCACCACGCTCGACGCTGCGACCATGGCCGCGCCCGTCTCGGGCCGCTCGTGGCAGCTCGACCCCACCAAGCTGACCGCCATCGCCAACGACGACCCCGCCAACTTCTGCACGGCGACCACGGCGTGGGGCACGGGCGGCGACTTCGGCACGCCGGGCGTCGTCAATTCACCGTGCGGCGTCTCGGTCGACTGCAGCAGCCGCGCGGCCGGCGACTTCATCGTCACCGAGGCGATGATCGACCCCGACGGCACCGACACCGGCAACGAGTGGTTCGAGCTCTACAACACGCGCAACGCCGACGCGGACCTCACGGGCCTCACGCTCTACCGTCGCAACGTCGATGGCTCGGGCGAAGTGCAGCACGTGATGCCGTCGGGCACCGTCGCCGCCAACGCCTACTTCGTGGTGGGCGACGTGCGCTCGGGCACCAACCCGTCGTGGATCAACTACAGCTACGGCTCCGGCCTCGGCGCGCTGTCGAACTCCAGCGGCGTCGTCGGCATCCGCTGCGGCACCACGGTGCTGGGCGAGTTCACGTACACCACCAGCGCGCGCGCGGCCCGCAGCCGCATGCTCGACGGCACGCAGCAGCCGCCCACGGTGCCCTTCGCCGTCGAAGCGAACTTCTGCGACACGCCCCCCGGCACCCTCTACTTCGGCAACAACAGCGGCACGCCGGGCGCTGAGAACCCGGTGTGCGTGCCTGAAGCGACCACCGGCACCTGCATCGAAGACGGCGGCATGCGCCCCATCACCTCGCCCAACGCTGGCGATCTCGTCATCTCGGAGATCATGGCCGACCCCGACACGGCCTCGTCAGAGACCGTCGGCGAGTGGGTCGAGTTCTACGCCCGCGCGCCGGTCGATCTGAACGATCTGACCATCTACAACAACACCAGCAGCGCGCGGCTCACCAGCAACGACTGCATGCACGTGGAGCCCGGCCAGTACGTGTTCCTCGCGCGGAGCGCCGACAGCTTCATCAACGGTGACCTGCCGCCGACGAACTTCCTCTACACGGGCCCCAGCTTCACCAACACGGGCAACCACCGCATCGGCGTGCGTCGCGGCGACGCGGGCATCGACGAGGTGCTGTTCTCGGTGCCGAGCGCGCAGCCGGGCAAGTCGTGGCAGCTCGACCCCAACACCCTCGACACCGTGGCCAACGACAACTGGGCGAACTTCTGCGTCGCGCAGAACCGGTGGAACCCCGACGGCGGCGGCGACTTCGGCTCGCCGGGCGCGCCCAACCACGCGTGCATCGCGGCGGGCAGCTGCTTCGACGAGGCGCTCGACGCGGGCCGCGCCATCGTGGAGCCGCCGGAAGGCGCGCTCGTCATCACCGAGTGGATGAGCGACCCCGGCTTCTCGCCGCAGGCCAACGGCGAGTACTTCGAGTTCATCGCCAAGGGCGTGTTCGACCTGAACGGCGTGCAGTTCTCGATCGCCACCAACGCCGACGCGGGTACGGGCACGGTGCGCCCCATCGCGGCGTCGACGCGCTGTGTGACGACCGTCGCCAACACGCACTACGTCGTGGGCCGCAACCCCGACGCGGGCGCCAACGGCGGTCTGCCGCCCTTCATCGCCACCCTGCCGGGCAACGCGATGACGGCCACCACGTTCATCAGCCTCATCAACCCCGACGGCGGCGTGGCTGACAGCGTCGTCACCGCGGGCGGCGCGGCGGGCGTGTCGGAGCAGGTCAACCCGCTGTTCACCACGCCGGCCGACAACGACGCCAACCACTGCAACACGCCGGTGGGCACCACGTACGGCACCGGCAACCGCGGCACGCCGGGCCTCGCCAACGTCGCCTGCCCGTGAAGCACGCCGTCGTCGCGGCCCTCGCCTTGCTCTCGAGCTGCGTGCCCGAGAGCAAGTGCGGGCCTTCCACAGGCACCGTCGCCAACGTCGTCGACGGTGACACTGTCGATCTCGAAGACGGCGAGCGGCTGCGCCTGCTGTTGGCCGACACGCCCGAGACGACGGGCGGGCGCGACGACTGCTACGGCCAGGAAGCGAAGCAGTTCACGACCGAGCAGCTGTTGGGCAAGAAGGTCACGCTGACCTACGACGAGGCCGGCTGCACCGATCGCTTCGGCCGCACGCTGGCCTACGTGAAGGCCGGCAGCGTGGACGTGAACGCCGAGCTGGTGAAGCGCGGCTACGCGTGCTTCCTCTACATCTCGCCTTCGGGCGGCGACCGCGAAGAAGAGTTCGCCACCTACGAGTCGGAGGCGCGCACCGAGCGCCTCGGCATGTGGGGCTCGTGTACGTCTATTCCCTGCAGTCAGTGATCTGACTTCGTCAGCAGCGCCGCCGCGAGTTGCTGGGCCTGGGCCTCGGTCGCGCAGCGGTATTCCTGTAATTTTCCGCCGGGGCGTTCGATGCGAACGACCCACGTACCGTTCTCGTTGGTGATGACCGGGCGGGCTTCGGACTTCGCGGGCGACATGGGGCGGGCCATGGCAAAGCAGCATGCGTGCCGCGCCCCAACCCCTCGGATTACGGCGACGCCCCCCGGGTGAATCGCTGCCCATCTTTCGCGGATGCAATGCAGCTGCGCAAAAGCGTCAGGGTTCGTCGGCCCATTCCCACGCCGAGCGGTAGCCGTCGGCGGCGGTGATGAAGTCGATCCACTTCGCGTAGAGCGGATGTGCGCTGAGGGTCGCCGTGTCGCCGGTCACGAAGAGGTGACGTCGCGGGCGCGTGACGGCCACGTTGAGGCGACGCAGATCTTCGAGGAAGCCGAGCTGCTGCTCGCCGTTGCTGCGCACCAGGGACACCAGCACCGCTTCCTTCTCGCGGCCCTGAAAGGCGTCGACGGTGTCGATCTCCAGCTCGGGCACGTCTTGCAGCTGCTCGCGCAGCCACTGCGCCTGGGCTCGGTACGGCGAGATGACGGCGAGCTCGGTCGCGGGCAGCCCGGCGGCCAGCAGCGCGCGCGCGCGGGCCACGACGAGCGACGCCTCGCCCTCGTTGCGCAGCGACTCGGTCTGCGGCGCCTTCGATTCATCGAAGCCCTTGCCCGCGGTGTCGAGGAAGAGCACCGGCGGCGCGTCGACGGCCTTCGACAGCAACGACGCCAACGTGCGCGCCGCGACCGATTCGTGCGCGCGCAGCTGGCCGCCGTAGGTCGCGTCTGACGGGAAGCGCATGATGGTCTCGTGCATGCGGTACTGCTCTTTGAGCATGCGCTTCACGCCGTCGCCGTAGTCGCCCAGCAGGCGCTCGAACAGCGACCGACCGAGGCCCTGCTTCGCGGCGTCCATCGAGATGACCGTCGGCGCGAGCTGCTGCGGGTCGCCGGCCAGCACCACGATGGGCGCGCGCGAGAACGCGAGCAGCGAGAGCGGCTCGATGGCCTGCGTGGCCTCGTCAAGCAACGCCACGTCGAACTCCTCGTTGCGCAGCAGCGAGCCGTCGAGCATCGGCAACGTCGCGCAGACGACCTGCGCAGAGCCAAGGATGGACTGGAGCGCCTTCTTTTCGAGCGCGCGCGCGTCGTCCATCAGCTTGTAGGCCTCGGCGCTCGCTTCACGGGCGTTCGAGAAGCGTTCCCGGCTGCGGCCGCGGCTGCGCTGCTTGCGCGCGTAACCGAGCAGGTCGAACGCCTCTTCGAACATCTCGCGCGCCAGCTTGCGATCGGCGTGCGCTTCCACGAGCAGGTCGAGCGTGTGCGACTGCAGGTGCGGCAGCACGCGCGCCGGGTGACCGACGCGCACCGCGTGGAGCCCCGCGTCGAGGCAGAGCTCGAGCAGGTGGTCGACCGCCGCGTTGCTCGCCGCCGTACAGAGGATGCGCTTGCCCTGCCGTGCCCACTGCACGGCGATCTCTGCCAGCACCGTCGACTTGCCGGTGCCGGGCGGGCCGTGCACGAGCGCCACGTCGCGCGCCGACAGCGCGAGCTGCACGGCCTCGAGCTGCTCGGGGTTCAGCTGGCGCGCGGGCGTGAAGGTCGGCGGTCGATCGAAGCGCGGCGGCGAGTTGCCGAGCAGCACCTCGCGGCGATCGCGCTTCTGGCCGGCGTCCATGCCGTCCCAGCGCTTGAGCGCTCCCTTGGCGCGCTCGAAGGTGACGTCGTTGGCGGTGACGTCGAGGCGCAGGCGGCCTTCCCCCATCCACGGCGGCGGTGGGCGGTCGAAGGCCACCACCACCTGCGTGCGCGTCGCCGAGACCACGGTGCCGGTGGGCGGGCTCTCGACCTCGGCCTTGCGCGGCGAGACCGCGAGGAGGTCGCCGGGCCCCAACCGGGTGCTCAGCCGCCGCTTCGACTCGTGCATGAAGGTGACGAGGTGACGGCCGCCGAGACCGACCGATTCCTCCGTCGTCTCGACGTCGAGCACCACGAGGCCGCGCGCCTCGAGCTCGGCCAACGGCAGCGTCTGCTTGTCTTGCGCGAGTCGGGCGCGCTCGGCCTGGCGCTCGAGCTCGAGCAGCCGCACCAGCTTCTGGAAGTGATCGACGTCACGGGGCATCGACGTCTGCTTCCAGCACGTTGAGCAGCTTGCGCAAGAGCCGCCGCAGCGCCTTCGCGTCGGCCTTGCCGAGGGTCGGGGTGAGCGACCGCTCGACGGACAGCAGCACGTGCGTGCCCGCGATGCTGGCGGCGATGCCTTGCGGCGTCAGCACCACCCGCCGGGCGCGCGCGTCGTCGGGGTCCGGCTGCAGCCGCGCGAAGCCGCCGTCGACGAGGTCGGCCACGAGTTGCTGCGCGGCCTGCTTGGTGACGTCGACGCGGCGCGCCAGCTCGGAGATGCGGATGCCATCAGGCGACAGGAGGTGCGGGATCAACCGCGTGTGGGCTTCGCGAAACCCGCCGCCGGACTGCGCGTTGGCCTGTGCCAGCGCCCTCGTGTTCCACAGCTGCGCCGCGCGAATGAGCGCATAGCCGAGGCTGTCGGCCTGCAGCGCACGGAGCGCCTCCAATGAGCTGACCTTCTTCATATTGGACAAGCGTACTTGACCATTATTCGACAAGCACGCTTGTCTTCTTGCCATGAACGACTTTCCCGAGCCCACGCTCATCGCAGGCCTGAGCGTCGTCGACGTCGGCGAAGGGCCCACGGTGCTGTTCGCGCACGGCACGCCGACGTGGTCCTACGAGTGGCGGCACCTCATCAAGGCGCTGAGCGCCACGCACCGCTGTGTCGCGGTCGACCATCTGGGCTTCGGCCGTTCGCCCCGCCCGGCCGACGCCGACTATTCACCCGAAGCCCACGCCGCCCGGTTCGCCGAGGTGGTCAAGGCGCTCGACCTGCGCCGCTACACGCTCGTCGTTCACGACTTCGGCGGGCCCATCGCGCTCGCAGGCGACTTGAGCGCCGTGGATCGGCTCGTGGTCTTCAACTCGTTCGCGTGGCCGCTCTCCGGGGCCGGCGTCGGCTTCGCGGGCTCGGCGCTGTCGAAGTGGCTGTACCGCGCGTTCAATTTCTCGTTCGTCATCTCGAAGGCGGCGTGGGGCGACCCGAAGACGCGCACGCCCGAGCTGTGGCGCACGTACACCGAGGTGTTCCCTGATGCTGAGTCACGGGAGCGCGTGCTGTTCGCGCTCGCGAAGAGCCTGGGTCAGTCGGCGCCGTTCTTCGCGACGCTGGAGCCGAAGCTCGCGCAGCTCAGAGACGTGCCGGCGCACCTGGTGTGGGGAATGAAGGACAACGCCTTCACGCCGAAGGACCTCGCGCGGTGGAAGCGCGCGTTGCCGCACGCGACGGTGACAGAGCTGGCGGCCGCGGGGCATTGGCCTCACGAGGAGCAACCCGACGTCACGGTTCGCGCCGTTCAGGCGTTCTTGAAGACCTGACCGTTCTCGAGGCGCGCCTGCCCGGAGTCGAGCATCGACTGCAGCAGCGCAGCACCGACAGCGGCCTCGGCTTCTTCGCGCGTCATGCCGTCTTTGAGCAGCGAGAGGCGGCGTGACTGGCCTCTCACCCTGACGCGCTCGCCGGTCGGCAGCGGCGACTGGCGGACTTCTTCGAGCGACGCGAACCGCGCAGCAGGGTCGAGCGCCGTCATCTTCGCGACCAGCACGCGCCACTCCTCAGGCACGGACTCAGGCAGCGGCGGCACACCGACCTCGGTGACCAGGCGAATGACCTCGACGTCCTCGTCCGCCATGAAGCACGGCTTCATCGTCAGGCATTCCCACAGCACGACGCCCAGCGAGTACTGATCGCTGCGCGCATCAGCGACGTCGTCCAGCAGCTGCTCGGGCGCGGCGTAGCCGTACTTGCCGCCGCCCTCACCTTCGCCCGTGAGCGACGCCACGCCGAAGTCGATGAGCCGCACGCGCCCATCGATGCCGAGGATCATGTTGTGCGGGCTGACGTCGCGATGAATGACCGGCGTCGAGCGCCCTGACGCATCGCGCGCGTGGTGCGCCGCCAACAACGCCGAAGCGCCGTCGACCGCCACGCGCTGCACCTCAGTCAGCGTCAGCGGCGGCCCCGCTTCGATGCGCGCCTGCAGCGCCATGCCTTCGACGTACTCCATGGCGATGAACCACTGGCCGTCGGCCTCACCCAGCTCGAGCAGCTGCGCGATGCACGGGTCGCTCAAGCGCCCGACCGCGCGCGCCTCGTGAATGAAGCGATCGAGCGACTCCTTTCGTGCCGCGAGCCCCGGGAGGATGCGCTTGAGCACCACGGGTGACGCCGCGCCTTTGCGCGCGAGCCACGCCTCGCCCATGCCGCCGGCGCCGAGCTTCCGGAGGAGCTCGTATGGACCGAACGAGCTCAGCGGACCTCGGTGACCGTCATCGCGCCGATGAGCGGGGTGATCTCCGCGTTGCTCTCTTCTCCGACCGCGAGCCGCGCCGGGTGCGCCACGTCTTGACCGAAGGTCGGGTCGAGCTGCGTCCACTCACCGACGTAGGCCTCGACCCACTCGTGCCAATACAGCGCGGGCACGTTGTCGTCGTTCATCAGGTACACGACGCCGTCGACGCGCCGCGCGGGAATGTGCAGCGCGCGCAAGAGCGCCACCGACAACAGCGAATGCTCAGTGCAGTCGCCCTTCTTGAGCGCGAGCACGTCGGTCGCCGAGTCAGACGACGCGCCGTAGTCCTTCTGGAGGTTCTCGTAGACCCAGCGGTTCACCTTGCGCGCCACCGTCCACGCGTCTTTCTCGTCGCCGGCGATCTTCTTCGCGAGCTTGATGATCTCCGGGTTGTCCGACTCGACGGCGATGGTGGCCTTGAGGTTGGCGCCGCCGTTGGGGTCGATGAGCGGACGCGGCTTGAGCACCTTCGGAGGCGCGGCCGACACGGTCACCTCGACCTTGCCGTTGCCCGCGGGCTTCCACGCCTGGCGGTAGGTGTTGACCCAGAACTTCTCGGGCACACCCGACATCACCATCGTGAACTTGCCCGGCACGGTGTGCGCTTCGGGCGGCGCGGGCTTCGGCAGCGTCACGCGCGTCAGGCTGAAGACCTCGACGAGGTCGACGCGCTTGGCGACGTCTTCAGGCTCGAGGAACGCGGTCATCGTGGGGCCGAAGCGCACCTCGACCATGCGGCCGGCGTCGTCGACGAAGGCCTCCGTCGGCACTTTCTCCTTCTCAGAGATGGTCACGGCCTTCTTGAGCGTCACCGCCACGCCCGACACGTTGCGCTTCTCGGGCTCGCCGACGGTGGTGGTCACGCCGTACTGCATGAGGTCCGTCGAGTCGGTGATGGTGCCGCTCACCTTCGCGTTGCGCTTCAACGCCACGCGCGCCTGGTCGGCGTCTTCGACGACCTCCTTCGAAGGCGGGAGCATCTTGATGTCGTTGGGCAGGCCCGGCTTCTTGCGGATGACGCGCACGCCCGTGGGCAGCGCCACACCTTCGAGGCTCTGCTCGCCGCCGTCACCGGACTGCTGCATGAGGAACGAGACGAGCTTGCCGCCGGGCTTGGAGTCGTAGACGCGCGTCTCGCGCATCGTGCGGTCCGACACTTCCTTGCCGACCTTCGCCATGAAGTGCAGCTCGGTGACCGCGGTCAGCGTCTTCTTGTCGGGCGAGAGCGAGACGCGGCTGAACATGTAGCCAATCTTCTGACCCTTCAAATACAGGCCCATGAACTCGCCCTGCTCGGGGCGCTTCACGGTCGCTGCGTCAGAGAGGGCCGGCGGTGACGCGGCGAGGGCCGCGAACGAGAAGATCGACAGGAACAGCATCGAGCGGAGGGACGTACGCACAGACTTTCCTTTCACCACCGTCAAGACGAAGGCCGACCAACCCTATGCATCGGATTGTTCGACATGCATCCGCAAAACAGAGCGCGCATCGTGGAAATGCCCGGGTAGGACAGCCCGCATGGCCAAGACGCTCCCGAAGACCGGCACCTCTCGCGACGCGGTGATGCAGCAGCTGCGCGCGCTGCACGGCGACGACGCGAAATGGAAAGACGGCAAGACGTTCTCGCTCGTCTATTTCGCCGGCGACGAGGTCTCGCAGCTGCTCAAGGACGCGTACTCCGAGTTCATCGCCGAGAACGGGCTCTCGCCGGTCGCGTTCCCTTCGCTGCGCCAGATGGAGTGCGAGGTGGTGTCGATGGCCGCGGCGCTGCTGCGCGGCGACGACGACGTGCAGGGCACCATGACCTCCGGTGGCACCGAGAGCATCATGATGGCCATCAAGGCCGCGCGTGAGTGGGGCAAGAAAGAGAAAGGCATCAAGCGGCCGCACGTCATCGTGCCCGCGTCGGCGCACCCGGCCTTCGACAAGGCCGTGCACTACTTCGACGTCGACTACGACCACGCGCCGCTGCTGCCCGATTTCCGCGTCGACGTCGCGGCGATGACGAAGCTCATTCGACCTGAGACCGTCTTGCTGGTCGGCAGCGCGCCCGCGTACCCGCAGGGCGTCATCGACGACATCACCGCCATCGCCGCGCTGGCGAAAGCGAAGGGCATCCTCTGTCACGTCGACGCGTGCCTCGGCGGCTTCTTCCTGCCCTTCGCGCGCAAGCTGGGCCGTCAGCTGGCGCCGTTCGACTTCGCGGTCGACGGCGTCACCAGCATGTCGGCGGACCTCCACAAGTACGGCTACGCGGCCAAGGGCGCGTCGGTGGTGCTGTACCGCTCGGGTGCGCTGCGCAAACACCAGTTCTTCACCTACGGCGGGTGGAACGGCGGCCTCTACGCGTCGCCGTCGTTCTGCGGCACGCGGCCCGGCGGCGCCATCGCCGCGGCCTGGGCGGTGATGCACCACCTCGGCGAAGCGGGCTACCTCACGCGCGCGCAGAGCATCCTCGACTCGACGGCGACGATGCAGGCCGCGATGCGCCGGATGGGCCTCACGGTGCTGGGCGAGCCGGTCGCCGGCGTGTTCGCGTTCAACAGCGACAAGGTGAACGTGTACGAGCTCGGCGACGCGATGGACGCGCGCGGCTGGAAGCTGGACCGCCAGATGAACCCGCCTGCGCTGCACGTGATGGTGACGCCAGCGCACGCGGGCCCGGTGCTCGAGAAGTTCCTCGCAGACCTCGAGGACTGCCACTCGAAGCTGAAGGCCGGTGAGCCCGCGCCCGACGGCAGCGCGGCGATGTACGGCATGGTTGGCTCCATCCCCGATCGCCAGCAGGTCGACGGGTTCCTCGTCGAGTTCCTCGACGGGCTCTTCAACCGCGCGTGAACCCGCTCGTGTTGTTGGGCGCCATCGTCTTCGTGGCCTTCCTGGTGGAGGCGGCGGCGGGCTTCGGCTCGATGGTGGTGGCGCTGACGCTCGGCGCGCTGTGGTTCGACGTCAACGCGCTGCTGGCCTGGCTGGTGCCGGTCAACTTCGTGCTGTCCTGCTACCTCGTGGCCGTCGGGTGGAAGCACATCGACTGGCGCTTTCTCGTCACGCGCATGGTGCCGTTGATGGCGCTGGGCCTCGCGCTCGGCACGCTCGTCGCCACGCGCGCGGCGCAGACCGCGTGGCTCAAGCCCACGTTCGGGCTCTTTGTCGTCGCCGTCGCGTACTGGCAGCTGCGCGCGCGTGAAGCGACGAAGGCCCTGCCCGGCCCGGCGCGCGTGGCGGCGCTGGTGGGCGCCGGCGTGATTCACGGCATCTTCGCGACGGGTGGCCCGCTGGCGGTCTTCGTGTCGGCGCGCGAGCTGACGCAGAAGGCCACGTTTCGGGCCACGCTCTCGATGCTGTGGGTGGTGTTGAATGCGCTCGTGCTGCCGCGCCTCGCGCTCGAAGGTCAGCTGAACGCTGCGTCGCTCACCACCAGCGGGTGGATGTTGCTGCCGCTCGCCGCCGGCATCGGCGCCGGTGAGTGGGTACACCACCGGCTCGACGAAGCGCGCTTCCGCGTCGTGGTGGCGTCGCTCTTGCTCGTCGCTGGCCTCGTCCTGGCCGCGCAGTCGCTGCGAGGTGCCGCGTGACGGTGCTCCACGTGTTGTTGGCGGTGCTGGTGCCCGCGTGCTGCATCTGGGCCGCCGACCGCTTCAAGCCAGCGAAGGTCGTCGGCCCGGTCGTGCTGGCGTACGCCGTCGGCATCATCTTCGGCAACCTGCCGGGCATTCACGTCGACGAGAAGCTCGGCCAGAGCATCGCGGGCGGCGCTGTGTTCCTGGCCGTGCCGCTCCTGCTCTTCTCGACCGATCTCAAGAGCTGGCTCAAGTTGGCGCGCAGCCTGTCGATCTCCTTCGGGCTCGCGTGCGTGGCGGCGATCGCCTCGGCCAGCGCCGTCGGCTGGGCGTTCCGAAACTCCACCGACGAGTGGTGGAAGATCGCCGGCATGTTGGTCGGCGTGTACGTCGGCGGCACCGCGAACATGTCGGCCGTCGGGCTCGCGCTCGAGACGCGTGAAGAGACCTTCGTGGTGCTCAACACCGCCGATCTCATCTGTGGCGGCGCGTACCTCTTCTTCCTCCTGTCGGTCGCGCAGCGGCTGCTGCTCAAGGTGCTGCCCGCGTTCAAGGCGGCGACCGAGAGCGCCGCCGCTGACGACACCGCGAGCTCGGGCTGGCGTCGCGCCAACACCGTGCCGATGGCGAAGGCGTTCGGGCTCGCGCTGGTGCTGGCGGCCGTTGGCGTCGGCGTGTCACTCGCCACCACCGGCAAGATGGACCCCGGCGTCATCATGTTGGTCATCACCACGCTCAGCATCGCGGCGTCGCTGGTGCCCGCGGTGCGCGCGCTGACGGGCAGCTACGACCTCGGCGAGTACGCGCTGCTCATCTTCTGTGTAGCGATGGGCTCGATGGCCGACGTGTCGAAGATCAATGGCACCAGCTTCACGCTCTTTGCGTTCGTGGCCATCATGCTGGTCGCGGCGGCGGCGCTGCACTTCGCCCTGTGCGCGTTGTTCCGCATCGACGCTGACACCGCCATCATCTGCTCGACCGCCGCCATCTTCGGCCCGCCGTTCATCGGCGCCGTCGCTGCGTCACTCAAGAACCGCACGCTGGTCGGCCCGGGGCTGACGCTCGGCCTCGCGGGCATCGCGCTCGGCACGTATCTGGGCCTCGCGACCGCTTGGGCGCTCAAAGCGCTCGCCGGCTAGGACACCGATCGGTTTCGGGCTGCCGTGATTTCGATCGCTTGGGTGGCTCTCCTTTGATCTCGTGGTGCTTCCTCCTGGAGGCGCCATGCCCGCTCGCTGGACACCGGCTGTTGAGCTGACCAAGCAGGAGCAGTTCATCCTCAAGCGCCTGGGGAAGGTCCGGACGCTGTTGCCCTTCCTGCGGCGTCGCCGACACGAACTCTTTGATGAGGCCTTTCAGGCCGAACTCGACGCGATGTACCGCACCACCGGTGCGGGGAAGCAGGCGGTCCCGCCGGCGCTGATGGCGATGGCGACGCTGCTTCAGGGGTACCTGAACGTCTCCGACGCGATGATGGTCGAGCTGACGACCCTCGACCTCTCGGTGCAGTGCGTCCTCGGCTGCCTCGGCGCCTCGGCTCCGGCCTTCTCGCAGGGCGCGTTTCATGACTTTCGCCTGCGCCTCATCGCGAACGGAATGGACCAACGCCTGCTGGAGCGCACCGTGGAAATGGCACGCGCGACGGGAGACTTCGACGCCAAGAAGCTGCCGAAGTCGCTGCGCATTGGCATCGACTCCTCGCCACTTGAGGGCGCTGGTCGCGTGGAGGACACACTCAATCTGCTGGGGCACGCGGGAAGAGACATCGCGCGCTGCGTCGCCACGCTTCTGGAGATTCCCTTCGAAGAAGTCTGCGAGCAGGCCGGCACACCGCTGCTGCTGTCCAGCGTGAAGCAGGGGCTCGACCTCGACTGGACGAAACCCGGCGTGCGCGACGAAGGCTTACGCAAACTCCTGGGCCAGCTCGACCTGCTGGTGGCGTGGGTGAAGAGCAAGCTGCCCGAGCAGGTCGCGTTTCCCCCGTTGAGCGAGACCCTCGCGACGCTCGCGCAGCTCAAGGCACAGGACCTCGAGCCGGACCCCAACTCGCCCGACGGTGGAAGCCGCATCAGGCGCGGCGTTGCCAAAGACAGACGTGTCTCCGTCACCGACAAGGAGATGCGTCACGGGAGAAAGAACAAGAACAAGGTCTTCAACGGCTACAAACGGCACCTCGCTGCTGACCTGGACACGAGACTGATTCACGCGGTCGCCGTGCTTCCAGCCAACCAGCAGGAGCAATTCGCTGCGCCCGTGCTCAAGCGCGCCATCGAGGCGAATGGGTACGCCATCGGCGAGCTGTACATCGACCGCGGCTACCTCAGCAGCCCTGCGGTCAAGCAGGTGCTCGCGGAAGGTGGCGACGTCGTCTGCAGACCGTGGGCCTTCACCAAGCCCGGCTACTTCTCGAAGCTCGACTTCAGCTTCGACCTCCGCCGCAGCGTCGTGGCCTGTCCCGCAGGCGTCGAGATGCCTTTTCGTGAGGGGAGCGGCGTGAGCTTCCCCGCAGAACTCTGCGATGTCTGTCCCCTACGCTCCTCGTGCACCACCGCTCGTCTCGGCCGAGGCAGGCACCTCGCCATCGATGAGGACGAGCGCTTCTTCGAGAAGCTGCGCCGAAATCTCCGCTCGCCAGCTGGTCGGGCCCGCCTCCGGCACCGAACCGGCATCGAGCACCGCCTCGCTCACCTTGCTCGTCGGAATGGCACTCGCGCCCGCTACCGAGGCCTGAGGAAAAACGAATTCGCTCTGCGACGCTCTGCAGCAGTCCTCAACCTCGAGGTCCTCAACTTCCGCCAAGTCCGCGGAACGAGAGCGATCTCAAACCGGTCGGTGTCCTAGCGAGCGATTCCGAGCCCGTCGACACGCAACTCCGCGACGGGCGCGCCGACATCCCCCACATGCCGACGCTGTCTTTCAACGCCGCGAGCCACAGCCTCGCCATCGACGTTCGCCGCCACACGCAGGTCGTCGCGAATCGCGACCATCGCACCTGGGCCGTGATGGCTGGCGGCGAGCACGAGGTCGAGCTCTTCAAGGCCCGCCTTGAGGCCGCGATGGTGGGCGCCGACGACCCGACGTGGGCGGCGCGCGTGTTTGAAGCGGTACACGCGGAGCTGCTGGCGACGCCGCCAGCCCAGCCGTTCGGCGCGCGCGCGGCGGTGCTTTGGGTCGATAGCGAGGGGCGCGCACACGTCACGCATCTGGGTGACGTTCGCGTGGTGCTGACGACGGGCCGCAAGCTTGAGCGCGTCACGAAGGACCACACGCTGGCCGAAGAGTACGGCGACGCGCACGAGCTCTCGGCGGCGGAGCGCGAAGAGATCCCGCTGGGGCGCAACTACGTGCGCGTGCTTGGGCACCGGGACAGCAAGCTCAGCGAGACCCGCGAGCTGAAGCTCGGCCCGTCCACTCGAGTGATGATCGCGACGGGCTCGGTCTACGAAGCGCTCAGCGATGACGTCCTCGCCCCGGTGTTGACCGGGTTGAGGCTCGAGCCAGCGGCGACGACCATCGGCGCCGCGACACCGCGTGAGCCGAGCGCGTGTGTGCTCGTCGACGTTTCGCACGAGCAGACAGCACAAGGCCCGACACACACCGCGCAGGCCCGCCGCGGCGACGTGCCGGGTCGGCTGGTCATCGACCGCGCGTTCGCGCAGCGTGCCGGCCCCACGACGACGCTGCGGCTGGAAGCGCACGTCAGCCCTTCACGCCCATCTTCCAGGCTCGCGCCGGACCTCACCGACGAGGACCGCGTGCAGCTCGACGACCTCGGGATCATCCGCGTCGGGGCGCATGTGGTTGCGGGCCAGGCGCTGGTCGGCATCGATGGCCGCAGCTCGCTGCGTGTACCGGGCCACGCAGGCGGCACCGTGACCGGCGTCACGAAGGGACGCGTGGGCATGTCCATCATGGTGAAGCGTGATGGGAAGAACGTGCATGAGCTGGCCGACACCATCGGCGTGGAGATCACGAGCACCACGCCACTGCAGGTCGGCGCGTGCCTCAAAGTCGACGGCGAGGCGATGACGGTCGACGCGATCGAGCCGCTCGACGTCGACGTGCTCGGGCCGCGCGAAGGCGTGGTGGCCGTCGAGGTGCTCGGCGACGCTGAGGAAACGCTGCGCGTCACGCACCTTCTCCCCGCCAGCCAGGATTGGTCCCCGGCGAACTACGACAGCGCCCCTTCGCCGGTAACCGTCGCCGCGCTCGCACGACACGCGAAGTGGTCGGCGTGGGAGCTGGCGTTCATCGGCGGAGATCTCGTCAGGCCGCCTTCTGAGGCGGTCTTCGCGGCGCTCCGCGACGGAGCGACCTTCCCACGGCCGGAGCGCCTCAGCACCACGCGGCGATCAGTGCGTGGACTGCAACTGGCGCTGAACGGGATCGGGCTCGAGCTCGTCATCACCGCCAACAGCGCGACGGTTCGACCGCTCGAGGCCCGCACCGGCATCGAGCTCGACGGAGCGCACTTCTCGGAGCAGCTGTCCGACAAGACGCACGACCCGTTCTCGCCGGCTTTCGTCTCGCTGGGAAAGGCGCTGCGACACCCGTTGCTGCACACGCCGCTCGAAGTGCTGCCGGTCATGCCGTCGGCTGCGCGCTCGCGCGCTCACCATGAGCTCTACTCAGCGGTGCTCCACGCGCTGCAACACGGCAGCCCAGAGCGGGCACAAGGTGCGCTCAACGCGCTCTTCGCGTCGATCTCCGCGCGCTGCGACGACTACTGGAGCGCTGTCGCTGCGCCGACGTCGTCGTTCTCGGGAAGAGCCGCTGTCGTGGGCACGCGGATCAACGACGGGTGGCTCGGGCTCCCCATCGACATGGCCAGCGTGCTGTTCCTCCCGGAGGTCGCGTACGTCCTGCTGGGCAAGGCGCCGCCGCACCGACCGGCGCGATCGCAGATCTTCGAGATGGTTCCCCCGCTCACCGTGGCCGACCGACCAGACATCGACGACGTCGTCGAGCAGCTGGCCGACCGCGACGACCACGCGATGGCCGCGCTTCGCGCCGTCGCCGAGGGTCGGTCGCTGCTGCTGCTCGGAGACAAGGGCTTCGGCTCGGCGCGCGTGCAGCTCATCGACACGGACTACGTGCAGCTTCCGCACGCCACGAAGGCCACGCTCGGCGGGCCGTCGGTGTACCTGCACCTCCCGCTGATCCCCGAGGCGCAGATGGAGTGCGATCACCTCGGCCTGCACGACAATGGGGCCCCCGCCGCCGACGACTGGCTTCACGCGGCCATCGGCGGCTCGTTCGTACGCGCGGCCGTCGAAGCATCGCGACGCGGCACGCCCTCGGCACTCCCGGGACACCTCTTCGGTGCGCAGCCCGAAGCGCTGCACCCCGGCGCGCTCGCCGAGGTCACCGCTGCACGAGAGGCAAGCCGGGACGAGGTTCGCGCCCAGTTCTCCGAGGCGTGAGGCACCCTCAATCAATTGAACACGATTTAATTGAAACCAATTTAATCGCGGCACATCTGTAGGGGCGTGAACCCGCTCCTGCTCGATTCCCAGCTGTGCTTCTCGCTGTACGCGGCCTCGCGGGCGATGACCGCGGCGTACGGCCCGTTCTTGAAAGAGCTGGGCGTCACCTACCCGCAGTACCTGGTGCTCCTGGTGCTGTGGGAGACGGACGACGTGTCGGTGAAGCACCTCGGCGATCGACTGCAGCTCGACTCGGGCACGTTGACGCCGGTGGTGGGCAAGCTCGAGCAGCACGGCTTCGTCACCCGCACGCGCGACGATGCTGACGCGCGCGTGGTGCGCGTGGCCCTGACGTCGACCGGCCGCGCGCTGCGCAAGAAGGCGCTCACCATCCCCGAGCGGCTCGTCTGCCAGTTCGGCATGCAACTCCCCGCCGTCGCCCGGCTCCGCAAGGAGCTGACGGCACTCACCAGCCACCTCCGCGAGGCGAACGCGGAAGGCACCACTGAGGAAAGCACGTCATGATCAACACTCCGCTCTACACCGCTCACGCCACGTCCAAGGGAGGCCGCGGCGGCAACGTGAAGTCAGACGACGGCATCGTCGATTTCAACCTCACCGTGCCCAAGTCGATGGGCGGCGACGGCGCGAAGGGCACCAACCCCGAGCAGCTGTTCGCGGCGGGCTACTCGGCGTGCTTCGCCGGCGCGCTCGGTCTCGTGGCGCGCACGCAGGGCGTCAACCCGGGCCCGTTCACCATCTCGGCCGACGTCACCATCGGCAAAGACGAGACGGGCTACGGCCTCGCGGCGAAGCTCGTCGGCAGCTTCCCTGAGTTGGACAAGGCGAAGGCGCAGGCCCTGATGGAAGCCGCGCACCAGGTGTGCCCGTACTCGAAGGCCACGCGCGGCAACATCGCCGTCGAGTTGTCAGTCGCGTAACGCTGGACGTCGCTATACCCACGGCATGCACTTCGACTTCATCGCGGGGCAGTTCTCGTCGGCCAGCTCACCCGAAGGCGAACTCAACGTTCGCAGCCCGGCAGACCTCGATGACGTCGTCGCGCGTGCCCCGTGGGCGAAGTCGCAGCTGGACCTCGCCATCGACGCGGCGCGCGTGGCGTTCCCGGCGTGGCGAAAGCTGGGGCAGCCCGCCCGCGCGGAGCTGCTCAAGAAGTACCAGGCGGCGCTCAAAGCAAACCTCGACGCGCTGACGAAGAGCATCTCGCGGGAGATCGGCAAACCGCTGTGGGAAGCGAAGACCGAAGCGCAGGCCATGGTGACAAAGGTGGACGTCACGCTCGGCGAAGGCGCGGCGTTCACGAAGGACCACCGCATCGACGATCTCCCCGGTGAGATTCGTCACCGGCCGCACGGCGTGGTGGCGGTCATCGGGCCGTTCAACTTTCCCGGTCACCTTCCCAACGGGCAGATCGTGCCCGCGTTGCTCACCGGCAACACCGTGGTGTTCAAGCCCAGCGACAAGGGGCCGCTCACCGCCGCGTTGATGGCGAAGTGCTTCGAGCAGGCAGGCTTCCCGCCGGGCGTGTTCAACGTCGTGCAAGGTGGCGTGCCGGTCGCGGAGCACCTCGTCGCGCACCCCGGCATCGACGCCATCCTCTTCACCGGCTCCGTGCCCGTCGGTCAGAAGATCGTCGCGGCGAACGCGCATCGGCCCGGCGTGCTGGTGGCGCTCGAGCTCGGCGGGAAGAACGCGTCGCTGGTGTTCGACGACGCCGACCTCGAGCGCACGGTGCGTGAAGTGGCGTTCTCGGGCTTCGCGTCTGCGGGCCAGCGCTGCACGGCGACCTCGCGCATCTACGTGACGAAGGGCATCGCCGACGCGTTCTGCGAGCGGCTGGTGAAGGCCGCGAAGCATCTCGTGGTGGGGCACCCCGCTGACGACGGCGTCTTCATGGGGCCTGTCATCTCAGAAGCCACGCGGAAGCAGCTGCTCGACGCGCAGCGCCTCGCGGTGGCGGGCGGCTACGAAGCGCTCGTGCCGGGTGGCGTGTTTGACGCGCGCACGAAGGGCTTCTACGTGCGGCCCGCGGTGCACCGCGCGAAGGGCGCCGGCACGGTGCGCGGGTACTCCGACACCGAGCTGTTCGCGCCCGATCTCGCGGTGCACGTCGTCGACGACGTCGATGAGGCGGTGGCGCTGGCGAACGAGACGCAGTTCGGGCTCTCAGCAGCGGTGTTCACGAAGAGCGCCGAAGACTTCGAGCGCGCGGCCGATGCGCTGCGCGTCGGCGTCTTGCACTGGAACCGGTCGAGCGCGGGCGCCAGCGGTCGGCTGCCGTTCAGCGGCGTCAAGGCGAGCGGCAATCACCGACCGGCGGGCATCTTGATGGGCACGTCGTGCGTGTACCCGATGGGCGTGTTGCTGCCGCCGAAGGCCGACGCGCCGCTGCCGAGCTGGCCCGGCATCACGTTCTGAGTTGCGTACATCGCCCTACTGAACGCCTGTCGCACTGTATTACTAGTACGGCAGATCAGAAGTTCGTTCGCTCTCGGTAGGAATGCGGGCCGCCGAG
>CAYWON010000063.1:0-23993 GCA_964459885.1 uncultured Archangium sp.
CGGCGACATCGGCGGCGATGGTAGTCGAACTCCCCTCTCCCCGTCGGGGAGAGGGGCCACGAGCTACCCAGTAATGCCCTTACCCTGCCCGCCGATGCTCAACGAGCCATGCGCCGCTTTCCGTTGAGTCGTGCCAGCAGCCTTGAACGTGAGCACGAAGCGAGCCCCCTTCCCGACCTCGCTCTCGACCTCGATGCGCCCTTCATGTTCCTGCATCACGCGGTACGCGACGGCGAGCCCGAGGCCGATGTTCGTCCACACGTCCTTCGTCGTGAAGAACGGCTCGAAGATCCGCGCGACGTTCTCTGGAGCAACACCCTTGCCGGTGTCAGCGACAGTCAACGTCGCGCCGCCGTCGCTCGCCGCCACCGAGACGCTCAGCCGCTTCTCGAGCGACGTCTTCATCGCCGTGCGCGCGTTGGCGCAGAGCTGAGACAGCACCTGCTCGAGCTGCTCCGCGTCGCCGTCGATGCGCGTGGCCTCGGGCGGCAACACGACGTCGACGGTCACGCCCGGTGATCGCTCCCGCTCGAGCGTCATCGCGCGGGTAACGAGCGAGTTCAGGTCCATCGGTGCCAGCGAGACCTCGCCGCGCTTCTGCGAGAACCGGAGCAGCTGCTGCGTGATCTCCCGGCACCGCTGCGCGCTCTGCTCGATCTGCTTGAGCAGCGAGAAGTTGTCGTTGGTCTCCGGGGTGTCCATCAACAGCAGCTGCGCGTTCCCGAGGATGCCCACGAGCGGGTTGTTGATCTCATGCGCGACGCCTGCGCCGAGCTGACCGATGGCGGCCAGCTTCTGGGCTTCGAGCAGCTGAGCCTGGGCCGCGCGCAGCTCAGCGGTGGCCTCTTCCACGCGCCGCTTGAGCTCGTCGTTCCAGGTCAACAGCTTGGCGCGCGACGTCTCGAGCTCGGCGCCCATCGCGTTGAACGTCTTGCCCAGCGACGTGAGCTCGTCGCCGCCGGTGAGCGCCACGCGGCGGTTCAGCTCACCGCGACCGAACGCATCTGCGACAGAGCCCAGCTGGTCCAACCTCGAGGCCAGGCGACGCGCGAAGAGCACCGAGACGACCACGAGGAGCAACACCGTGGCGCCCATGCCGCCGACGACGCTGCGACGAAGCGATCGCACCGGCGCGCGCGCCGCGTCGAGCGGCACCGAGACGACGGCGGTGAGGCCCAGCTTGCCGGGCACCTTCTCGAACGCGAGCTGCTCGACGCCGGAGTTCACCAGCGGGTTGCCAGCTCGCAGCGCGTTGAGTCGGGCGTCATCGAGGCGCTGGAGCTTCTGGTGCCACTGGCTGCTGGCGACCACGCGGCCGTCGGCGTCGACGATCTCCAGCGTCGTCATCTGCGGCGAGTGCTCGACGAGCCAGCGGTCGAGCACGGCGAGCGTCAGCGCCAGCACCACCATCGGCGCCTCGGCGCCGCGCGGCCCGACCTGAATCGCCGCGGGCATCCACGGGCCTGCGTTGCTGTCTTGCGCCGAGCCGAGCGCGAGCTGGCCCGCCTCGCCGTAGGACGCCAGCGTCGCGAGCGGCAGCGTCTGCAGCAACGCCTCGGCCGAGACCTTCACCTGCGGGCGCTCTTCGCGCGGGCCGATAAAGACGGGCGCGGTCTTTCGTGACGGCGCATGCAGCGCCGCCGCGACCACGACAGGCGATTGAGAGGCGAGCAGCTGAAGCCCACCTTCGGCCTCGGCGGCGGAAACGGCCGACCAGTCGATGAGCAGCGCTGACTGCGCGAGCGACTCGAGCGACGACGCGAGCTGCGTACCGGCGGCTTCGGCGGCGGCGGCAGCGAGCGCGCGTTGCTCCCGCTCGAGGCGCACGGCGAGCTCCCGTTCGGCTTCACGCAGCAGCCAGAAACCGGCGAAGGCCAGCGGCACCACGGCCGCGGCGAGCACGAAGAGGAGGAGCTTCTGGGAGAGCTTCAAGCGGGCGCCCTCACCCCAACCCTCTCCCACTTCGCGGGAGAGGGGGAATGCTGTCGTTCACGCACTCTCGCGCTCTCCGTCGCCACGATCGCTGAACAACACCACGCTGCCCTGCACCGCCTTCGCCTTCTTCTTCAGCTCCGCCGCGAGACGCGCGAGCTCCGGGTGCTCCAGCGTACCGTCCGACATCACGGCGGCGATCGATACGCTCATGATCGGGAACTTCCGGCGCTGCCCGTAGCGATCCTCCGCCTCAATCGACCCGCGCTCGCGATCGGCGCGCTCGTAATAGAGCGGAATGATCCGATCGAACGACTCGATCACCCGACGGCTGATGCCCTCGGCCTGCTCCGGCCGAACGATGAACACGAAGTCATCACCGGCGACGTGCCCGACGAACTCCGAGCCATCACCCAGCTGCGCGACGACCTCACGAAGGATGTCCGCCGTCTGCTTCACCACAGCGTCAGCCTTCGCGAAGCCGTAGAAGTCGTTGAACGCCTTCAGGTTGTCGAGGTCGAGGTAGCAGAACGCGAAGCCGGCCTTCTCTTCGAGCCGTCGCTGCACCTCGCGCTCGATGGCTGCGGACCCCGGCAGCTGCGTCGTCGGGCTGGCGCTGGTGTCGAAGGTGCGGCGGCGCAGCACTGACTCCACGCGCGCCCCCAGCTCGAGCGCGTCGAACGGCTTGGTCAGGTAGTCGTCACCGCCGAGCTTGAGCGCGCGAACCTTCGCCGGCGTGTCACTGCGCGCCGAGATGAAGATCACCGACAGCGGGCTCGGCACGCGTTCAGCCTTCAGCGCCTCGAAGAAATGGAAGCCGTCGCCATCAGGCAGCGCGACGTCGAGCAACAACAGGTCCGGCCGACGGCGAGACATCGCGCGCCGCGCGTCGTCGACGGTGTTCGCGTGGTCGACCTCGAAGCCCTGGTTGGTCAGCACCTCGACGCAGATGGCGGCGATCTGCGGATCGTCGTCAACGACCAGCACGCGCCCGCGCCCGCCACGGTGTTGCCGCAGCACCGCTTCCACGCTGGCGACCAGGTTGGCCGCACCGACAGGCTTTTGGAGGAACCCCGTCGCCCCGGCGCGCAGCGCCAGCTCGCGCACGTCGCTGCCCGACAGCATCAGCACGCGCGACGACTTGGTCTCGGGGTCGTTGCGGAGGATCTCGAGCAGCTCGAGGCCGGCCACGTCGGGCAAGCGATGGTCGAGCGTCACCACGTCAGGCCGCGCACGTCGCGTCAGCGTCAGCGCGTCGTCGGCGGTGTTCGCCACCAGCACCTTGAAGCCCGCGTGCAGCAGCTGCGCCTTGAGCAGCCACGCCAGCACCTGCGCGTCGTCGACCACCAACACCGTCGCGCGCGAGCTCTTTGATTCCGAGCCGGCCGCCGCTGGCGGCGCATCGGGCGGCGTCTCAGGCAGCACGGCCACGAAGCGCGCGCCCACGCCGCTCTCGGCCCAGATCTTCCCGCCGTGGCCTTCCACGATGGTCTTGCAGATCGACAACCCAAGGCCGGTGCCGGGCAGATTCTTCGTCTTGGCCGACCGCGCCTGCTCGAAGCGGTCGAAGATGCGCTCGAGATCGGCGTCGGCGATCGACTCGCCCGAGTTCCACACCGACAGCGCTGCGTGACCGGGCGCGTCGATGGAAGCGCCGACCGTCACCGTCACCGTGCCGCCTGCAGGCGTGAACTTCACAGCGTTCGTCAGCAGGTTGTTCACCACCTGCGACAGGCGATGCGGGTCGGCGAGCAGCTTCACGTCGTGCTGCGCTTCGACGTTCAACGCGATCTGCTTCTCGGCGCACAGCGGGCCGTAGCGCTCGACCGCGGCGCGCGCGATCTCGTCGAGCCGGGTCACCTGAAAATCGAGGTGCAGCGCGCCCTGCTCGAACTTCGAGAGATCGAGGAGATCATCGACGAGCGCGTTGAGCCGCTCCGTCGACTCGCGCGCCATCGAGAGGAAGCGCTTCTGCTTCTCGGTGACGTCTCCGGCGAGGCCGTTGAGCACCAGGTCGACAGCGCCCGCGATGCTGGTCAGCGGCGTGCGCAGCTCGTGGCTGATGATGCCGACGAACTCGTCTTTGCGCTGCGTGAGCTCGCGCTGCGCGCTGACGTCGTGCAGCACCAGCACCAGGCCCTTGAGCCCACCCGCGTGCCCTGCGACCGGCGTCACCACCAGCTCCAACGCGCGTCCGCCGAGCTCCAACGGCTCTCGCAACGTCTTGGCGCCGCCGTATTCCCACCCTCGCACGAGATCGAACGGTGACACGCCCAGCGCCGCGGTCAGCTCTTCCAGCTGTGGCCGCCCGTCTGACGAGGACAGCTCGAGCAGCTCGCGCGCCGCGCGGTTCACCACCATCACTGAGCCTTTGGCGTCGGTGAGGATCACCCCATCGCCCATCGCCTCGACCATCTGCTCGACGCGCAGCCGCGCCTCACGTTCGGCCGCGCGCACGTGCGTGATGGCGTCGGTGGTCTGGTTGACGAGCAGGTCGAGCAGCTCGCCGTCTTCGGTCGAGTAGGCGTCGGGCCGCGTGGAGAACAACGCCAGCGTCCCCACCGTGCGACGCTCGGCCACCAGCGGCACCGACAGCGCACAGGGGAACGCCGACATCGGCTCTGCTGCGCCACCGACGCCGCCCGTCACGCTCGTCGCCACGCGCTCTTCGGGCAGCACCACACCCGCGGCCTTGCGGTGTGAGTTGAGCACCGAGTCTTTCACGTGCAGCAGCGCGCCATCTGAGAGCGGCCCGTTGCAACGAATGCGCAGCGCCGCGTGATCGCCGTCGCTCGACTCGACCAGCACCGCGCTCGCGTCGTGCGGCAAGACGCGGCCGACGGTGGACAGCAGACGATCGACGATGGCGTCCAGCGAGGGCGCGTCTTTCGCGCTCTGCCGGCTGACCTCGTACATCACGTTGAGCGCCTCGACCCGCTTGTGCAGCGACTCGACGAGCCGTTCCTTGTCGCGACGCAGCTGCGCGACCGACAGCGCGTTGCGCACCGTCATCAGCAGATCGTTCACGTCCCACGGCTTGGTGACGTAACGGAAGACCTGCCCATCGTTGATGGCGGCGATCAGATCAGCCGGGTTCGTGTACGCCGTGAGGAGGATCGTAGTGACGTTCAGCCCTTCGTCACGCGCCGCGCGCGCCAGCTCGATGCCCGTCATGTCAGGCATCTTCTGATCGGTGATGAGCAGATCGACGGGGCGCGTCCGTAACACCGCGAGCGCCTCGGGCCCTGACTTCGCCGTCAGCACCGTCGCGAAGCGCTCGAACGTGCGGCACAGCACGTCGAGCACGTTCTGCTCGTCATCGACGCAGAGGATGAGGGGCTTCTGTGACATCAGGGAAGGCCCTGATTGTAGGCCGTTCCCGTGCGACGTCGAAGACCTACACGGGCGCACCCGCGTTCACTTCTTCTGCTTGCCTGACTCGTCGACCTTGTCGGCGTTGCTGATCGACAAGCGCACCAGCTCGCGCAGCACGCGGTTGCGCTTGATGTTGCCGAGGATCTCCTTGAGGTCTTCGTACACGGTCGGGTCGTTGATCACCGCGCCGAGCGTGCCTTCACCCGCCTTGATCTTGGTGGTGATGGTCTTGATGTCGGCCGCCGACTGCGAGAGGTCCGCGAGCAGCGTCTTCGCGTCGCCGTAGACCAACTGGTACACCGCGCCGTCCTTCGAGGTCTTGGCGTCGTGGATGAGCTTCGCCAGCTCGTCGGCCGCGTCGCCCAGGTCGGTGATCGCCCCCGCAACCTTCTTGTCGTAGATGAGCGCGTGCAGCGAGCCTTCGCCGTTCTTGATGTCGCCGAGCAGCGTGTCGACCTTGGCGACGGCGTTGTCGAGGCGCAGCGCGACCTCTGAGGCGCGGCTCACCAGCAGCTTCACCTCGTCGCCCGTGCGCTTGTCGTAGATGAGCACGTTGGCCGCGCCCTTCCCCTTCTCGATCTCCGTCGCGATGTTGCGCGCCGACTTGATGAACTGCGTGACGTCGTTGGTGATCTCGTCGGTGGTGTAGCTCTGCACGCCGCTGCGCAGATCGCGCGTGATGGTGACGACGTTGTCGATGACCTCGCCGGTCGCCTTGAGCAGCGAGCTGATGTCGCCCGACGTACCGGTCTTCAATTCGCCCTTGTTGGGCACCACGGGCTTGTCGGGAGAGCCCAGCGAGACGTCGATGGCCTTGTCACCGAGCACGCCGCGGCCGATCACGCGCGCCACCGAGTCTTCGCGAATGCGTTCCTGAAAGCGGTTGCTGATCTCCATCTGCACGATGATGCGCTTGTCACCGAGGTCGGGCGCGAAGCTGATCTTCGAGACCTTGCCGACGTTGAGACCGCCGAGGCGCACGGGTGAATCGAGCGCGAGGCCGTCGACGTTCTCGAAGGCGCCCGTGTAGAGGTTCTGCTCTTCGAACAGGCGGCGTTCCTTGCCGATGACGAAGACGACGATGCCGGCCAGCGCGAGGCCGAGCGCGATGAACAGACCCGCGCGAATGATGACCCGCTTCTCGCGCTCTGCGGGGGTCATGGGAGGCGTGCTCATTGGCTCCTAGCTCTTCCTCGCGTCGAAGAACGCGCGCACGTCGGGGTTCGTCGACGCCTTCATCTCGGCCACCGTACCGGAGGCGACGATCTTCCGCTTCGCCAGCATGGCCATGCGATCGCTCACGCGAAACGCGCTGTCCATGTCGTGGGTAACGACGATCGAGGTGCAGCCCAACTGCTGCTTCATCGACACGATGAGCTCGTCGATGACGCGGGTCGAGATGGGATCGAGGCCCGTCGTCGGCTCGTCGTAGAGGATCACTTCAGGCTCGATGGCGATGGCGCGCGCGAGGCCCACGCGCTTGCGCATGCCGCCCGAGAGATCAGACGGCCGCATCTGCTCGATGCCGGGCAGGTTCACCATCTTGAGGTTCTTGGCGACGCGCGCGGCGATCTCGTCGTCGGTGGCGCCCTTCAGGTGCTCTCGCAGCGGGTACGCGATGTTCTCGCCGACCGACAACGAGTCGAACAGCGCCGCGCCCTGGAACACCATCGCCACGCGCTTGCGCACCTCGCGCAGCTCGTGCTCGCCCATGGTGGTGACGTCGTTGCCTTCGAACCAGATGTGCCCACGATCGGGGTACAGCAGGCCGATGAGGCACTTGAGCAGCACGCTCTTGCCGGTGCCGGAGCCGCCGATGATGGTTAGCGTCTCGCCGCGTTTCACCTCGAGCTCGAGCCCGTCGTAGATGCGCTTGGTCCCGAAGGCCTTGTAGAGGTCTTCCCAGCGGATCAAGACGTCTGGCGAAGAAGGCGCGCTCACAGGGCGAGGAAGAGCTTGGTGAGGAAGAAGTCGGCGAGGCACACCGACACTGACGTGATGGCCACCGTCTCGGTCGTCGCGCGGCCGACGCCTTCGGTGCCGCCGGTGACCTCGAAGCCTTTGAAGCAGCCGACGAGGCCCACGATGATGCCGAACACCGCGCTCTTCCCGATGCCCGACCCGAAGTCGAACATGTCGGCCGTCTCGACCGCGGCGCGGAAGTACTGCTGCATGGGGATGTCGTATTGCGTCGACGCCACGACGGCGCCGGCGAAGAGACCGAACACGTCGGCGAGGGCCGTGAGCGCCGGCATGACGAGGAAGCACGCGATGATGCGCGGCGTGACGAGCTTCTTGATGGGGTCCGCGCCGAGCGCCGAGATGGCGTCGATCTGCTCGGTCACCTTCATCGAGCCGAGCTCCGCGGTGATGCCCGAGCCGATGCGCGCGCCCACGGTGAGCGCGGTCAAGACGGGGCCCAGCTCGCGGAAGAGCGTCAGCACCACGACCTTGCCGACGGTGTGCTGAATGCCGAAGCGCGCCATGAAGAATGCGAACTGCAGCGTCATGACGAGGCCGGCAAAGACGGCGGTCAGCGTGGCGATGGACAGCGAGCGCGCGCCCAGCGCGACCACCTGGTACGAGATCTCGCCCAGCGACCACGGGCGGCGGAAGGCGCGCTGAATCGAGCGCACCAGCATCACCATCATGCCGCCGAAGGCGCCCAGGCCCTCCTGCACGCGCACCGAGAACGGGAGGATCGCCGCCAGCTCCTGCTGGACGATGTCGCTGAGCTCGGTCTGCTCCGGCTCCGCGTCGTGCGGCGGCGACGAGTCACTCACTTCGCGCGCTCCTGCCTGAAGCCGGCCACCAGACCGTCAAACGCTGCCTGATGCGTGGCTTCCCGGCCCAGCGGGCTGATGTAGGTGAAGTCGTGGACGCAGCCGTTCTTCTTCAAGACCACCAGCTCGAGGGCGGTGGGCACGCCGTCCAGCTTGGCGGAAAGCTTCGAGCGCAGCGCATCGCGGCCGTCGAGCGTGAAGGCCTTCTGATCGAGCCAGTCGCGTTCCGTGAAGCCCATGACGAGGTGCTTGGTGAGAACGTCGAGGGGCGGGTCTTCATGCCCGGTACACGTGGCGTTGACGGCGATGACATGCGCGGAATCGTTGGAGATCCACGCAAGATCGTTGTCTTCGAAGTCGACGCGGCGCCACCCGTTGCCGTCGTCAGGGACGACGACCCGGTAGGCCACGCCGTCCTTGGTGAACTTTTCGCCCGCCAGCACGCCGCGACAGCCGGTCGCCACGATCGCCAACCCGAGAATGATGACGCCGCGCAGCATGTGCCCCACAGTGTGCCCGACTCGCGCCGGGCCGATGAAAAAATTGACTCTGTACGGCTGTTCAGGGACCATACTGAACGGAGATCCAGCCCATGGAAGACATCACCGACCGCCAGAAGGAAATACTGACGTACATCCAGAAGACCACCGAGGAGCGCGGCTACCCGCCGACGATCCGTGAGATCGGTGAGGAGATGGAGATCAAGTCGACCAACGGCGTGAACGACCATCTCAAGGCGCTGGAGCGAAAGGGGTTCCTGACGCGCGGCGAGCAGCAGAGCCGATCGCTGGTGCCGACCAAGCGTGCGCGCATGGTGCTGGGGCTTGGCGCGAAGAAGACGCTCGGCGACACGGGGATGATCGACGTGCCGCTGCTGGGTCGCGTCGCCGCCGGCGCCCCGATTCTCGCGACCGAGAACGTCGAAGACACGGTGCGCATCGACAGCTTCTTGCTGGGTGGCTCAGGCCGCGAGGTGTTCGCGCTGCGCGTCAAAGGCGAGTCGATGATCGAGGCCGGCATTCACGACGGTGACTTCATCTTCGTGAAGAAGGCGCCGAACGCGACGCCCGGCGAGATCGTGGTGGCCCTCATCGAAGACGAAGCCACGGTGAAGAGCTACCACCCGGAAGGCGACCGCATCAGGTTCCAGCCGCACAACGCGACCATGGAGCCGATCTACGTGAACAAGTCGGACTTCAAGCAGACGATGATCCTCGGGAAGGTCGTCGGCGTGTACCGCAAGATGATCTGACGGGCGGCCGCAGGGGAGCATCAGCTCCCCTCGGAGGCGACCCAGGTGTGAAGCCAATCGCGCGGCGTCACCCAGCGGGAGCGGACGCGGCCCTCAGGGCAGTCCACGTCGCCGAACGCGGCAAACAGGATCGATTCGCCGGACAAGCGCACCATCACTGGGTGTGCTCGCTGCGCATCGATCGTCCAGAGTGAGCCACGAATCGTCGTGACGCCGTCTTCGGTGCATTCGTCATGAAGGATGAAACCGTCGGTCCAACGGCCGACCCGCGCGTCACTCGCAAAGAGGTCCGCGAGCCTCAGTTCGAGGTCCAGCTCATCCATCAAGTGAGGCCAGCTCACTGCTGGCGGCTTCCCAGCGGCTCATGGACATTTCGAGCTCGGCGGCGGCCTCGCGGTGCGCGTCGAGCACCGGCCGTGACTTCGAGAAATCGGCCGCAAACGCCGGGTCGACCAGCTTCTCCTCACGCGCCTTCTGCTCGGTCTCGAGCTGCGCGATGCGCGCCTCGAGCTTCGCGATCTCTTTCTTGAGGGGGCCGGCCTTCGCGCTCTTCGCCTGGCGCGCTTCGGCTTCGAGGCGCTTGCGATCCTTCTGGCTGAGCGCGTTGTCGCCGCCGCCCTGCCCCGGCGCCGGCAGCTCTTCACCCTTCGCCCGCGCGGCCGCTTCGGCGTCGAGGTGCACGAGGTAGTCGGCGAGGTTGCCGGGGTACGGGACGATCTTCCGGTCCTTCACGTCCCACACGTGCGTCGCCAGCGCGTCGAGGAACGAGCGGTTGTGCGACACGAACATCAGCGTGCCGGTGTAGCCCTGCAGCGCTTCGATCAACGCCTCGGAGCTGTCGAGGTCGAGGTGGTTCGTCGGCTCGTCCATCACGAGCAGGTTGGCCGGCTTCAGCAGCAACTTCGCCAGCGCCACGCGCGCGCGCTCACCGCCCGACAGCACACCGATCTTCTTCTCGACGTCGTCGCCTGAGAACAGGAACGAGCCCAGCACGCTGCGCACGAAGGCCTGCGGCTTGTCGGGCACGAGGTCCATCATCTCGTCGAGGATGGTCTGCGTGCGGTCGAGCGTGTCGGCGTGGTGCTGCGCGTAGTAGCCCATCACCACGTTGTGCCCGAGCGTGATGCCGCCCGCGTCGGGCGTCAGCTCGTCGGCCAACATCTTGAGCAGCGTGGTCTTGCCGGCGCCGTTGAGACCGACGACGGCGATGCGCTCACCGCGCAGCACCTGCGCGTTCATTCCCTCGTAGATGACGTTGTCGCCGAACGCCTTGTGGATGTCCTTGAAGCCGACGACCTCGCGGCCGCTCTGCGCCACGGTGGGGAACGTGAACGAGACGGTCGCGCGTTCGGTGTGCACGGCCACGTCTTCGAGCTTGTCGAGCTGCTTCTGACGCGACTGCGCCTGCGTGGCCTTGGTGGCCTTCGCGCCGAACCGGCGAATGAAGTTCTCGAGGTGCTCGCGCTTGGCGTCGATCTTCTCCTGCTGCGCGAGCAGCCGCTCGTATTCCTCAGCGCGCTGACGGCGGTAGTCCTCGAAGTTGCCCGCCCAGGTGCGCACGCCCTCGGTCTCGAGCGAGATGACCTTGTTGATCTGCCGGTTCAGGAAGCCGCGGTCGTGGCTGATGAGCACCATCGCCTTGCGGCTGCGCTTCATGAACGCGTCGAACCAGGCGAGCGTCGGGAGGTCGAGGTGGTTCGTCGGCTCGTCGAGGAGCAGCAGATCGGGGTCTTGCAGCAGCAACCCCGCCAACGCCGCGCGCATGCGCCAGCCGCCTGAGAACTTGTCGGTCGCTTTGTCGAAGTCGGGGAGCTTGAAGCCGAGCCCAAGGAGGATCTGCTCCGCGCGGTGCTTGCCGAAGTGCGCGTCGAAGTGTTCGCGCTCCTCGAGCAACTCCGCGAGCTCTGCGGCGAGCTCCATCTGCAGGTCCGCGTCTGACGTCTCGCCGAGCTGCTGCTCCGTCAGCTTGAGGCGCTCATCGAGCGAATCGCGGCCGGGCACCGTCGACATCACCGCGTCGACCAGCGTGCCTTCGGGGAGCGACTGGAGATCTTGCGGCAGGTAGCCGACGCGCGACTTGCGACGGAAGGTCAACGTGCCGTTGTCCGGCAGCACCTGGCCGACGAGCACCTTCAGCATCGTCGACTTGCCGGTGCCGTTGGCGCCGACGAGGCCGATGCGATCGGTGGGACCGATGTTGAACGCGCTCCCGTCGAACAGCGTCTTCGAGCCGTACGACAGCGACAGACCTTGAACGATGACGAGACTCACGGCGCGTCGCGAATAACACGGCGAGTGGCGCGACAACGCTGGAGTTGTACCGTCCGCTCCCATGTCTCTCAGGGCGGCAATCCTCACGGCGGTGGTCCTCTGTTCGTGCGCTGGAGAAGTGGGCGAAGTCCCCGATGCGTCGGTGGGCGGCGGCGCAGCGACCGGAGGCGGCGACGCGACCGGTGGCGGCGGCTCAGCAGCTGGCGGCGGCACTGCGACTGGCGGCGGCGCAGCAACTGGCGGCGGCACTGCGACTGGCGGCGGTACGGGGACCGGCGGTGGCTCAGCGACCGGCGGCGGCACGGCGACTGGCGGCGGAACTGCGACTGGCGGCGGAACTGCGACTGGCGGCGGTTCTGCGACTGGCGGTGGCGGAGCGACCGGCGGCGGCACTGCGACGGGTGGCGGTTCTGCGGCTGGCGGTGGCGCGGCGACTGGCGGCGGCACCGCGATCGGCGGCGGCACAGCGACGGGCGGCGGTACGGCGACGGGCGGCGGAACAGCAACAGGGGGAGGCACCGGCGCGCTCACCGCCGCGACCATCTTCTGGACTGGTCACAGCCTCACCGACAACCCGCTCCCCGACGACGTCGAGGCGATCGCCGTCAGCCTCGGTCTCGCCTCGCAGTACCAACAGCAGAACGTGATCGGCTCACCCATCCGCGTGCGCACGGTCGGACACGGCAACGATCCGCGACAGCAATCGATGTACCCGTGGACCGGCTACTCGCAGGGCAAGAACCGCACGGGCGACGGAATGAACCTCGTTCCCGAGCTGCGCAACCCCGCCACGGTCACCGGCGGCGCGTACACCACGCTCGTCATCGCCGAGAACCACAACGCCTTCGACATGCTGCAGTGGGAGAACACCGTCCCGCTGCTGCGCCACTTCTACGAGCTGTTCCACGTCGGGTCGCCGAACGGCCGCGGCTATTTCTACGGCACGTGGAAAGACGTGTTCGACAAGAACAACCCCGCCCCCTGGATCGCGCACGAGCGCGAGCAACTGCAGCTGTGGGAAGCGATCGCCTCACGCATCAACACCTCACTCGCGGCAGAGAACCGCACCGACCGCCTCGCCACCCTCCCCGCCAACGGCGCGCTCGCCGAGCTGATCGACCGCGCCACCACCACCCCCGGCGTCGCCGGCATCACGCAGAGCAACAACACCGCCACGCTGAACGTCATCTTCTCTGACGACGTGCACCTCACGCGCACCGGCGTGTACTTCATGGCCTGCGTCGTCTTCTCTGCCGTGTACGGGCGCTCACCCGTGGGCGCGATGGTGCCGAGCGGCGTGAACGCCACGGCCGGCGCGTCGCTGCAGGCGCTCGCGTGGAGCTACGTCAGCGCCTACTACGCGGCCTCGCCGTTCGGGCCACAGCACGACACCGCCGCGCGGCTCTCGATCGCCCACGCTTTCGCGCACACGTACTTCACGTACCGCAGCGACCCGTCGCAGATCGCCGGCTACCGCAACACCTTCGGCGCGATGCAGCTGAGCAACCCGTTGTGGTGGGCGCCGGGCGTGAATGAGACAGCCTTCTGGTTCGCGCCCCCGCCCTGACCGTCGTCGCGTACACTCCGCGCACCCATGGCGAAGGAACCGTTCGAGTCCGTCAACGCGCAGGAGCTGATCGGCAAGACGCTCGACGGTCGCTACCGCGTCGAGTCGGTGCTCGGCCAGGGCGGCATGGGCATGGTGTTCAAGGGGCTGCAGACCAGCGTGCAGCGGCCCATCGCGCTCAAGACGCTGCACCCGCAGCTCGCGATGGCGGCGACGTTCTTCGAGCGGTTCAAGCGAGAAGCCGAGGTCGCGAGCCGACTGCATCACCCGAACATCATCACCATCTTCGACTTCGGGAAGACCGACGACGGCCTCTGCTACTACGTGATGGAGATGCTCGAAGGTGAGTCGCTGCGTCAGCGCATCAAGCGCGACGGGCCGCTGACCTTGCGAGAAGCCGCGGCGATCATCGAGCAATGCGCGGCTGGCGTGGCGCACGCGCACCACTCGCAGGTCATTCACCGCGACCTCAAGCCGCACAACATCATGCTCACCAAGGTCGACGGGCATGAGTACGTGAAGGTGCTCGACTTCGGCCTCGTCAAAGCGCTCGAGCAGGAAGACGAAGAGCAGCTCACCTCCACCGGTCAGGTGCTCGGCACGCCGCAGTACATGCCGCCCGAGCAGGCTGGCGGTGAGCTCGTCGATCAGCGCAGCGATCTCTTCTCGCTGACCGGCGTCTTCTTCTACTGCCTCACCGGTCACTCGCCGTACGGCGCCAACTCGGTGCGCAAGGCGCTGACGCTGGCGCTCGCGGGCAACGTGCCGCCGGTCGCCACCTACCGTCAGGGCGCGCCCGTGCCCAAGGCCATCGACGAGTTCCTGATCAAGGGCCTCAAGCCCGAGAAGGAAGACCGCTTCCAGACGTGCGAAGACTTCGTGCAGGCGCTGCAGGCCGCGATGTCGGGCACGCCTGACTCCGTGCTCGACGCCGTGCCGCAGTTCACGCCCGAGACGGGCAAAGACGTCGGCAGCGGCGCGTCGTCCGCTTCGCGTCGCTCGCAAGGCAGCGTCAGCCCGTCGAAGGCGCGGCTCCCGACGAAGGGCGTCAGCGCGGTGTCGAAGCCATTGCCGAAGTCGGCGTCGCGCGCGGGGCAGTCGCTCGCGCCACACACGCCGGATTCACGTCAACCGTCGCAGAGCTCGTCGGTCGCGCAGGCGCCCAGCGGCGTGCCATTGGGTGCAGTGGTCGGCGGCGTCGCCGTGCTGGTGTTGATCATCGCAGGTGCTGTCGTGTGGAAAATGACGCGGCCACCGGAACTCCCGCCGAAAGTCGACACGCCCGTCGTCGCGCCGATCGTCACGCCCACGCCGACGGAGCCACACGTCGAAGCGGCGACCACCGTGAAGGTGACGCTCAAGACCACGCCCGACGGCGCGGAGATCTCCGAAGACGGCGTCACCATCGGCAACACGCCGCTGACGATCGACTGGCAACCAGGTGCGACACGCACCCTCATCTTCAAGCTCGCGGGTCACAAAGACCTGTCGAAGACGCTGCGCGCTGAAGGCGAACAGAGCTTCGAGTTCCCGCTGGAAGCGGCGGCTGGGCGCCCGCCCGCTGTCAGAAAAACGCCTCCGAAGAAAGACCCTGACATCGGGGCCTTCGACTGAACAGACAGTCAGTGTCGCGAACGACCTGCCTGATAAATCACGAGTAAGTTCGGGGCATTGCAACACGGAAGAGGTCCGCCGTTGGCGTGTTGGGTCAGTCGGTTATGGTCCGCCGCGACCGTACCGGACCGACCATGACGACCGCCCACGCCAGCCCTGCCGCCTTCCGTGAGAAGCCTCCTGAGCCGCACTTTGGAGAGCTGCCTGCCGCCAGTGAAGAGCTGCTGCAGGCCCGCATCAAAGACCTCACGCTGCACCTGAAGGGCACGCGGCTCGAGAAGCAGATCAACCAGCTCTACGAAGAGCTCGAAGCGGCCGGCATCACGCTGCGCCCCGAGTGCTACCTGTCGGATCAATGGGGCTGCCCGTCGGGCGTGCCCGTCATCGGCATTCCTTTCTACCTGGCCGACCAGAAGCTGCTGCAGATCGAAGACGCGCTGGGCGCCGGCGCCGAGACCGAGCGCGACATCATGATGTACCTGCGCCACGAGGCCGGCCACGCGTTCAACTACGCGTACAAGCTCTACGAGAGCGACGCGTGGACGAAGACGTTCGGCGACTTCAGCAAGCCGTACCTCGAGACCTACAAGCCGCACCCGTTCAGCCGGAAGTACGTCGCGCACCTCTCTGGGTGGTACGCGCAGAAGCACCCCGACGAAGACTTCGCCGAGACGTTCGCGGTGTTCATCACGCCGGGCTCGAACTGGGCCGAGCGCTACAAGGGCTGGGGCGCGATCAAGAAGCTGGAGTTCATGCGCGACGTGGTGGCCAGCGTCGGCCGCACCGCCGCGCCCGTCACGCTGACCGATCGCGACCTCGACGTCGGCGAGATGGAAGAGACGGTGCTCGATCACTACCGGCAGCGCGCGCTGGAAGAAAAGATCGACCACTCCATCGGCGAGCAGCTCGATCAGGATCTCGCGCAGCTCTTCGAGCTGGAAGGCGTGGGCAACACCAACGCCGACACGCTGCTGCGCTCAGAACGTCAGGCGCTCATCGTCGCGGTCACGCAATACTCAGGTGTTTCGCGCGCGGTGGTGAAGTCGCTGCTCGATCACCTCACGGAGCGCGTCGCTGCGATGAAGCTCAGCGTGCACCGCGATCAAGCGCGTGAGTACACGACGAAGTTGACGGCGCTGCTCACCACGCTCGCGATGAACTTCCTGTACACGGACAAGTTCTTCGACGTCGATTGATCGACGCGATCGGATCTACAGTGGTGGCTGAATGGCAGCCGCTACAGTTCCGCCGCTGAAGATCTCGGTTCTCCACTACCAGCCGTCCGGAGATCCGGTCGACCCCGTCGTCACCGACGTCATCGATGCGCTCACCGCGCTTGGCCACACCACGCAGCAGATCGCCGTGCACGACGCGGTGTTCGACCTGCTGGAGGAGCTCGAGAAGCAGAAGCCTGATCTCGTGTTCAACGTCTGCGAGACCTTCGCCGACGACTACCGCCTCGAAGTGAACGTCGCCGCGGTGCTCGAGATGGCGCGCGTGAAGTTCACGGGCTCTGGCACCGCCGGGCTGCTGCTCGCGCAGGACAAGATCCTCACCAAGCAGCTGCTCGAGTACCACGAGGTCAACACGCCCAACTTCCTCACCTTCGACGGCGAAGCGTTCGAGGCCTTCGGGCGCATGAACTTCCCGTTGATCGTCAAGCCGGCGAAGAGCGACGCGTCGATCGGCATCGGCAAGCACTCGGTCGTCAACGATTGGGACGAGCTGACCAAGCGCGTGCGCGAGATCCGCAAGAACCTGAACGACGAAGCGCTCGCCGAGGAGTTCATCGACGGCCGCGAGGTGTACGTGGGCGTGATCGGCACGTCGACGCGCCCGGAGATCCTGCCCATCGTCGAGCTGAACTGGGGAAACTGGGACCCCAACGTGCCCAAGGTGAGCGACCGCGTCGTGAAGTTCGGCGACCTCGGTGACGATCACCCGCACATCGAGATCGCCGAGACCGTGTCGCCCGAGCTGCAGGCGCGCATCGAGCGCAGCGCGCTGCTGGCGTACCGCGCCCTCAAGATCCGCGACTACGCGCGCGTCGACTTCCGCATCTCGAACAAGACGGGCGAGCCCTTCGTGCTCGAGGTGAACCCCAACCCGTACCTCGAGAAAGACAGCGAGCTGGCGATGGCGGCCGAGCGTCGCGGCTTCACGTATCAGCAGCTGATCGAAGCCATCATCGACTCGGCGGCGACGCGCTACGGCCTGCGCGTGAAGCCCGAGAAGCCGACCACCGGTGAGACGCCGGCGCTCGACACCAGCCGCGAAGGCCGCGAAGCCCGCGCCAACAGCTGACGCAGCCTGTAGCAGCCTGTCTCGGTTCGGCGATTTGCTTGATCCTTCCGCCGAACGGCTCTCACAATCGCAGCGTCGCTCGCCTCACTCCACAGGAGCTCCCATGAAGAGCCGCATGTTCCGTCTCATCGCCATCTCGGTGGCCACCGCTGTCTTCTCGTCGGGCTGCATGCTGTCGCGCCTCGTCGATCGCGCCTTCCTCGGCATCACGGTGCGTCGCCCGACCTACGTCGATCGCAAGACGACCGGCATCTTCCTCATCCCCTTCACGTTCGTCATCGACGTGGCGACCTTCCCCATCCAGGCGTTGCTGGTGGTGATCCTCGGCGACAATTTCCCGTTCACCGACCCGCCGGACGCGCTCTCGGCGATGTACGCGCTCGAAGATCACCCGCAGTTCAAGAAGCTGGGTGAGCCCGAGAAGCAGATCGCGCGCGTCGAGTTCCAGGAGCTGCTGCAGAGCAAGAAGGTCAACGGCAACACGGCGCTCGCGCTCGGTGAAGACGGCCACTGGACGGTGGTCGAGCTGAACGCCGAAGCCCGCCAGCAGATCATCGCGCGCGCGCAGGGCCTCGACGCCCGTTCGCCTGAAGTGCTCGTCTGCGAGCGCTGAAGTCGGCGAACTCAAGCGACGCAGCACGACGGCCCGTGGGGAGACCCGCGGGCCGTTTTCATTTCCCCAACGCCGCCGCGACCGCGTCGACCACCGCGTGCTCGTCGGGGAACGCGCCCAGGCGCTTCGCCGCCACGACGCGACCGTCGACCGACACCTCGAAGATGCCGCCAGAGCCGCGCACCAACTCAGCGTCGACGTCGAGCTCGTCTTTCAGGGCCGCTGCCGCCCGGGCAGCGCGAGGCGCGTAGCCTCAGGCCGTGCAGTAGGTGATGGTGATCTTCACGAGTGCGTCAGGTCGTAGCCGAGCTTCATCACCAACGCCAACGACACGCCCACCACCACGCGACGCACCAGCGTGTCGCCCCGCTTCACCGCCAGCTGCGCGCCCAGCGTGCCGCCGATGAACTGCCCCGCGGCCATCGGCAGTGACACCTTCCACAAGACGAGGCCCTTCGCGGCCAGCAGCAGCATCGCCGCGAGGTTCGACGCGAAGTTCACCACCTTGGCGCTGGCCGACGCCTCTTGCAGCGAGGTGTGCAGCAAGACGACGAAGCCGATGATGAGGAACGTGCCGGTGCCCGGGCCGAAGAAGCCGTCGTAAGCGCCGACCACCAGCGCCAGCAGCGCCGCCTTGAGGCCCGCTGACCGCGTGACGACACCGCTGCGCGTCTGCGGCGGTCGCACCAGCGCCACCGTCAGCGCCGCGCCGACGAGCAACACCAGGACCAACGGCTTCAGCACGGCCGGGTCGAGCCAGGTCAGCAACCCGGCGCCTGCGAGCGAGCCGATGAAGCCCAGCGGGAACAAGACGCGCGCCCGCTGCGTGTCGACGAGCCGCGCCCGCCAGAAGCGCAGCAGCGCGGCGCCACTGCCGAACACCGCGGCGCCCTTGTTGGTGCCGAAGACCACGGGCGTCGGGAGCCCTGTCGCGAGCAACGCAGGCACCGTCAACAGGCCACCGCCACCCGCGATGGCGTCGACGAGGCCGGCGAGCAGCGCGACGAAGAAGAGCCCGACGATGACTGGCGTCGAGAGGTCCACCGCTTCAGAACGTCAGCACGAGCGACTTGCCGTCGACCTTCGCTTCTTTCGGCGCGCGCTCGAGATCGACGACCAGCCGCGTGCCGGTGGGCAGCTTGCCGATGCGCAGTCCCTTGCTGTGCGGCGCGGGCAACTCCACCGACTCGGTGTGCGCGGGGGCCTTGCCGCCGATGTCGAACACCGCGCGCGGCGGGCTGGCGAGGAAGAAGGCCTTGGTGACGTCGCCGCCGGCGGTGAGACGCAGCGAGGTCCCCGCGACGTCCCACGAGAGCTGCGGCGCCGCGCCCACCGGCAACTTCACGGTGCCACGCTGCGTACCTGCGACCGACATCGTGGTGCCAAAGCGCTGCGCGGGGACCGCCGGCGGCGCGCCCTTCATCGCCTCTTCCAACGAAGGTGCAACGGTCTTCGGAGCCGCGCGCGCCGACGTCAGCACCGCCTTGTTGCGGTGACGCGAACGCGCGGGCGGCGGCGTGACGACGGGTGCAGCGGGGACTTCAGGGCTCGGCGCGGCGGCGATGACTTCGGTCGGCGCGGGGACCGGCTCCGGCATCGGCTGCGCCGCGGGTTGCTCCGGCGCGGCGGGCGGCGCAACGGCCACGACCGGCTCGACGACGACGGGCGCCGCGGGTGCCGGGGCCACCACCCAACCGACGAGACCCAGCAAGACGACGAGGCCCGCGAGGAACGCCGCGCGACGCGGCCAACGCGCCGGCCGCGGGGCGACGCGCAGCGGGCGGTTGTGGTGCAGCGAATCGACGAGGTGAGACAGCAGCTCTTTCGAGCGCGGGTGGACGTACTTCGTAAAGCGCACGCCGCAGCCCGCCAGTTCGCCGTCGCGCGTGCCCCAGCACACCTCACCTTCCGCGAGCGCGTGTGGCGCACCGGCGGCCTCGATGGCGACGTGGAGCTTCGTGCCCGTGGGCAGCGGCTCAGGCATGCGCAGGAACAGCCCGTCACGCGACACGTTCGCCGTCAGCGTGCGGATCACGCGACGCGGCTCACTCATCGTCTCGACGCGCACCGGGTGTTTGAACTGCACGCGCGGCGCTCGCTTGGGCTGTTCGATCAGCATGGGCGGGAGCATCTGCTACAGGTCACAACAGGCAATTTTTCGACGGGTAGGACACCATCACACCGTGCGCGAGTTTCGTCGTCACAAGATTGCGTTGGAGCCAACGGCGTTCGCCGCGTTGAGGGACGCGCTGCTGGCGTCACCGCTCGTCGGGCGCAGCACGCTGGCGGGACCGTTTCAGTCGAGCCGCGGCTTCGCGGTCATCTTCAAGCGCGACGGGCGCGCGCAGCTCGAGTCGCGGTTCCCCGCGCTGAAGACGTGGTTCGACGTGGTGCTGGGCGAGCCGTCGGTGCGCGCGCTGACTCCGTGGTGGCAGCGTCGGCTCGAGCGGTTGCCCAACGCCTGGTACCTCAACGTGCTGCTGGTGAGCGAAGGCGGCACGGTCTCACGCCACGTCGACGCCACGCTGCGCAAGCCGGCCGAGGAACCCGACGCGGTGCCCGAACTGGTGACAGTGCTGTACCTGACGGTGCCCAACGCACGCGGCGGCGCGCTGCAGCTCTGGAACGGCTCGACGCCGGTGGCCAACGTGACGCCCGTCGCGAACAGCGCGGTGCACTTCCGCGGCGATCTCGCGCACGCGGTCGAGGCCTTCGAAGGCGCGCCCGGCGAGGTGCGGGCCAGCCTCGTCATCGAGCAGTACCACTTCAGTGACGAGGCGCTCGCGCGCCTGCCGGACTTCAAGCTCGAGTCACGCGCGGGCTTCTCGGCGTACCTCGAGCACCACCAGTCGCTACGCGTCGAGCCGTGACGCGAGGCGGGCACGGTACTCGTCGAGCGGGAACAGCTCGACCTCCGCCCCACCCTGCTTCAGGCCGTCAGGCGCGTAGTCGAACGGGTCGTCGACGTCCTTGATGAGGCGCAGCAGGTACACGTTCACCAGCGCCACCACCGGCACGAGGATGAACTCGGCCACCACGCTCTTGAATGACGCCGCCATCAACAGCAGCAGGATCATGGCCAGCAGCACCTCGAGCAGCGCGTACGCGGCGGGGAGGAAGCCCGTGCGGCGGATGACGTCGATGCGCGAGACGTTGCGGCGCAGCATCAGCAGCTGGGGCACCGCGCGCGACGCGTAGGGCCCGGCGCCGCCCGCTTCGAGCCGGCGGATGATGACGTTCATCTGCGTCAGCGCGTCGAAGACCTCGGGCGTCTGCTTGGCGCGCAGGAGCCAGGCCTTGATGGTGTCGGCCACCTTCAGCGTCTCGCGCTTGAACTCACCGATGGCGAGCGCCGGGCGACCCGTACAGGCGAGCACGAAGATCTCCTCGATGGTCTCGAGGGTGATCGCGATCTCCGACGGCAGCTTCTCGGCCTCTTTGTAGTCGGCCATCGTGCCCGCCAGCACGAAGCCCGAGAGGAAGACGCCGGCGGTCAGCACGATGCCGACGTCGCCGAACTCCACGACACCTTTGTAGTGAAAGACGAACTCCAGAACGGCCTTGATCGCCGTCACCACCACCACGAACGGCAGCGTGGTGAGCATCAACTTCCACTTGAGCACGTGTTCCCTCCCGAGAAAGGCGCGCCCACGCTAGCGCACCGCGCGTTAACGTCTACGCATGCGATTCACCGGTACCGAGAGTTACCTCACCAACGAGAGCCTGCGGTCTGCGGTCGACTGTGCGCTCGTGCTGCAACGACCGCTGCTGGTCAAAGGCGAGCCCGGCACCGGCAAGACCCTGCTGGCGGAAGCTGTCTCGAAGGCGTTGGGCCTGCCGTTGCTGACGTGGCACGTGAAGTCGACGACGCGCGCGCAAGACGGCCTGTACGTCTACGACGCTGTGCAGCGCCTGCACGACTCGCGCTTCAACGACCACGACGTCCGCGACATCAACAAGTACATCAAGCTGGGGCCCCTCGGAGAGTCGTTCGCCGCGTCGTCGCGCGTGGTCTTGCTCATCGACGAGATCGACAAGGCCGACCTCGAGTTCCCGAACGATCTGCTGCACGAGATCGATCGCATGCGCTTTCGCATCATCGAGACGGGTGAAGAGGTCGCGGCCAAAGAGCGACCCCTCGTCGTCATCACCAGCAACAACGAAAAAGAGCTGCCCGACGCGTTCCTCCGCCGGTGCGTGTTCCATTTCATCGAGTTCCCCGACCAGGACCTCATGAAGCGCATCGTCGACGTGCACCACCCGGACCTCGGCGCGAAGTTGAGCGAACAGGCGCTGTCGATCTTCTACGAGCTGCGTGCGCTGACGCGCCTGCGCAAGCGCCCGTCAACGAGCGAGCTGGTCGATTGGATCGCCGCGCTCAAGGCGGGCGGCATCTCGACGCTGAAGCTCGACGCCGAGCTGCCCTTTCTTGGCGCGCTCTTGAAAAGGGAGCAGGATCTCCTCGCCTTCACCGAGACCTTCGGAGGGGGCAAGCGCTCGAGGGCCTGACCGATGTTCGTCCCCTTCCTCTACGAGCTGCGCGCACGGAAAGTGCCGGTCGGTACACAGGAGGCGATTGCGCTGGCGTCGGCGCTCGCCCACGGCCTGCACGAGAGCTCGCTCGACGGCTTCTACCAGGTCGCCCGCGCGCTGCTGATTCACGACGAGAAGCACCTCGACGCGTTCGATGAGGCCTTCGGCAAGCTGTTCGAGGGCATCGAGCCGAAGGCGCTGGAGATCCAACAGCAGCTGCTCGACTGGCTCCGTGAGGCCGAGCTGAAAGGCCCCGCGCTGACGCCCGAAGAGCGCGCGCTGCTGCAGCAGTTCGACCGCGCCGAACTGGAGCGCATGTTCGAGGAGCGCCTGAAGGAACAGAAGGAGCGCCACGACCGCGGCAACAAGTGGATCGGCACCGCGGGCACTTCACCCTTCGGCAACTCGGGCCGTGCTGCGCGCCCCGGCATCCGTGTCGGCGGGTCTGGCGGCGGTCGCAGCGCCGTCACCGTCGCCGGGCAACGCAACTTCCGTGAGTACCGCGACGACCTGGTGCTCGACGTGCGGCAGCTGGGGCTCGCGCTGCGCAAGCTGCGTGCCTTCACGCGTGAAGGTCAGGCCGACGAGCTCGATCTCGACACCACCATCGACAAGACCGCGCGGAACCTCGGCGAGCTCGAAGTGGTGACGCGGCCTCCGAGGAAGTCCAACACGCGCGTCATCCTGTTGATGGACGTGGGTGGCTCGATGGACCCGTACGCGCACCTCGTGTCGCGCCTCTTCACGGCGTCGAAGAAGGCCACGCACTTCAAAGAGCTGCGCACGTACTACTTCCACAACTGCATCTACGGCCGCGTCTACAAAGACGCGCGCATGTCGCAGCCGCTCAAGCTCTCGCAGCTGTTCGCCGAGACCGATCGCCGCCACAAGCTGATCATGGTGGGCGACGCGTTGATGGCGCCGTGGGAGCTGATGAGCGTGTCGGGCTGGCAGGAAGACGAAGGCGTCGAAGGCGTGATGTGGATGATGCGCCTGCGCGAGCACTACGCGGCGTCGGCGTGGCTCAACCCCGAGCCGCCGAGCGGCTGGTGGCAACCCACCATCGACGTGCTGCGCCGCGTGTTCCCGATGTTCCCGTTGACCGTCGAGGGGCTGGGCGAGGCCGTCACCCAGCTCACCAAGGTGCGTGTGTCATGAAGAACGAAGCCGAGCTCATGGCGTGGCTGCCTTCGATCGCCATCTTCGGAGGCCTCGAAGACTCGACGCTCAAGCGCATCGTCGGGCTGCTGGGCGAGCACCACATCACGCCCGAAGAAGAGATCTGCAAGCAGGGCGAAGCGGGCCGCGCGATGTTCCTCGTGCGCGAAGGCGAAGTGCTGGTGTGCCGCGACAACGAAGAGGGTCGCCGGGTGAAGATGGTGCGGCTGGGGCCCGGCGAGTTCTTCGGTGAGATGACGCTCATCGACATCCAGAAGCGGTCGGCGACCGTGTTGGCCGCGAAGCCGTCGCTGCTCTACTCGCTGGGCAACCGCGACCTCTACAAGCTCTACCTGGAAGACGTGCCCGGCTACGTGATGGTGCTGCAGAACCTGTGTCGCGAGCTTTCGCGGCGGCTCCGCGTCACCAACCGTCGCCTGCAGGACCTGCACACCGAGATGGACGACGACGACGGCCGCACGTTGATCCGCCCCGCGATCAAGCGGCTGTGAGCTCCACGCGCACGACGACCTCCGGCTTCACCTTCAACGTGCCCAGCATCGCGGTGAACGGCTTGATGCCGAAGTCGCG
>CAYWON010000063.1:24003-34233 GCA_964459885.1 uncultured Archangium sp.
TTGCCCGTGCGCGTGCCGACGACCTCGCGGCTCGCCCCAGCAATCGACAGCGTGCCGCGGACCTCGCTGGCGGTGAGCGCGCTGCTGACGAAGCGCACCTGTGCGTGCTTCCTGGCCGACAGCACCTCGTTGCGGGCGTTCTTTTCGATCTCGCCGTAGAGCGCCGTGGGCAGCAGCGACGGGTGCTCGACGCCGTCTTTCATCGGCGTGATGACGGTGAGCGACGACGTTTCGAACTCGCCACGCGTGCTCGTGTCGTCGAGCTCGATGGTGAAGCGCTTCACCTCGAGCTTGAGGTCGTGCGCGACCGCGGCGAGCAGGCCTTCCTTGAAGGTGAAGACGAAGACCTTCGCGTTCGTTGCGTCGTAGCGCGCCATGCCGCGCATCTGGCATGAAGCGCCGCGCAAATGCTGAAGAAGTTCTCCATCGCGGTCATCGCCGTGGTCGTCGTCGCGCTGATCATCGGGCTGTTGTTGCCCCGGTCGTGGCGCGTCGAACGATCGATCGTCATCGCTGACAAGCCAGAGCGCATCGCGCCGTACGTGATCGATCTCCGCCGCTGGCAGGACTGGTCGGTGTGGACGAAGGCGTTCGACCCGCTGCTCCGCAACACCTACGAAGGTCCGTCTGACGGCGTGGGCGCGCGGTGGCTGTGGCTCGGCCCGAAGATGGGCCGGGGCCGCATCGAGATCGTCGCGGCCGATCCGCTCCGCGGCATCGAGCTGGATCAGGCGCTCGAGTCGGACGTCGTCAACTCGCACGGCACCATCGCGTTCTCGGTCGAAGGCGACGGCACGCGCGTCACCTGGGTCGACACCGGCGAGCTGCCGCCGCTGGGCGGGCTGTTCCGCGGCGAGGTCGAGGCGACGCTGGGGAAGAACTTCGACGAGGGGCTCGCGAAGTTGAAGGCGCTCGTCGAGGCCCTGCCGCGCCCGGTCGAAGTGCCGCCGCAGCCGCCGGTGGTGCTCGACGCCGGGGTCGACGCGCCCGACGCTGGCGCGCCCTGAGGTCAGTTCAGCCAGCGTGGCTTGCCGTCACGCTTCGGCGCGCCGCTGACGTTGAGGTACTTCTCGATGACCATCAGCAACCCGTCGAACGTGTCGCGCATCGCCCACGCGCGCAGGTCGAGCTCTTCGAGCCGCGCCGCGCGCGCGAGGCCCTGTCGCAGCGCGATCTGCACGCCGGGGCAGTCGTCGCGCGTGGAGATCAACCGCTGCGCGACCTCCGCGTACACCGAGTAGCAGCGCGCCACGTCGCCCTGGTTGTACGCCGGCGCGCCCACGCGAATGGCGTCGGAGATCGAATCGGTCGTCACCTCGAGCCCTGACAACGCCGAGCCGTCGAGCAACGACACCGGGTGGTCCGGCACTTCTCGCTTCGGCGCGCGACGTCGCTGTGACGACAGCGCGCTCAGCGGCAGCTCGCGGTTCTGCCGCAGGAGCGGCGCGACGTACTTCCACGGGATCACCAGCACGCCGTCAGAGCGGTTCGGCAGCGTCGCCGCTACGCCGAGCACCGTGCCGTTGGTGTCGACGACCGGCGCGCCAGAGGCGTCGGGCGGCACGTCACCCGTGAGCCCGTACACCGTCAGCGACGACGCCAGCACCTGCACCGACTCGATGGACGCTTCGGTCCACCGCAAGCGGTGCTCGCCGGCCACCATGCCGAACGCGAAGACCTGCTCGCCTTCCTCGACGAGCGCGTCGGGGCCCGGGCGCACTGGCGTGGCGTCGAGCAACCCGACGTCGAGCACCGCGAGATCGCGCCGCAGGTCGATCGCGCACACGCCGCGCACCGGCAAGACGCGGCCGTCACCCAGGTGCGCCGTGATCTCCGGCTCGTCGGCCACCACGTGGAAACACGTCACGATGCGCCCGTTGGGAGCGACGAACCCGAGGCCGTACGCGTTGGGGAATTCCAACAGCACCACGGCCGCTGCGGCATCGAGCGGCGACATGCCTCGTTCATAGCCAAGCCGCGGGCTACAACGCACTGCATGCCCGAGCAGGACCGACCCGCGCCGTGGACCCGTGTGGGCGTGCGTCACGAGCGTGACTACCGCATCTTCCGCACCCAGACCCTTGACGTCACCGATCCCCGCGATGGTGCGCCGTACGTTCGCACCGTCATTCGCGCGCCCGACTGGGTGAACGTCATCCCCGTCACCGCGCAAGGCGACGTCGTGCTGGTGCGCCAGTTCCGCTTTGGCACCTGGAGCAACACGCTGGAGATCCCCGGCGGCATGGTCGACGCCGGCGAAGACCCGCTCATCGCCGCCGCGCGGGAGCTCGAAGAAGAGACCGGCTACCGCGCCGGCCGCGTGGTGCCGCTGGGCGTCTCGCACCCCAACCCGGCGCTGTTCGACAACCGGCTGCACAGCTTCCTCGCCGAAGGCTGCGTGCGCGTGCACGACGGTCGGCCGGACCACGGTGAAGATCTCGAGGTGGTCGTCGTGCCGAAGGCCGAGCTGCCGCGACTCGTGAAGTCGGGCGAGATCACGCACTCGCTGGTGCTGGCCGCGCTGCTCTACGAGCGGCTCTTGCGCGAATAGACGCCGCTGCGCCCACCGCTCTTGTGCTCGAGCTGCACCGCGTCGATCACCATCGCGCGGTCCGTCGACTTGAGCATGTCGTAGACGGTCAACGCCGCGGCGCTCACGGCGGTCAGCGCTTCCATCTCGACGCCGGTGCGATCCACCGTCTTGACCGTGGCGCGCACCGACACACCACCGCTGACGGTCTTCACTTCGACCTCTACACCAGCGAGGCCGATGGGGTGGCACAGCGGAATGAGGTCAGGCGTGCGCTTGGCGGCCATGATGCCGGCCAGCCGCGCGGCGGCGAGCACATCGCCCTTCTCGACGCCGCCTTGTCGGATCTTCCGGACGGCCGCGGCGTTCATCAGCACACGGCCTGTCGCCACAGCGATGCGTTCAGTCTTCGGCTTCTCGCCGACGTCCACCATCTTCATGGCGAACGGCGAATCACCACTCGTCGAGGATGAACTTGCGCGGGTTCTGCGCGATGCCGTTCACGCGGACTTCGTAGTGAAGGTGCGGACCGGTCGAGCGACCCGTGTTGCCCATGTTGGCGATGATGTCGCCGCGCTTCACGCGCTCGCCGGCCTTCACCTTCAGCGCCGACAGGTGGCCGTAACGGGTCTTGATGCCGTAGCCGTGATCGATGACCAGCACGTTGCCGTAGCCACCTTCGAGGCCCGAGAAGACGACGGTGCCGTCCGAAGGCGCCACGATCTCCTTGCCGTGCGGCCCCGCGATGTCGAGACCAGCGTGCATCACGCGGTCGGAGGTGTACGGGTCGAGGCGCGAGCCGAAATCTGACGTCACCCAACCGCGCACGGGCCACACCGACGGCACCGACGCCAGCATCGACTTCTGGTCCTGGAAGTAGGCCTGCAGTTCCTGGAGCGACTGCTCCTGACGCGTGGCTTCGGCTGAGAGCTTGTCGAGCTTCGCGCCCAACGCCTGCGGACCTTCGTTGTCCTTGCTGCGGACGAACTGGTTGTCGGCTGACGCGCCGAGCGGCTGCTGCTCGGTGGGGCCCATGGCCAGGTTGCGCTGCGGATCAGAGAGGAGCGTGATGGCGCGGAGCTTCTGATCGAAGCGCTCCACGCGCTCGATCGTTTGACCGACGTGCTGCAACTGCTCGCGGATCACGGCGAGCTCGGCCTTCAGCTTGAGGTTCTCGTCGCGAAGCACCGGGTTCTCACGGGCATCGCCGACGACGACGGCGTAGTGGGTCGCCATCACGCCGCCAACCAGCATCAACGCCCCGATCACCACCGCCGCCTGCACCAACCAACGCTTCTTGAGGTGAAAACGCTTCACCTCCGCGTGGCGGTCGGGGACGACAATGAGGGTAAAGCTCTCGTTCGCGGACACTCGTACCCCTTTACGGACACGTCAGTCCCGTAGGACTGAAAAACTTGGGGCGCACCCTCGTCGATCAGGTCACGGCCGTGCAACCGAAAACTTGATTTTCTTTGGGCTTAGGCCTCAGCGACCGTGACGACGATCACCGTGATGTTGTCATCGCCGCCGCGCTCGTTCGCAAGCTCGATCAACTTCTTCGGCGCTTCCTTGAGCGGGTTCGCCAAGACGATCTCGCGGATCTCCTTGTCGTCGACCAGGTTGGCCAGGCCGTCCGAGCAGAGGATGAAGGAGTCACCGGGCCGGGTCACCAGACCCATCACGTCGACCTGGACCTCTTCTTCGAAGCCGACCGAGCGCGTGATGATGTTCTTGTACCGGGAGTGCTTGGCCTCCTCGGGGGTGATCATCCCGGCTTTGATCTGCTCGTTGACCAGCGAGTGATCTTCGCTGACCTGCTGAATCAGATCGCCGCGCACGAGGTAGGCCCGCGAGTCACCGACGTGGGCGAAGAGCGCGTTCTCGCCCTTCACACACAAGGTGATGACGGTGGTGCCCATGCCGGCGAGGCGCGGGTCGTCTTGCGCGGCCTTGAAGATGGCGGCGCAGGCCTTCTCGACCGAGGTCCGGAGGAACTCGGGCAACGGGGAGTCTTGCAGCGGAGTCTCGACCGTGAACGGGTCTTCAGCGCTCTTCTTCGCCGCGCGCATCTCTTGATCGATGGTCTCGACCGCGATGCGGGAAGCAGTGCCACCACCGGCGTGACCGCCCATGCCGTCAGCGACGACGTAGAGCTGGAGGTCCTCGTCGATGAGGTAGCTGTCTTCGTTGTGGTTGCGCTTCCGACCGACGTCGGTGAGCCCAGCGGACAATGCCTTGAGTCGCGAGCCAGGGTTCTTCGACACGGGCGCGCACGTTAGGCGCACCCGCGTACCCCGGCAACAAACCTCTTACGCGTCACGACTTTCACGCGCTGCGTCGCTGTTCCGTGGCGCGACGTGGGCGCGCGCGGGTCGGCTTGACGTGACGCAAGGCTGACCGAAGGAGCGCCTCGGCAGCGCCCAGCGCCTCGCGCGTCACCTCCACACCCGAGAGCATGCGCGCCAGCTCGCGCGTGCGCGGCGCACCGGGCTCGAGTGACTGCACGACCGAGCGCGTGCGCCCCTTCACCTCGCCCTTCTCGATGCGCAGGTGCGCGTCGGCGTGCGCCGCCACCTGCGGCAAGTGCGTGATGCACAGCACCTGGCGGTGACCCGAGATGTCCTTGATGAGGCGCCCCACCACGTCGGCCACCGCGCCGCCGATGCCCGCGTCGGCCTCGTCGAACACCGAGCACACCGCCGCGTCGCTCCCGGCCAACGCCGCCTTCATGGCCAGCATCACGCGCGAGGCCTCGCCGCCCGACGCCACCTTCGCCAGCGGGCGCAGCGCTTCACCGGCGTTCGCAGAGAAGAGGAAGCGCAGCGCGTCAGCGCCCGACGCCGTCAACGCCGCCGTCGACAGCTCGACCTCGAAGCGCGCGCTGCCCATGGCGAGGCGACCGAGCCCGTCCATCACCGCGCGCGTCAGCCGCTGCGCCGCCTTGCGACGCTCGACCGTCAACCGCGCCGCCGCCAGCTCGGCGGCCGCCAGCACGCGTTGACGCTCGGCCTCGACCTCCGCGCGGCGCTCGGCGCGGTGCACCAGCGTGTCGAGCTCTTCCACCAGCGACGCGCGCTTCGCCAGGACGCCTTCCAACGGCGCCGCGTGCTTGCGGCAGAGCCGGCGAATGGCGTCGAGGCGCTCGTCGACCTCCTCGAGGCGGCTCGGGTCTGACTCCAGCGCGCTCAGGTAGCGCGACAGCCCCCGCGCGCCTTCGTCCAGCTCCGACTGCGCCCGCTCGAGCGCCTCGCGCGCCGGCTTCAGCGAAGGGTCCAGCTTCTCGGCGTCGGCCGCGAGCGAGACGGCGCGGCCCAGCAGCTCGACCGCCGAGCCTTCGCGCGTCGACACGAGCTCCTCGGCGCCGCCCGCCAGCCCGCGCAGCTTGACCGACGACGCCAGGCGCCGCCGCTCTTGATCGAGCGCCACGTCTTCACCCGGCTTCGGCGCGACGCGCTCGATCTCTTCCAGCTGGAACTTGAGGAAGTCGATGCGCGCGGCCACCTGCCCTTCGTCGCCGCCGAGCGCGTCGAGCTTCGCGTTCGTCTCGCGCAGCGCGTCCCACGCGGCCGCCCACGCGCGCGCGACCTCGCCTTCCGTCACTTCACCGAACCTGTCGACGAGCGCGAGGTGCTGGCCGTCGTCGAGCAGCGCCATGTGCTCGTGCTGGCCGGCGATGTCGACCTGCCCCTTCATCAGCCGCTGCAGCACGCCCACCGTCACCAGCGCGCCGTTGACGTACGCGCGGCCGCGACCCTGGCGACCGACGGTGCGGCGCACGCTGACCTCCTCGTCGTCGTCGGGCAAGCCGTGCTCTTCAAGCCGCGCGCGCAGCACGTCGGTGCGCTCGAACAGGCCTTCCACCACCGCCTCGTCGGCGCCGGCGCGAATGACGTCAGTCTCAGCGCGACCGCCCACGAGCAGCCCGAGCGCATCGATGAGGATCGACTTGCCCGCGCCGGTCTCGCCGGTCAGCACCGTGAGGCCGGGGCCGAAAGCGACCTCCGCCTCTTCCACCACCGCCAGGTTCTTCAGTCTCAGCGTCTGCAACATGTTCAGTCCCTCCAGGGCCACCACTGAACACATTATCAGTAGCCACCGACATCTGGGACTGTCGTGTCGCAGACACGAGCTATTTCAAAGACTTACCTAGCTCTCGAACGAGAACAGGTCGGCGACGTCCTTCTCGGTGAGCGCCTTGCCGACGTCGGTGTCGGTGCCGAGCACGCCCGCGGCGAGCTCACGTTTGCGCTGCTGCAGCGAGAGGATCTTCTCTTCCACCGTGCCGCGGGTGATGAGCTTGTACGAGAAGACGGCGCGCGTCTGACCGATGCGGTGCGTTCGATCGGTGGCCTGATCTTCGACCGCCGGGTTCCACCACGGGTCGTAGTGGATGACGTAGTCGGCCGCGGTGAGGTTGAGGCCGGTGCCGCCCGCCTTGAGCGAGATGAAGAACACCGGCGGGCCGTCGGGCGCGTTGAACTCGTCGACCTTCTTCATGCGGTCCTTGGTGCGACCGTCGAGGTACAGGTACTTGAGCTGCTTCTCGTCAGCCTGGTTCGTCAGCAGCTCGAGCATCTCGGTGAACTGGCTGAACACCAGCGCGCGGTGATCTTCACGCACCAGCTCGTCGACCAGCTCCGCGAAGCGCTCCAGCTTGGCCGAGGGAGGCAGCGCCGTGCCCGGCGGCAGCTTGAGCAAGCGCGGATCGCAGCAGACCTGACGCAGCTTCATCAGCGCCGAGAGGATCGAGATGCGCGACTTGTTGAAGCCGACCTTGTCGATGCTGTCGTAGACCTTGCGCTTCGATTCTTCGAGCACCTCGCGGTACAGCGCCTGCTGACCGGGATCCATGTCGACCCAGGTGACGACCTCGGTCTTGGGCGGCAGGTCTTTGGCCACCTCGGTCTTGAGGCGCCGCAAGATGAACGGGTGAATGCGCTTCTTGAGCCGGTCGCGCGTCTCGTTGTCGCCCTGCACCGTGATCGGGTGCTCGTAGCGATCGCGGAAGCCTTCCGCGTTGCCGAGGAACCCGGGCATCAGGAAGTCGAACAAGCTCCACAGCTCGGTGAGCCGGTTCTCGAGCGGCGTACCGGTGAGCGCGATCTTGTGGTTGGCCGCCATCGCCTTGCACGCCTGCGCGGTGGCTGAGTCGGCGTTCTTGATGTTCTGCGCCTCGTCCAGAATCACCGAGCGGAACTCGACCTTCTTGAGCTCCTCGAGATCGCGGCGGATGAGCGCGTAGCTCGTCAGCACGAGGTCGGTGTCCTTCAACTTCTCGACGTTGTCGCGGCGGTCGGCGCCGTGCCACGTCACGAAGGCGAGCTCGGGCGCGAACTTCTCGATCTCGCGTTCCCAGTTGGGGAGCACGGAGGTCGGCGCCACCACGAGGCTGGGCTGGCGGCCGTGCTCACGCTTGATCTTCAGCAGCAGCGAGAGCGCCTGCACCGTCTTGCCCAGACCCATGTCGTCGGCCAGCACGCCCGAGAGGCCGTGCCGGTAGAGGAACCACATCCACGAGAGGCCGGCCTCCTGGTAGTGGCGCAGCTCGGCGTTGAGGCCGTCGGGCGCCTTCACCGGCGGGATGCCGTCGATCTCGCGCAGCTCGGCCATCGCCTTCTTGGCTTTGCCCTCGATCTCCACGTCGCCGATCGTCGCCAGCAGGTCGAGCGCAGTGGCGTGGAACAGCGGCAGCCGCGTGCGGGTCTTGCCCGGCATCGCGCCCGCTTCTTCGAGCAGCGTGGCGACGCGCTGGAGCTCCTCGACGTCGGCTTCGGCGAACGTGCCGTCCTTCAGCGGGACGAACTTGCGGCCGGAGTCGAGGAACATGCGCACCGCGCCGAGGTCGACCGACTGATCTTCAGTGGTGAACTCAGCGTCGAGATCGAACCAGTTCACCGCGGTCATGTTGACGCGGATCTTCGGCGTCAGCTTGGCGCGCACCTTCACCCGCGGCGCCGAGGCCGAGAAGATCTCCCACGCCTTGGGCAGCTCGCTGCGGCCGCGCGACCAGAAATCGAGCGCCGCGTCGCCGCTGGCCTCGTAGCTCTGCGTGGCCTCGTCGTAACGGAAGCCGCGCTCGACCAGCTGCTTGCCGGCGGCCTTCTCGAGCGCCTCCTGACGCAGGAACAGCTTCTTGCCGTCTTCGGTGCTGCCGCTGGCGTAGCCGAGGTGGTTGGCGACGGGCGAGACGGGCGTCGTCACCGACTTGCCGTAGCGCGCGGCGAGCTGGCCTTTGACGTAGTCAGCGCGGCCTTCAACGGTGAGCAAGAAGCGCGGCTCGGTCTTGTCGTCGACCTCGATGCCGTCGGCCTGCAGCGACAGCCGGTAGCGCGGCAGGTGCGCGGCGAAGAACGTCAGCGCGCGATCGAGCTGCGACGGCGGGAACGACATCGTCGGCTCGAGCAGCCACTTGCGCAGCAGGCGCGGCGGGAAGTCGGGCTCGAGCGAGTGCGCGTTCTGGCCGATGATCGCCCAGCTGCGGCGACCGCTGACGATGATGACGTCCTTCAGGCTGAACGACGCGCCGTCGGCGGTGGCGATCTCCACGCGGGCGATGGCGCCGTCAGGCTGGTTCTGCAGGCGAATGACGGGGCGCGCAGGCTCCGGCGGGAAGTTGAGCGCCGTGCCGCGGTACACCACGCGGCGCGCCTTCACGACGTCGAGGAGATCCGCGAGGTCTTCGTCGTTGAGGACGACCTTCGAGTCGTAGCGGACCTCGTGGTTGGCCAGCATCGACAACACGCGCTCGTCGGCCGGCGCGATGCGCGTGCCCTGCCCGAGGATGCGCTTGACCTGCACCGGGCCCTTCGCGGCCTGATCGGCGCGGCGCACGTCGATGATCCAGATGCGGCCGCCGGTCGGCGACGGCGCGGGCGCGAGCCGGTAGTGAAACTCGATGTCGGGCAACGCCGAGAGGCCGAGCCAGTTCTCGAGCTTCGCCAACGCAGGCAACAACACCGGGTCGGCGTCAGACGGCGGCGGCGCGGCCACGGGGTTCTCGTTGGCGGGCGCCGGAGCGTCGCCGCGAGCGCGCAAGCGGGCGAGGTACACGAGGCCGACGGCGACCACGTGCTTGCAGTGCGAGCCGTACTTGTTCCACGCGTCGCAGTTGCAGAGCGATTCGATGGCGCCGTCGTCCATCGGCGCGAGCTGCACGGTGTACTTCTGGCCTTCACTGCCGGTGACGGTCGCCGCCACGCCCACGTCGGTGCGCGCGACGCCAGACACGCGGCGCGCTTCCGCGTACTCCCGGCCCTTCTTGAAGGTCATCGGCTGAACTTCGGCCTTCAGGTTCTTGAGCCAGGCGCCATCGTCAGGCGGCAACATCGTCACTGCGGAATCGGTCACGGAACGGCACCCTTCGAAAGCGAACGGGGAAGAGTCGCAGTAACACGCTGCGTCGCCTCCTGCACGCAACGTGTCGTGCTACTTGGCGATTCGGAGCCCCCCGACATGTCAGAGCAACGCCTCGCCGACCTCGAAGTGAAGTGTGCGTACCTGGAAAAGACGCTGGGCGAGCTGTCCGACGTGGTCTGGCGGCAGCAGCGCGAGCTCGACGCCATCAAAGACGCGTACAAGCAGTTGAAAGAACGGGTCGCGGCCGATCCCGGGTTGGTCGACGCCAGCCGGCAAGACCGCCCGCCGCACTACTAAGAAGCTCGTTCCGAAGTCGGCTCGTTGCGCGCGGTTACGCTGCGCGC
>CAYWON010000064.1:0-5466 GCA_964459885.1 uncultured Archangium sp.
AATAGCTTCCGCGCCCTCATGTCGAGCCACACCAAGCCGCCGCCTCCGGTGCAGGACGAGATTCTCACCAGCCCGGGCGACGCCGCGTACCTGGACCCCTTCGAAGAAGGGCACATCACCACCACGCACACGCTGGTGGTCGAGAACCGCACGACGTTGAAGGTGCGCAAGTGCCGCTTGTCGGTGTCGGGTGGCCCTGACCTCGGCAAGGAGGTCGTCAGCGACAAGGAAAGGCTGCGCGTCGGCGCGCACTCGAGCAACGACCTCGTGTTGGTCGAAGACCGCACCGCCAGCCGGCACCACTTCGAGATCCAGTACACCGAGCGCGGCTACCTGGTCATCGACCTGAACTCGACCAACGGCACCTGGCTCGACGGCCGCCGCATCGAGCGTGCGTACCTCTCGCCCGGCAGCCAGGTGCGCGCCGGTCAGACCACGCTTTCGTTCTCACCCATCGACGAAGAGCTGACGGTCGAGCCCGACCGCGACGGCGAGCTGTGCGGCATGGTCGGCCAGTCGGTGAAGATGCGGCAGATCTTCGGCCTCATTCGCAAGATTGCGCCGATGGACGTCTCGGTCGTCATTCAGGGCGAGACCGGCACCGGCAAGGAGCTCGTCGCGCGCGCCATTCACGAGCTCTCGGGTCGCAAGCGCGGGCCGATGGTGGTGCTCGACTGCGGCGCGATTCCTCCCAACCTGATTGAGAGTGAGCTCTTCGGCCACGAGAAGGGCGCGTTCACCGGCGCCGTCGCGTCGCGGCCCGGCGCGTTCGAGCGCGCGAACGAAGGCACCATTTTCCTCGACGAGCTGGGCGAGCTGCGCACCGACCTGCAGCCCAAGCTGCTCCGCGTGCTCGAGAACCGCGAGGTGCGGCGCGTGGGCGGCAACGAGGTGCAGGAGGTCGACGTGCGCGTCATCGCCGCGACCAACCGCGACCTCGTCAAAGAGATCCAGACCGGCAATTTCCGCGAAGACCTCTACTTCCGCCTGTCGGTCATCAACATCCAGCTGCCGCCGCTGCGTCAGCGCCGCGAAGACATTCCGCACATCATCAAGAAGGCGCTCAGCGAGCCCGACATCGTCGCCCGCCATGGCAAGAAGCACGTCAGCGCGCAGGCGATGAGCGTGCTGATGCAGTACGCGTGGCCCGGCAACATTCGCGAGCTGATGAACGTCATCTCGCACGTGCTGACCTTCAGCGACGGCGAGGTCATCGACATGACGCACCTGCCGGCGCGGGTGCAGGGCCAGCATCAAGAGCAGCCGCTGCCGTTCAACGAGCACCTGTCCTTCAAGGACGCCAAGGAGCAGCTGCTCGAGAACTTCGAGCGTGAGTACATCGGTCAGGTGCTCAAGCGCTGTGACGGCAACATCAGCCGCGCCGCGCGCGAGTCGGGCCTGCACCGCAAGAGCATCGAGCGCCTCGTGAAGAAGTACGCGCTCGACGCCAAGGCCATGAAGCCGAAGTAGGCGTCAGCGGCCGCCGCAGGTCGTCTTGCATGAGTTGTTCTGCGCTTCGCAGGACTTCATGCAGTTGACGATGCGGTTGGCCGTCTCGGGGCGCTGGGCGTCTTTGGGGTCGCCGACGCAGGCCTTCATGCACTCTGACGCGTTCAGGTTGCACTTGGTCTGGCACTGCGAGGGTTGCTGGCTCTGGGCAAGACCGAGCGGAGCCGCCAGCACTGCGAAGAGGAGAGCGAAGCGCATGGCGACACCGTAGCATCGGCGCCCGGTCGAAGTGTCGCGGCAACCCCGCGCAGGAGAAGAGGTGCTGATGAAAGTCGAGTGGGAAGACCTGCGGTTTCTCGAGGCCATCGAGCGCACTGGCAAGGTCGCGTCGGCAGCGCGCGAGCTGAACGTGTCGTTGTCCACGCTGTACCGACGCATCGCGGAGCTCGAACATTCTCTGGGGTACCTGTGTCTGCAGCGCGGGCCCTCGGGAGGGTCGCTGACAGAGACGGGCCGCGCCCTCGCGCAGGTCGGCCGCCGCACGCGCAAGTCTGTCGATGAAGTGCTGGCGCAGCTGCGCACGCAGTCGACGAAGGTGGAAGGTGAGGTGAGCCTCACCACCGTGGTGTCGCTGCTGCCTTTCCTCGAAGCGCCGCTGGCGACGTTGAAGAAACAGCACCCGGCGCTGCATGTGTCGCTGCACCTCGGTGACGACGGACCGTCGGTGCGTGAGCGCGAGGTCGACCTCGCGTTGGCCATCATGAAGCGCCCGCCGCAGGGCTGCTGGGGTCGCAAGTTGCTGAAGCTGCGCAGCGGCGTGTTCGCCACGCGTGAGGCCCTGGCGCGCGACCCGCAGCAGTGGGTGGTGCGCGCGCAGGCCGAGCAGTACTCGCCCGAGTCGACGTGGGAACGCGAGCACGCCCGCACCATCGCCGCGCGCGCGCCGTTCTTCGCCATGGTGCCGCTCGCCGCGCAGGGCCTGGGGTTGACGCTGATGCCGCGCCTGTTGGCCAGCAAGCACCCGCAGCTGCAGGAGGTGCCCGAGTACACGAAGTTGATGGAGCCGCTCGACCGCACGCTGTGGCTGCTGACGCACCCGGATCACCGCAAGGTGCCGCGCATCGACGCGGTGATGGACGTGCTGATTGAGGCCTTCACCGAGGCCGCGAAGTCAGCCTGACGGCGCGTGGCGAATCGGACCAGCACCGATGCGTGCTCGCTCACCGCGGTGACGGCCAACGGCTTCACGTCGTGGACAGGTACGCGCAACGTGCAGTTCACCAACACCACGTTCAATGGACCGCCACATCAGCGGCCGACAGCTGCACGGTCGCGAACGGTCCTGAGCACATGCCGTGACCCAGCTTCAGCGTTCCGTCTTTTTCGAGATCCACGAGGTACTCGACGGTGCGGCGCGCCGAGAGACCGCGAGCGTCAGCCGCGCGTGACGTGACGGCCCGCAGCGGAACTGCTGCTCGACGCCTTTCGACGCGCTCGGCGGCGTGGTCCTGGTCGCGGCCGCCGAACTGTCGCGGTGCTGTGCGACCTGTAGGGGCGAGTTCGCCTTGAGGGAGGCCGGGGCATCAGTTCGTGCGTTGCCCATCACCGGCGAGCCCTCGGGTTCGAGCAACGTGAACAACTGTCGCCCGAGCGGGGTCGCTTCGCAGCACACGTCATAATCAATGACGTGCGCGTCATGTTTCATGACGGCCTCCGGAGAGCCACCACCTCTCCGCGACGCTGGCCCGAAGCATGGCGAAGCGAGCACCCAGGGTGCTGTGTCGAGGGCCCCGCGGGCCGGGCACGAGACTCACCTCAACGGCTTGAGTGCGAACACCGTCTTCATGGCTCGGGCACCGTCGGGGTCTCGCCGCGCAACACGCGGGCGATGAAGTGGCCAACATCATCCTTCGCGGTCTGGTTCCTCAACGCGACGAAGTGCCCGTCGTAGCCATCGGGCGCGTACTGCCGCAGCGCCGCCGTCACCACGCGCGGCATCGTCACGTTGCCGCTGACGCTGGCCACGGGCGCGTTGAGGAACTCGTCGACGCCGGGGCCCACGAGCTGCAGCCGCGCGCCCAACGCGTACGCCGACTGCACCGGCCGCGCGGTGAAGAGGTCGTCTTTCCCCCACACCTGGAACAGATGACGCGCGTACGCCGGCGTCGCGCCGTCGACGGGCACCACCACGTTGTGTCCCGCGAAGTGGAGCGGGTCGACGACGTCGGTCCACCACTGCAGCAGGCCCAGCACCGGGTGGTTGATGGTGACGGACGTGGGCGTGGCCTCGCCCAGCACCGCCCACAGGCCACCGGCGATGTCGACGGGCGCCTTCTTCGACGTGAGCGCCGCCGTCAGCGACGCCGACGCGCCTGACATGACAGCGCCGTGAATGGACCGGTCGCCCGCGAGGAAGAGCGCGCCTTCAGTGGCGCCCTGGGAGTGGCCCCAGAAGGCGAGGCGCGTGACGTCGAGCGGCGGCAGCTCCGGCGGCGCGGCGGTGGCGAAGCCGCGCAGGTAGCGCGTCATCGCGTGCAGGTCGGCCGCGCCTTGCGCCATCGTGCCGCGCGCCGAGAGCGGGTTGCCAAAGTTGAAGACGATGTCGTCGGGCGACACGTGCTGCCCGTTGAGGCCGCGCCGCGGGCCGTGGCCCACCTGGTCGAAGCCGAACACCGCCGCCTGCAGCGTGCCGCCGGGCAACGTCACCTGCGACAGCAACGCGCCTGCACCGTCAGCGGCGTGGCCACGGAAGTTGCCGCCGGTGCCGTGCGCGTAGACGACGACGGGCCAGCCGGAAGCCGGCGGCGTGCCGGAAGGAATGGTGAAGCTGGCGCACACCTGCTCGCGGCGCACGGGCGCAGCGTCGAGGTCGCCGCCTTCCGCGGGCGTGAGGTACGGCGCGTTGCCTCGCTGGAACACGGGCACGTCGACCAGCGCGTGCCATTCGTCGAAGCCGGCCGTGGTGCCGCACGCGCGCGGCCCGGTGACGTCGGGGCAGGGCGACGGCGTGCTGCCGCCGCACTTCACCCACGTGCCGGCGGTCGGCGGCGTCGCTGCGGCCTGCGTGGTGGTGAGCGCCTTCAGCACGCGCTGCGGATCGCCGACGGTGAAGACCGCGGCCGAGATGATGTCGGTGGGCGCGACGCTCTGTTCGACGGCCCACGCGCGCAGCCCGGCGTACTTCGGCCACGCGGCGGCCTGCACGGCGTCGGGCGGCGTGGTGTCGCGCAGCAACGCGGTGAGGTCGTCAGACGCCGTCAGCTCGGCGCCGTTGCTGCCCTTGAGGCCGCGCAGCAACACCACGGCCCACGTGCCGGCCGAGAGCGACTCACCGTCGTACGGCCGCACCGCGAGCCAGTTCTCGCAGACGTAGCGGTTGCGCGAGCCGTTCAAGTGCACGTTGAGGCCGTGCGCGTAGCCTTCGTTCGGCGCCAGCTTCACGAGGCGCACGTTGGGCGCGGTGCTGCGCACGTCGATGCTGGAGAACTCGAGCGGGCCGTCGAAGCGCAAGATGACGGTGGGCGCGTTGCTGAACGGCTCGGGCGCCAGGACGTCGAGGTAGCGACCGAGGAGGTCGAAGCCCGCGATGGGCGCGGGGTCCTTCGGGTGGCGCGAGAGGTCGACACGGCCGTCGGCGCCGCGCAGCGCGTCGTTGGGGAAGGGCAGGCGGTAGAAGTCTTCACGCACCGTCTCGTCGTCGCCGTCGCGCGGCAGCACGAAGAGCGCGCGCTCGCCCGACAGCTTCGGCGGCTCGCAGCGGGCGCCGGTCCAGCTCTGCGCGGGCAGCTTCGGCAGCGCGGGTGGCTGGCCGTGCGGCGCGGTGGTGCTGGTGAAGGGCGAGATGCCGCACGCGCCGTTGACGCACATGAGGCCCTGCGCACACTCGCTGGCCAGGGTGCACGCGGCGCTGATGTCCTTGCGACCGGGCGTCAGGCAGCGCGGGAAGAGCGAGACACCGTCGAAGCCGCAGCGCAGCGGTGGCGCGCAGTCACCGTCGCCTTCGCACGACAGGCCCGC
>CAYWON010000064.1:5566-34156 GCA_964459885.1 uncultured Archangium sp.
CAGCCCGACGCCGCCCATCCGAGGAGACACAGCGCGAAGACCCGGAGGTGCATGTGGGGTGAAACGCTAACTCACCACGTGACTTCGTAGTGGTGCACCGTCGGCTCGAGGCGCTCGGACACCACGCGGCCCGCCTTGGCGAGGGTGAAGCCGAAATCGAACAGGCCGTGCCACACCGTGCTGAGCGCTTCGGGGACGGGCGTGGGGAAGATGAAGCGCACGTGCCCGCCGTGGCCGTCGTCGCGCGCGGTGTAGACGCCCTCGACGCCTTGCACGCCGGCTTCCATGAAGGTCGGCAGGCGTTGCATCAGCGAGTCAGCGGGTGAGCGCGCGAGCGCGAGCAGCACCGACGCGAGCGGCTTCACCAGCGGGCCCATGCGCGAGTGGGACGCGTGCACGTGGCACTTCGTCAGCTCGGCGCGGCTGAAGACGCTTTCGTGCGTCACCATCACCGACGCGAACACGGGGCCCGACCACCAGCGCTGTGAGCGCGGGTTGTCCAGCATCGCCCGTGCGTCGGGTTCGACGGCGGCGTGCACTTTCTCAAACTGGTTGAGGTGGCGGAGGCTGGCGATGAACGCGGTCAGGTACGTCGAGCTGGCTTGCCACGCGGCGTCGGGCATGTCGGCGCGCACGGTAGCAAGCGCCGCTTCAGAGCGGGAAGTGAGTGAGGGCCGATTCGTACGCGCGCGCGCGATCGAGCACGGTCCAGTCGAGCAGGAAAAGTACGAGCCCGTGCAGCGCGAGGCCGAGGCCCACGCCGACCATTGTGGTGTCTTGCGACAGATGTCCGCCAGTCGCGAGGCCTGCGCCGCCGGCTGCGACGACGCTCCAGAGGGTCAGCAGCACGGGCTGGTAGGTGTGCACGATGCTCTTGAGTCGCGCGCGCTCGCTGGTGACGAAGGCCTGCGGGTTGGCGGTCAGCTGCGCGTCGAACTCCGCGAGGCGCACGGGGTTGCGCAACGCGAGGGAGAGGCCGAAGGCGGCTTCGAGGGCGCCGAAGCCGAAGAGCGGCCATGCAGCGCCGCGTGCGGTCGAGTCGCCGGTGGCCAGCAGCACGCCGCCGGTGAGGCCGCTGGCGACGCCCGACGCGGTGAAGGGCACGCCGGCCAGCGCTTCGCCTGAGTAGTAGGTGTGCAGTTGGCCGCGCAGCGCGGCGACGGCGTCGGTGTCGTTGGTTTGTGCGGAGGCGAGCGAGGCAGACAGCGCGACGAGGAGCGCGAGCCGGTTCATGCGGCGCACTCTACGTCACGACGCCCCCTCTCCCGCGAAGTGGGAGAGGGTTGGGGTGAGGGCCAACCTTCACTCACCACCTCACCCAACCTCTCCGCCGCGGCGGAGAGGAGTCCGGTGCGGCTACTTCCTGAGCAGCGCGCCTTCGAGGAAGAACGCCACCACGGCGATGACCAACAGCCACGTCCACAGCGGCGTGGCGTCGCGCGTGCCGCTGCTGCCCGCCGTCTTCACGCTCTCTTCACCCAGCCACGCGCCGAGCGCTTCGACCTCATGGCGCGCGAGGTTGCTGGCGTTGGCGTCGACGCCGGCCGCGAAGCCCAGGCGCGGCAGCGCTTCGCCCTTCGCGTCCATCACCACGTAGGGCCCCGGCTCTGGCAGCGGGCCGCCGGTCACCGACGTGCCTGAGGGCAGCGGCGTCAGCGCCACGTCAGCACCTGACGGCGCGCGCGCCGACACCGGCGACTGGCCTGCTTCCGGCGTCAGCGTCACCGCGCCGCCCACCTGTGCGCGCACTTCTTCGCGCTCGTCGAGCGTGCCGGTGAGCCACGCGGCGATGCGCTGCATCAACGGGAGGAACGAGGTGCGAATGGGCAGGTCGCTCCAGTCGCGGTCGACCGTCGACGCGAACACGAACACGCGGCCCTGGCCGCGCCGCGCCGCGAGGAACACCGGCGCGCCATCGTCCATGGTGGCCAGCACGTCGGTCTGCACGCCTTGCCCGTCGCCTTCGAAGAGCGCGTAGCGGAAGAAGCGCGTCGACAAGAGGCCCTCGCGCGCGCGGCCGGTGAAGGGCACCAGCACCGGGTGGTTGAGCGCCACCTGCGTCAGCCGCGCCGCGCGCGTGGCGGCGTCGGGCGCGTTGGGCTCGACCGCGGTCTTCACCACGCGCAGCTTGCGCGGCAGCACGTCGCTCATCGTCGCGTTCCACGCGTCGGGGTCGACGTGGTCGCCCACGCTGACGAACATGCCACCGCCCGCGAGCACGAACTCCTTGAGCGCGCGCGCGACCTCGGGCGTGGGCGCGTCGACGTTGAGCAGCAGCACCACGTCGTAGTCGTCCAACTTCTCTTTCCACGCAGCGTCGGCGTCGCGCACCACGAGGCGCACCGGGCTGCCCGACGCGGTGAGCGCGGCTTCCGTAAAGTAGGCCTCGTCGCGGTACTTCTGCGGCGAGGGCGCGCCGTTCACCAGCAGCGCCGTCAGCTCGCGCGGCACCGACAACACGAGGCTGCGCGTGTCGTCGTCGGGCAGCGCGTCGGCCTCGAGGCGGCCGGTGACGGTGGCCACGCCGCCCTTCTCGAAGCGCCACGCGAGCGTCTTCTGCGCGGTGCCGTCGGCGGCGAGGTCGACGAAGCCCTTGGCGACGACCTCACCGTCGACCTCCAGGCGCAGCTCGACGTCGCTGGCTGCGTCGGTCGAGAAGTTGCGCACGGTGAAGGTGAACTGCCACGCGCGCGGGCCCAGCTGCGGCGCAGCTTCGGCGCGCACGTCGACGAGGGCGCGGTTGGGCAGCGCGCGGCCCTTCGCGACGTCGCGCAGCACCACCTCGGGCTTGAGCTTCTCGCCTTTGGCGTTGGTGCCGACGGGCGGGTCACCTTCGAGGCGCAGCGAGCCCTGCGTCAGCGCGCTGACCAGGACCAGGCGTCGTGCAGGGAGCGGCGAGTCGTCGAGGGCGCGCGCGGCGACCTCGAGGCAGCGGTTCAAGTCGACGGCTTCGTAGCCGGGCTTCGCGTCGTCGATGGCGGTGAGCAGCCGCACGCGCTCGAAGCCGGCGGGCGCGACCGCGGTGGGCGACGCGGTGCAGATGACGACGGTGGCGGGCTCTTCACCGGACAGCTCGCGCAGCGCGGTGCGGGCCTCGTCGCGGGCGGCGTCGAAGAGCGTGGCGCCGTCGGCGAAGCGCAGCGCGAACGAGGTGTCGACGACGATGGCCGTGGCGGCGAGGCCGCGCGGCGTGGCGAGCGCGTCGCTGGAGCTGAACGACGGGCGCGCGAGGGCCAGCGGCACGGCGAGGAAGAAGAGCGTGCGCAGGACGTAGAGCAGCAGCCGCTTGAGCTTGAGGCGCGAGGCGGTGCGCTTCTGGCTGCGCAAGACGAAGTCGAGGGCCGCGAACGGCACCTGCCGCGGGCGGCGGCGGTCGAAGAGGTGCACCAGCAGCGGGATGAAGGCCGCCAGCGCGCCCAGCAGGAACCAGGGGTGTGCGAACGTCATCTGGATGCTCGCGGGCCCGTGGCGGCGACGACGTCGCGGGCGAACTTGTCGAAGCTGTTCGAGACGCTGCGCAGCGCCGTGACGTTGATCTTCTTCGTGAGCTCCAACTGGTGTGTCGTCGGCAAATAGCCTGGCACCAGCTTCTCAAGCAGCTTCTTGGCGTCGCGCTTGGCCTCGGCGTTCCTGATGCCGGCGCGCTCGAGTTGTTGTGGGGTGTGGCTCAGCACCAGCCACGTCTCGAACTCGCGCACCGCCATGACGGCTGAACCACGAATGCGGTTCTTGAACAGCGGGAGCGCAGGCGGACCGAACGCTCTGGGGCAATCGTCGTCGGCGTCGACCAGCACGACGAGGGCCTGGGCTCGACCAGCGAGCGCCACGCCGATGGCCTGGTCAAAGCCACGCCGCGCGGGCGGGCGGTGTGGGCTCGGCTGCGATTCGTCGACCAGCTGTCCCCGCGGGATGCGAATGATGTCGCGGCGCACGTGCCAGTCGGAGACGCCTTCGGCGTGCAGCACACGGCTCGCCAGCGTCGGCAGCGCGGAGACCTCTCCCTTTCCTTCACCAACCAGTGCGAGCGTGGGCATCGTTCAGAGGGTCGCGGGCTGGTCGCCTTCAATACGGAGCGGCTCGGTGCGGACGAGCTCCGCGACCTTGAAGAGGCCGTCTTTCACGAGTTGCCGCTGCTCAGTCGCCAGCGGGCCGACCCGCGTCACGCCGTCGCGGTAGTCGCAGACGAGAATGTCCTCGTCATGCGCTGCATCGAGCAACTCAGGGCTGTGGCTGGTGATGAGCACCGTCCCCCGGCGCGATGCCTGTTTGAGCACATCGAAGATCAGCTGCGCCGCGCCGACGTGGATGTTGGCCTCCGGCTCTTCAATGATCAGCAACTCGTGCTTTTGCAGTTGCTTTGCCGCGACGATGACGCCGAGGGCTCGCATTGCGCCCTCAGAGGCGTCCGCTGCCGAGAAGGAGTTCGCTTCGTCTTGCTCGAGTTCCAGCAGCATGTGTCGTCCCGCATGGATGACACGGAGGTGTTGAAGGTCCGGAACGATGTGTTTGAGCGGTCCGAGCACGTCGCTTCGACTTGATGCACTTCGGAGTGCGCTCGTGATGTTCTGACCTGACTCGACGAGCCGTTCTCCTTCTGACGCGACTTGAGGCTGCTGCATCAGTTGTGGGTTGAATCGATACCGATAGACGCCCAGCAGCGCCCTGCGGAACCGCGAGGGGACTTGCTTCAGGAGAACGTGTCGCACCAGCGACATTACGCTCGCCGTCGGCGCGATCTCCTCGACGTTCAGCTGCAGCGATTCGCTCTTCTGGACATCGACCGAGTTCCCCTCCCGGTAGATGCGCCACTTGTTGGCGAGTGCGATGTGCTCACGCTTGAAGCTCCAAGCGCCATCCTTGCCGCTGCGAATCGTGGCTGAGTGCTCGAAGTACTCATCGTCAAGCGCGTCGTTCGTCGTCGCCAATCGCAGGGTGACCTGCACTTCATACGGCTTGCTCTTGCTGAACCGCCGCACGCTCGAGATTCCACCGCGGCTCGAGATGGCGGTGCTCGCGTCCATCGCCAGGTCGCGCATGAACACGAACCCGTCCACGAAGTTCGACTTGCCGCTGCTGTTCGGCCCGACGACCACACCAAAGGGCCCCAGCGTCACCTCGGCCTCTTCGATGCTTCGGAAGTTCCGCAGCGTCAGTCGTCGGTACATACCGTCACCTTAGTCATCACACCTTGCCTCCGCGCCGCCCCAGGAACCGCAGCAACACCTTGTCCATCGGCTCGTCGGTGCGCACCAGCTCGTAGTCACAGTCCGCCGCGCGGCACGCGTCACGCGTCGCCCCGAGGAACCGGTTGAACTCCTCGAGGTAGCTCTCCTTGATCTCCCGCGGGTTCACCTCGATGCGCGCGTCGTTCTCCATCGACGTGAAGAGCGTCGGGTCGTCGTAGGGGAACGTGAGCTCCGCCGGGTCGACGAGGTGGAACACGGCCACGTCGTGCTTGCGGCTGCGCAGCGCCAGCACCCGCTTCAACGCGTCGGCGCGCTCGTCGAAGAAGTCCGAGAACACGCACACGAGGCTGCGGTTGGGCAGCTTCTCGGCCAGCGTGTCGGCGGCGGCGGCGAGGTCGGTCTGGCCCTTCGCGGTGGCCGTCTCGAGCGCGTCCAGGACCGCGCCGAGGTGTGTCGCCGCCGCGCGCGGTGGCACCTCTGCGAAGCGGCCCTGCGCCACCAGCGCTACGCCCGCGGCGTCCTGCTGCTTCACCAGCAGGTGCGAGAGCGACGCCGCCAGCACGCGCGCCACGTCGAGCTTCGAGAGGCCCGCGGTGCCGAAGCCCATCGAGCCCGACGTGTCGACCACCATCACCGCGCGGAGGTTGGTCTCATGCTCGAAGCGTTTGACGTAGTACTTGTCGAACTTCCCGAAGGCCTTCCAGTCGAGGTGCCGCAGCTCGTCGCCGGGCGCGTATTCCTTGTGCTCGGCGAACTCGACGCTCTGCCCCTGGTGCGGTGACTTGTGGAGGCCCGACAGCACACCTTCGACGACGGCGCGGGCGCGCAGCTTGAGGCCGGCGATGCGGGACAGCGTGGAGGGGTCGAGCAACATGAGCAGCGGGGCGGTGTGTAACCCACGGCGCCTCGCACTGCATCCCACGCCAGCGGGGCGCGGGTGCTAAACCTGCCCGCCGTGTTCGCATTCCTTGTGACGGTCGCGCTGGCGCAGACGCCGGCACCGGTGACGATGGCGGCGCCCAACTTCACGTCGACCGGCGTGGAGCCGGCGTTGGTGGCCGCCTGGCAGGACCGCTTCGTCAGTCGCCTCGCCGCGCCGGGCCTGCGCATCACCACCTCGCGCGACATCGAGCAGATGCTGGGCCTCGAGCGGCAGAAGGCGCTGCTGGGCTGCAACGAGGCGACCAACTGCCTGGCCGAGCTGGCCGGCGCGCTGGGCGTCGAGTTGCTGCTGACCGGCAGCATCGTCAAGGGCGAGTCGGGCTACCTCGCGACCGTGCGCGTCTTGAAGACGGGTGACGGGCGCCCCGTCGCCTCGCCCACGGCGCGCCTGCGCAGCGAAGACGCGCTGCTCGACTGGCTCGACAGCACCGCCGACGCGCTCCGGCGCGAGCTGTTGCCAGAGGCCGCGCCGTCGCCGGTCGTGAAGTGGGTGCCCGCAATGCTGGGCGCCGGCCTGCTGGTCGGCAGCGGCGTGGCGTTGGGTCTGTCGGCGGGCCGGTACGCCGCGCTGACGGGCGCCGACCCGCCGGAGCTCGGCGCCATCGCGGCCGTGCGCCAGGAAGGCGAAGCGCTGCAGTGGGTCGGCGTGTCGCTCGCGGCTGCCGGCGGCGTGGCGGTGGTGTCGTCGCTCATCTGGGCGGCGGTCGCGCCGGCGCCCGCGAAGTCGGTGCAGGTCACGGTGGCGCCAGTGCAGGGCGGCGCGCTGGTCGGCCTGGGTGGAGCGTTCCCGTGAGGCGGTGGAGCCTGCTCATGGTGCTGGCGCTGAGCGCCTGTGACTGGGACGACGCCGAGCGCCGGGCGCGCTGCACGCGGGCGCCGACGACGGCGGGCTGCGAGGTGGTCGAGCCCGACGCCGGCGTCGACGGCGGCGAGGCCACGCCCGACGCGGGGCCGGCGGTCGACGCGGGCCGCGGCACCTCGTACGAATCGAACGGCGCTGCCGCGCCCGTCGGGCTGTACCCCACGTCGACCGGAGGCCTGTGGGTGGTGGGCAACCTGGGCACGGAGCCGCTGGTGGAGCGCCGCGACGCGCTCGGTGGCCTCATTCGCCGCGAGGCTGGCCTCGGCGTCGGTCGCGTGGCCAGCGCCTACGCTGACGGCGTGTCGTCGCCGTGGCTGGCGATGGTGCGCGCGAACGGGGGCCCGCTGCACCTCATCTCGGAGAGCGGCGTCAGCCAGTCGACGGCGCGCCCGGGCAACTTCGTCTCGACGTACCTGACGCCCGGCGGGACGCCGATGGCGTCGGTGTGGACGGCCGACGGCATGACGTACCGTCAGACGCTGGTGCCGCCGGACGACCTGAGCGCCGCGACGGCGCTGCAGTCGGTGCCGTGCGAGGTGACCTTCGTCGACCTCGAGGTGCAGCGGCCCGGCGCCGCGGACCGCGTGGCCATCGTCTACGACGCCGCGGAGTGTCGCGACGCTGGCACCACCGACGCGCGCGGCGTCGACAGCAACACCCTCGGCGGCGTGCAGACCATCACGGCGGCTGGCGCGCGCGACCGCTTCGACCTCGGCGCCGGTGTGCGTCGCGTCGGCCGGTGGGACGCGGGCTTCGTGTTCATGAGCCAGCCGACGGCGGGGCGACTGAAGCTCGACTACTTCGGCTGGAGCGCCGACGGAGGCGTGGCGGGGGGCGTGGCCTCGTTCTCGGCTGACGCGGGCCTCGCCCCGGGCGACGTGTACGGAGACCTCGCGGCGATGACGACGGCCGGCACCCTCACGTGGGACGGCGCGAACCGCGACGTCGACCGCGACGGCACGCTGCAGCTCTCGGTGGTCAACACCTCGGCCCGCTGGCTGGTGCCGTTCGGCTCGGTCGCCGGCCCGGAGGTCGCGCTGCTGACGACGGGCGACACCGCGTGGGTGCTGTGGTCGCCGGCCGACGGCGGCCTGCAGCTGACGGCGCTCGACCTCGCGACAGGCGTCGCGCGCTGACGAAAATCGCCCGTGATGTCGGGCGGTTGTTGGGCTGTCGAACTCACGCCTGCCGTTCGTCGTCAGTTCGAGCCGGCACTTTCGCCGGCATCTCTCGAAGAGGACTCACGCGATGAAATACCTGGTGCTCATCTACGGAAGCGAAGCGGCGGCGGCGAAGATGACGGAGGCCGAGCAGAAGGCCGAGATGGACGAGTACGTCGCGTACACCGCGCTGCTCGAGCAGGCGAAGGGTCACCTGGGCGGTGAGGCGCTCCAGCCCACGTCGACGGCCACCACCATTCGCGTGCGCAACGGCAAGGCGCAGCACACCGACGGCCCGTTCGCAGAATCGAAGGAGCAGCTCGGCGGCTTCTTCGTCATCGAGGCGGCCAACCTCGAGAAGGCGCTGGAGCTGGGCGCGGCGTGCCCCGGCGCCAAGACGGGCTGCGTGGAGGTGCGGCCGGTCATCGACTTCGGCGCGATGTGATGTTGGCGCAGGTCTTCCGCCGTGAGTCGGGGCGCGTGCTCGCGGGGCTCATTCGCGAGCTGGGCGACTTCGACGCGGCGGAAGACGTGCTGCAAGACGCGCTGTCGAAGGCGGCCGAAGCGTGGCCGCGCGACGGCGTGCCGCAGAACCCGGGCGCGTGGCTGACGACGGTCGCGCGCAACCGGGCGCGTGACGTGCTCCGTCGACAGCAGCTCGGCGTCGAGACGCGTGAAGAGGACGACGCGCCAGAACCTGAAGCGCCGGCGCCGCAGAGCCCTGTCGACGCGCACGCCGCGAAGTCAGGCGTGGTCGACGACCGGCTGCGGCTCATCTTTACGTGTTGTCACCCGGCATTGGCGCCCGCGGCGCAGGTGGCGTTGACGCTGCGCACGCTGGGTGGCCTCACCACGTCTGAAATCGCCCGCGCGTTTCACGAGAGCGAGCCGACGACGGCGCAGCGGCTGGTGCGCGCGAAGAAGAAGATCCGCGACGCGAAGATTCCCTACGCGGTGCCGGCGCGCGACCGCTTGCCCGAGCGGCTTGAGGGCGTGCTGGCGACGCTCTACCTGGTGTTCAACGAGGGCTACGCGGCGACCGCCGGTGAAGCGCTGCTGCGCGGCGAGCTGTGTGACGAAGCGATTCGGCTCACGCGCGAGTTGAGCTCGTTGCTACCCCACGAGCCCGAAGTGCTCGGGTTGCTGGCGTTGATGCAGCTGCACCACGCGCGCAGCGCGGCGCGCACCGGCGCTGACGGTGACCTCGTGGCGCTCGAAGAGCAGGACCGGACGCTGTGGCGTCGCGATGAGATTGAGGAAGGCGTGCAGCGGCTCGACGTGGCGATGGCCATGCGTCGCCGCGGGCCGTACCAGGTGCAAGCGGCCATCGCCGCGCTGCACGCCGTGGCGCCGCGCGCTGAAGAGACCGACTGGCGACAGATTGAGCTGCTGTACCGCGCGCTGCTTGAGCTGCAGCCGACGCCGACGGTGGCGCTCAACCACGCCGTCGCGGTGGCGATGTCGCGCGGCGTCGACGCGGGCCTCGCGAAGCTCGCCACGCTCGACATGGAGCTGGTCGACTACCACCTGCTGCCGGCCGCGCGCGCCGACCTGCTGCGACGCGCGGGGCGAAATCGGGAAGCCGCGCTGGCCTACGAGAAGGCGCTGCAGTTGGTGAAGAACGCGCGCGAGCGCCGGTACCTCGAGCGGCGGCTGCGGGAAGTGAGGGGGAGGCCGAATTGACACTCCAAAGTTCCGATCGCTAGAACCGGAACTCGTGAGCAATGACGTGAACGACAAGAACCAAGCCGTGAGTCTCTGGTACGCGAAAGCGGCAACCAGTTCGGCGCACGTCGGCGTTCGGACAGACCGTTCAGCACGAGAGACGGTAGAGGCCGTCCGGAAATCGCTGAAGCGGCCGGCAAGGCCGCGCGAGGTGCCGAAGACCATCGCTCGGGCAACGAATACTCGTCCGTGAAGATCAGAGAGTTCTCTCAAGAGAACTCGCTGTTGAGCTACGCGCGAGTTCCACAAGCGCAGTATCTGCGTTGCTACCTCAGTGACCTCGATGCTCGATGGGTGATCGAGGAGCCCTACTTCGATCGCGACTACCTCGAAGAGCACTCGGCATTCTACGCAGCGCTGGCCGCGCGGTATCCGAATCACTGCACGCGGGCACACTTCTTCGACTCCCAGTTCACGACAGAGATTCTTGACGCGGCGCTTGGTGGCGACGTGTTCGCACTCCTTGCGCTGCAGAAGAGCTATCTCGGTTTCGTCGTGCTGCGACCGCTGCCCCACGCGCCGCTCGGCCGCACGGTCATGCGTTGGTACCCCGATGAGCGTGAGCGCTACGCCAACAACCCTCGCGTGGTTCGGCCGTCACGAGACTACGTCGTTCACCTCGCGGGTCTCCCGCTGACTGTCCACGGTCTGGCGTGGCAGCAACAGGATGGTGCGGTCGGCCTCTGCGCAACGACCGCGCTCTGGTCGGCGCTGCACTCGTCAGCGTTCGATGACCACCACGCCGTGCCCACGACGACCGCCGTGACGCGGTTCGCGCACCAGTCTTTCAGTGGTGGAGTTCCCCGATTTCCAGCCGTCGAAGGCCTGACTGATCAACAGATGCTCGAGACCATCTCTCGGGCTGGCCTAACGCCCATCCTCATTGCTGGTGATGCGGACGACGGCTTCAATCAGGCGCGGTTCTCTACGCTCGTCGCGACGCTCGTCCGGTCGCGCTTCCCCGTGCTGCTATCGGGAGTTGTCGATGGTCTTGGCGGGCACGTGGTGTGTTTGACAGGGTTTCGGGAAGTCGGAGGCTGCGGGAGCGGCCTTCAAGACGCTGAGGTGACGACATTCTACATCCACGACGACAACCTCGGTCCCAACGTCAGACACGTGGTTCGCAAGGACGAGTACGACCGAGTGCTTCTCTGCGCGGAAGCGCCCCCGCCGCGCTACCCAGGCCCGAGGCTTCCGGATCCCACCAACGCGCATCCGGCGTTCAGGCCGCAAGCGCTCATCGTCGCGGTGCCTGAAGGCCTCCACTTGTCTCCTGAGCGACTCGAAGACGTTGCGCGAGAAGTGTCGGAGTCGATCGCGGATATGGCAGACGAGCCGATGAACCTGAGCGTCACGTTCATGTTCGAGAAGCTCGCCGCGTACCTGGGCGAGGTCCTGCCTCGAGGGTTGACTCCCGAACGACTCCGAGGTGCGCGACGGGCTGTTGCCGAGAGCGTTCCGCTGATGAGTCTTCATGTTGCGGTCGTTCGACTTGGACTCGGTGACAAGCCAGTGGTCGACCTCCTCGTTGATGCGAGTGATGTGGCTCGCGGGCAGCAGTGGCGAGCCTTCGCGACATTGCTCTACGGCGATTCATTCAGACCCATCGTCGAACGGCTCTCGTCGGAGCTTTCCTTCGGCCAGATCTTGACTGTCTGACTCCCCCGCGATGCCTGGCGCTGGACCAGCCGGTACGAAGGCGATGTTGTCGCGACGTGCTGGACGTCTCTGCTCGCGTGGAAACCGACGAGCGGTCGTGTCTGCGGCACCAGACGGAGTGCATCACCGGGTGCCTCTGGCTACGACTTGCGCTGATGTCGACCCCGGTGAATCGCACGCGACGACTCGGCATGGCGGTGGCGATGGCGCTCGTGCTGGCGCTGCTGCCGCACCTTGGCTGGCTCGCCATCAACCGCGACGGCGCGCGCTTCTGGTCGGCGTTGGCGCTCGTGGTGTTCGAGCTGCCGCTGCAGTGGCTCGCGCTCACCGCGCTCTTCAACCGCGCGCAGAAGGCCGCGCACGAGAGCACGCGGCTGCTGTTGCTCGGGTTGCTCGTCAGCGCCGGCATCGGCCTCGGCGCCAGCCTCGTGTTCTACGCGCTGGCCGTCGCGTTCCCCGACGTGGGCTTGAAGCTCAGCACCACCAAGCCCCTCGAGCTCGGCCGCGTGCTCTTGTTCGGCCTCACGCAGGGCGTGACGCACTTCGGGTTGTGGGCGCTCGCGTTCCTGCTGCCGGTCGCGCTCGAAGACGTACGCATTCGCCTGCTGCAGACCGAGAAGCTCAAGCTGGAAGCCGAGCAGCTGCAGACCGCCGCCGAGCTGGACCGGCTGCGCTCAAACCTGCAGCCGCACTTCCTGCTCAACACGCTCAACGCCATCGCTGGCCTCGTCACTGAAGAGCCGAAGCAGGCGCGCAAGCTGCTCGCGGCGCTCGGCGACTTGCTGCGCGACGCGCTGCAGGACCAACGCGAGCTCGAGCAGCTGTCTGCGCAGGTGAACTGGCTGCAGCGCTACGCGCAGATTCTGGAAGCGCGGCATCGGGGTGACCTCGGCTTCGAGTGGCACATCGGTGCGGGCACGGGCGAGCTGCTGCTGCCGAGGTTGCTCCTGCAGCCGCTCGTCGAGAACGCGGTGAAGCACGGCGCGCTCAAGCACGTCGGCGGTCCCGGCCACATCACCGTGCGCACCAGCCTCGAAGGTGACTCGTTGCAGTGCGACATCGAAGACAACGGGCCCGGCTTCATCGGCGAGGCGAAGCGGGAAGGTGGCTTCGGCGTGGAATCGGTGCGGCGGCGCGTCGAGCTGCGGTGGGGCGACCGCGCGTCGGTGCACATCGAGGCCATCCCCGGTGGAACGCGGGCGCGCGTACAGATGCCCAGGGAGCACGCGTGAATCGACTGCGAGCGTTGGTGCTGGAAGACGAGTGGCCCGCGCGGAACTACCTGGTGGAGTTGATCCACGGCACCGGGCTCGCGCAGGTGGTCGGAGCGGTGGCGACCGAGGCCGAAGCGCGTGAGGCGCTGCAGCCTTCTTCGGGCCTGGAGGTCGACGTGGCCTTCATCGACGTGCAGCTGGCGCGCGGTGGTGACGCCGCCGGCCTCGACGTGGCGCGCGCGGTGTCGACGGCGAACGCGTCGGTGAGCGTCGTGTTGGCGACCGCGTTCGAGCAGCACGCGCTCGAGGCGTTCAAGCTGGGCGCCGTCGACTATCTGCTCAAGCCGTTCTCGGAAGAGCGCGTGCTGCAGTGCCTGACGCGCATTCAGCAGCGGCGGGCGCCCCGCGCGACGAACGTGACCGAGCGCATCGTGGCGCGACGGAAGAAGAGCCTCGTGTTCCTCGAGCCGAAGGAGATCTGGGCCTTCGAGGCGGCCGAGCGGCTCACGTTCGTGCACACCAAGCTGGGGAAGTTCGACATCGACTTGTCGCTGAGCTCCATCGAGCAGTCGCTGGGCTCGGTGGTGAGGCGCGTGCACCGCAACTGGTTGGTGAACGCCGCGCACATCAAGGAGCTGTCACGCGATGACGCGGAGACGGCGTTGTTCGTCGGCGAGACGCTGACGGAAGGTGGCGTTGGGGTTCGGGTGCCGGTCGCGCGTGACCGCAGTCATGAGGTGCGCGAGATGCTGCTCGAGAACGCGACCGGCTTGCGGCGGTAGCTGCAGAGAATCCCTCCCCATGCGCAGCGGGGGGAGGTCAGGAGGGGGGCTTACGTGAGCCCCTCTCCCCAACCCTCTCCCCGCTTCGCAGGGCGAGGGAGTTTCTTCTTCCTCGAGTCGAAGCGATCGAGCGCCAGGTACACCACCGGCGTCGTGAACATCGTCAGCAGCTGACTCACCATGAGCCCGCCGACGATGGCGACCCCGAGCGGCTTTCGCAGCTCTGACCCCAGCCCTGAACCGAACGCCAACGGCAGCGCGCCCAGCAGCGCCGCCATCGTCGTCATCAGAATCGGTCGGAATCTGAGCACCGACGCCTTGAAGATGGCGTCGCGCGCGCTCAGCCCTTCGTCGCGCTCAACCTCGACGGCGAAGTCGATCATCATGATGGCGTTCTTCTTGACGATGCCGATGAGCAGAATGAGCCCCACCATCGCCACGATGGACAGCTCGATGTGCGCCAGCTGCAGCGCGATGAGCGCGCCCACGCCGGCCGACGGCAGCGTCGAGAGGATGGTGATGGGGTGGATGAAGCTCTCATAGAGCACGCCCAGCACGATGTAGACGACCACCAGCGCCATCATGATGAGCAGCGGCTGCGAGGCGAGCGAGTCGTTGAACGCCTGCGCCGTGCCCATGAAGCCCGCACGAATCGACGCCGGCAAGCCGATGCTCGACTCCGCCGCGCGAATCGCCTTCACCGCGTCGCCCAACGCCACGCCCGGCGCGAGGTTGAAGCTCAGCGTCGTCGACGGAAACTGGCCCTGGTGCGCGATGCTCAACGGCAGCGAGCCCGGCTCGACGCGACCCAGCTGCGTCAACGGCACCAGCCCACCGTCGGCCGCGCGCACGAACAGCGACGCGATGCCCTCGGGGCCCTGCTGAAGCTCCGGCGGCACCTCGAGTACCACGCGGTACTGGTTGCGGTCGGCGTACGTCACGGCGATCTGTCGCTGGCCGAACGCGTCGTAGAGCGTGTTGTCGATGGCCGACGGCGTGACGCCCAGTCGCGACGCGGTGTCGCGGTCCATCAAGAACGAGAGCTGCAGCCCGGCGGCCTGCGCGTCGGAGTTCACGTCCTTCAACTCCGGCCGCTGCTTCATCGCGTCTTGCAGCTTCGGCGCCCAGGTGCGCAGCTCGTCGAGGCTCGGCGTCTGCAACGTGTATTGGTACTGCGTGCGCGACGAGCGACCGCCGACGCGGAGATCCTGCGCGGCCTGCAGGAACACGTTCGCGCCCTGGATCTTCGCCAGCTTCGGGCGCAGCCGGTTGATGATCTGATCAGCCGTCTCTTTGCGGCCGCTGCCCATCGGCTTGAGCATGACGAAGAAGTTGCTGGTGTTGCCGCCGCCGCCGGGCCCGCCGCCCATGAAGACCACGAGGTGACTGAAGGTCGGCTCGTCCTTCAGCGCGGCGATGACGCGCTCCACGCGCTCCTTCATCGAGAGGAACGACGTGTCCTGCGGGCCTTCAATCATGCCCTGCAGCTGCCCCGTGTCCTGCTGCGGGAAGAGCCCCTTGGGAATCTGGATGAAGAGGAAGACGGCGAGGCCCATGGTCGCGAGCGTGACGCCCAGCATCACCGCCGCGTGGTCGAGCACCCAGGTCAGGCTCCGCTCGTAGCCGCGCATCACCGCGTCGAAGCCGCGCTCCAGCACCCGGCCAAACTTCGACTCGCGCCCGTGCCCGCGCTTGAGCAGCCGCGCGCACATCATCGGCGTCAACGTGAGCGAGACGACGGCCGACACCGAGATGGCCACCGCGAGCGTCACGGCGAACTCGCGGAACAAGCGCCCCACGATGCCGCCCATGAGCAGGAGCGGAATGAAGACCGCCAGCAGCGACACCGTGATGCTGATGATGGTGAAGCCGATCTGCTTCGCGCCCTTGAGCGCGGCGCGCCGCGGGTCTTCACCGGCCTCGATGAAGCGCGCGATGTTCTCGGTCACCACGATGGCGTCGTCGACCACGAAGCCGGTGGAGATGGTCAGCGCCATCAGCGACAGGTTGTTCAGCGAGAAGCCGAACAGCGCCATCACGCCGAACGTGCCCATGAGCGAGAGCGGCACCGCGACCGAGGGGATCGCCGTGGCGCGCGCCGAGCGCAGGAACACGAAGACCACCGCGACGACCAGCACCACCGACAGCACCAGCGTGAACTCCACGTCTTCGACCGACGCGCGAATCGTCTGGCTCTTGTCCAACGACACCTCGAGGTTCACCGCGGGCGACAGCGAGTCGGCGAACTCCGGCAGCAGCGCTTTGATGCGCTCGATGGTCTCGATGATGTTCGCGCCCGGCTGCCGGCGAATGATGAGCTGCACCGAGCGACGACCGTTGGTCCACGCGGCGGCGCGGCCGTTCTCGACGTCGTCGAAGACCTTCGCCACGTCGGTGAGCCGCACGATGGTGCCGTCCTGCGCGGTGAGCACGATGGGCTTCCACGCCTCGGCGCCGAAGAGCTGGTCGTTGGCCACCACCGACGACTGCCGCGCGCCCGCTTCGAACGTGCCCTTGGGCAGGTTGGCCGTCGCCGCGCCCACCGCCGTGCGCACGTCTTCCAACGTGAGGCCCGCGCTCGCGAGCGCGTACGGGTCGGCCTGAATGCGCACCGCCGGCTGTTGACCGCCGCCGACGAAGACCTGCCCGACACCTTCGACCTGGGCGATCTTCTGCGCGAGGTACGTGTTCGCCTGGTCGAACAGCTGCGGCAGCGCGATGGTGTCCGACGTCATCGACAAGATGAGAATCGGCGCGTCGGCAGGGTTCACCTTCCGGTAGTTGGGGCGGAAGGGCAGGTTGTTGGGCAGCTCGGCCGACGCGGCGTTGATGGCGGCCTGCACGTCACGCGCGGCTGAATCGACGTCGCGGTCGAGGTTGAACTGCAGCGTGATGTTGGTGCTGCCCAGCGAGCTCGTCGACGTCATCTCTGACAGGCCGGCGATGCGACCGAAGCGGCGCTCCAGCGGCGTGGCGACCGCCGACGCCATCGTCTCGGGCGACGCGCCGGGCAGGTTGGCGCTGACGTTGATGGTGGGCTGGTCGTAGCGGGGCAGCGGCGCGACGGGCAGCAGGTAGTAGCCGACGCCGCCCGCGAGCAAGACCGCGACCGCCAGCAACGTGGTGGCGATGGGCCGCTCGATGAAGGGCGCCGACACCGAGCTCACGACAGCGCCTCTTGCGCGCGCGACGGCGTCGTCTTCTTGGTGCCCAGCCGCTGCTGAAGCCGGTCCATGAAGAGGTAGATGATGGGCGTCGTGTAGAGCGTCAGCACCTGTGAGACGAGCAGCCCGCCGACGATGGTGATGCCCAGCGGCCGCCGCAGCTCACTGCCGGTGCCCGACCCGAACGCCAACGGCACGCCGCCGAGCAGCGCCGCCATGGTCGTCATCATGATGGGGCGGAAGCGCAGCAGGCACGCCTCGAAGATGGAGTCTTCGGGCGACTTGCCGTGGTCGCGCTCAGCCTCGAGCGCGAAGTCGATCATCATGATGGCGTTCTTCTTCACGATGCCGATGAGCAGCACGATGCCGATGAGCGCGATGACCGAGAAGTCGGTGCCCGCCACGATGAGCGCGAGGTACGCGCCCACGCCCGCCGACGGCAGCGTCGAGAGGATGGTGATGGGGTGGATGAAGCTCTCGTAGAGGACGCCGAGCACGATGTAGACGACGACGAGCGCCGCGAGGATGAGCAGCGGCTCGCTCGCCAGTGAGTCGCGGAACGCCTTGGCCGCGCCCTGCATCGTGCCGTGCACCGACGGCGGCAGCTCGAGCTGCTCGCGCACGTGGTCGATGGCGTCGACGGCCTGACCCAGCGACGTGCCCGGCGCCACGTTGAACGAGACGGTGATGCTGCGGAACTGGCCTTGATGCGAGAGCACCAACGGCGCGTCGTCGTGCTCGACGCTGACCACCTGCGAGAGCGCCACCGGCGTGCCGTCAGCGCTCTTCACGAACAGCGCGTTGAGCGCGTCGCCATCGGCCGCGTAGGACGGCGTGACCTCGAGGATGACGCGGTACAGGTTGAGCTGCGTGAAGATGGTGGAGATCTGCCGCTGCCCGAACGCGTCGTAGAGCGTGTCGTCGATGACGCGCGTGGCGACGCCGAGGCGCGCCGCGGTGTCACGGTCGATGATGAGCCGCGTCACCGGGCCACGTTGCTGCGCGTCGCTCGTCACGTCGCGCAGCTCAGGCAGCTCCGAGAGCTTCTCCACCAACGCGGGCGCGCTGCGCTCCAGCTCGGCGCCGTCGGCAGACTCCAGCGTGTACTGGAACTGCGTGCGCGCGAGCCGGTTGTCGAGCTGGAGGTCTTGCGCGGCCTGCAGGAAGACGTTGATGCCGGTGACCTGGCCTAGCCGCTCGTTGAGCCGCGTGATGATGGCCTCGGCGTCGTCGTCGCGTTGGTGACGCGGCTTGAGCGAGATGTTGAGGCGCCCGGAGTTCGTCGTCGGGTTGGTGCCGTCAGCGCCGATGAAGGCCGCCACGTCGGCCACGCCGGGGTCCGCGCGCACGACCTCGATGACCTGCTCCTGCAGCTCCACCATGCGCGCGAACGACGCGTCGTTGGGCCCTTCGGTGACGCCGATGATGGAACCGGTGTCCTGCAGCGGGAAGAAGCCCTTGGGGATGAAGATGGTCAGCACCACCGTCAGCGCAACGGTGGCCACCGTCACCAGCACCGTCAGCGTCTGGTGCCTGAAGACGACGACGAGCCCGCGCTTGTACCAGGCGAGCATCCAGTCGAAGGCCGCTTCGGACCACCGGTAGAAAGCGCCGCGTTGCTCGACCGGCGGCTCGGGCTTCAGCAGGTGGCCCGCCATGGTCGGCGTCAGCGTCAGCGAGAGCACCGCCGACACCGCGATGGCCGCGCTCAGCGTGATGGCGAACTCGCGGAACAGCCGGCCGATGAGCCCGCCCATGAAGAGCAGGGGAATCAAGACGGCGATGAGCGAGACCGTGAGCGACACGATGGTGAAGCCGATCTGCTTCGCGCCCTTCTTCGCGGCGGCGAGCGGCGCTTCACCTTCTTCGACGTAGCGCGCGATGTTCTCGAGCATCACGATGGCGTCGTCGACGACGAAGCCAGTCGAGATGGTGAGCGCCATCAGCGACAGGTTGTTCAGCGAGAAGCCGAACAGGTACATCAGCCCGAACGTGCCCACGAGCGAGAGCGGCACCGTGATGCTGGGAATCACCGTCGCGCGCCAGTTGCGCAGGAACGCGTAGATGACGAGCACCACGAGGCCGATGGTGAGCGCGAGCGTGAACTCCACGTCTTCCACCGACGCGCGCACGGTCTCGGTGCGGTCCGACAGGACGTGCACGGTGAGGCCTTGAGGCAGCGACGCTTCGAGCTGCGGCAAGAGCGCCTTCACCCGGTCGGCGACCTCGATGACGTTGGCGCCCGGCTGGCGCTGCACGTTCAAGATGATGGCGCGCTGCGAGTTGGCCCAGCCCGCGAGCGCGTCGTTCTCGACGCCGTCTTTCACCGCCGCGACGTCTTGCAGGCGAATGGGCGCGCCGTTGCGCCACGCCAGCACCAGCGGCTTGAACTGTGACGCGCTGGTGAGCTGGTCGTCGGCGGCGAGCGTGTACGCCTGCCGCGGCCCGTCGATGGTGCCCTTGGGCTGGTTGACGTTGGCGGCGACGACGGCGGCGCGCACGTCTTCGAGCGTGAGGTTGGTGCCCGCGAGCGCCGACGGGTCGACCTGAATGCGCACCGCCGGCTTCTGCGCGCCGTTCAAGGTGACGAGGCCCACGCCGGGCACCTGGGAAATCTTCTGCGCGAGCACGCTGTCGGCCTGGTCGTTCACTTCGGGCAGCGAGAGCGAGTCAGACGTGAGCGCGATGGTGAGGATGGGCGCGTCAGCGGGGTTCGACTTGCTGTAGGTGGGCGGCGCCGGCAGCGTCGCGGGCAAGACGCTCGCGGCGGCGTTGATGGCGGCCTGCACGTCTTGTTCGGCCGAGTCGATGCTGCGGTCGAGCTCGAACTGCAGGGTGATCTGCGAGCTGCCCTGGCTCGACACCGACGTCATCTGCGCCATCGACGGCACCTGGCCGAACTGGCGCTCGAGCGGCGTCGTCACCGAGCTGGCCATCGTCTCGGCGCTCGCGCCCGGCAGCTGCGTCGAGACCACGATGGTGGGGTAGTCGACCTGCGGCAGCGCGGCGACCGGCAGCTCACGAAACGCGACGACGCCGGCGATGACGAGCCCGACGGTCAGCAGCGTGGTGGCGATGGGTCGCTGAATGAACGGGTCGCTGATGCTCATTGCGCACCTGCGATTCCCCGTCCTTGTCGCACTTCGATGGCCGCGCCCGGCTTGAGCTGCGCCTGACCGTCGACGACGACGCGGTCACCTTCGTCGAGGCCCGAGGTCATCAACGCCGTCTGCCCGGTGATGAGGTCGACCTCGACTTTCCTCAGCTCCGCCGTCGCGTCGTCTTTCGCGAGGTACACAAACGTGCCTTCTGGCCCGCGCTGAATCGCCGCCGCGGGAATCACGAGCGCGTCCTTCTTCTCTTCCACCGTCAGGCGCGCCTTCACGAACTGGTTGGGCCAGAGCGCGCGGTTGGCGTTGTCGAACATCGCGCGCAGCCGCAGCGTGCCGGTGGTGGCGTTGACCTGGTTGTCGATGACGGTCAGCTCGCCGGTGGCCACCAGCTTCGAGCCGTCGCGCGACCACGCCTCGACCTGCGGCGCCTTGCCGTTCATCGCGGTGTGCAGCCGCTCGAGCTCGTCTTGCGGCACGGTGAACACCACCGACGCCGGGTCGAGCTGCGTGACGGTGACGATGCCGAGCGCGTCTTGCGGCGTGACGAGGTTGCCCACGTCGATCTGCCGGATGCCGGCGATGCCATCGACGGGCGAGATGACGTGCGCGAACTCGAGGTTCAAGCGCGCCGCGGCGACGGCCGCTTCGTCGATGCCGGTGGTGCCGAGCCATTGGTCGACGAGCGTCTGTTGATCATCGACGGTCTGTTGCGGCACCAGCTGTTGCTCGCGCAGCTGCAGGTTGCGCTCGAGCAACAGGCGCGCGTTTCGCAGCTGCGCCGCGTCGCGCTTCAGCGTCGCTTCGGCCTGCTGCACGGCGATTTTGAACGGCCGCAGGTCGAGCTCGGCGATGACCTGGTCCTTCTTCACCGGCTGGCCTTCCTTGAAGGACAGCTTCATCAACCGGCCGCTCACCTGACTGCGCACCTGCACGGTGGCGAGCGGCGTCACGGTGCCGAGGCCCTCGAGCACGATGGGCACGTCTTTGCGCTGCGCGGCCTCGACGAGCACCGGCACCTTGCGCTCGGGCATTGCGCCTTTCGCGGCGGGCTTGGCTCCCGGTCGCTGCGTGAACCAGACGCCAACGCCGACGAGCGCGAGCGCCGCGACGATGAACGGCCACTTCGCGGCGCGCTTCTTCGGGGCTGTCTCTTCACTGCTCATCGGGAACTCCGAGCGCGGCCAACAGCTGGGCGCGCGCGGTCGAGAGGTTCAACCGCGCCTGCACGAGCAGGTTGTTGGCGTTGGTGTATTGGAGCTGCGCGTCGGACAGCACGATGGTGGTGCCGAGGCCCACCTTGAGCTGCGCTTCGGCGAGCGTCAGCTGTGCGGTCGCTGCGTCCACCGCGACCTGCGCGGCTTCGACGGCCGCGGCCTGGTTGCGAATGGTGGCCTGCGCGGTCTCGACGTCGACCCGCACCTGCAAGAGCTGCACGTCGAGCAGCGCCTGCGTGGCTTCTTTCTGGTGCAGCGCTTCGCGGAACAGGCCGGTGGTCTGACCGCCGTTGACGAGGTTCCAGTTGAGCGCGACGCCGAAGCTCCAGTTGAAGCCGAGCGCTTCGATGTTCTGCCCGGCCTCCGAGATGGCGCCGGTGAGCGCGAGCGTCGGCATGTAGCCACCAACGGCGGCGAGCGACTGCGCGGCCCAGGCCTGCTCGGTGCGACGGAGGCTGACCAGCTCCGGTCGCGACTCCACGGCGCGCTTCACGAGCGCGTCGAGTGGCTCGGCCTCGCCGTCGACGGCGTCGAGCTGCACTTCGTCGATGACCCACTGGTGCGTCTCGCGCGCGCCGATGGCCTGGTTCAGCGTGGCGAGCGCGACCTGGTACGCGTTGCGCGCGTTGATGGCGGTGAGCTGCGCGGTCGCGAGCTGCGTCTTGGCCTGCGCGACGTCGATGGCGGTGCGCTGCGCGGCGGCGGCGAGGCCTTCAATCTCACGGAGGTGGATGCGCGCGTTGTCGATGACGCTCTCGTAGACCTTCATCAACGTCAGCTGCGCTGCGGCCGCGAAGTACGCGCGCCGCACGCCGAGCGAGAGCTGCAGCTCGACCGCGCGCACCGTCGCCTCTTGCGCTTCCTTCGTGTAGCCGGCCGCGCGGAAGCGCTCGATGACGCCGAAGTCCCAGAGCAGCTGCGAGCCGCTGAGACCGAAGCTGAAGAGGTTGGACGGCGCGGCCGTGGCCGGTGCGCCCGCGCCGCCGCCGCTGACGCGCGAGTAGGTGCCCTGGGCGCGGAGGTACTGCGCGGTGGCGTTGACCTGCGGGAGCATCGGCCCCAGCGCTTGCGCCTGCCGCGCCTTCATCACCTCGAGCGTGGCTTCGGCGTTCTGCAGGGTGGGGTGGTTGTCGCGCGCCAGCTTGAGCGCGTCGGCGAGGGTGAGCCGCTCGTCGGCGTGCGCGGCGGTGCTGATCAGCACGAGGGCCCACGCGGTGGTGACGACGGTCTTCACGATGAAGGCATATGCGTGGTGTCGGCGCGGGGCGTGGGCTGTCTGACGAGCGCAGTCGCGCACCGGACGAACCGTGGGCATCGCCCGACGAACCGGGTCGGGAACGTGGACGAAGGTGAGTGTTGTCGCCGGGTTGCGACGCGAGGTCCGTCCGGGACTGCGTCGTTCAACGGCGACGGCGACGCAGCAGCAGCGCCGCCAGCAACGGCGCGAACGCGAAGCCCGGCGACACGCTGCACCCGAAGCAGCCGTTGCCTTCCACCACGGTGTTGCCGTCGTCGCGCACGGTGTCGACGCAGCGGGCCGCCGACCGTGGCCCGATGTTCCCGGCGCCGTCGACGGCCGCGAGCGTGAGGCACAGCGTCGAGCGGCTGAAGTGTACGCCGCTGCGCGCGCCGCTCCCGCCGAGGTACGCCGTGATGCGATTCGCGTCGTCGTAGTCGGTGCTGACGAGCAGCAGCGCTTCGGCGCTGGTGGCATCGCCTTCGGTGGCGCCGAACGAAACGACGTAGCGAAGGTCCTTCGCCGCCGAGACGTCGTCGGTAGCGGTGAACGTGACAGCGGCCGTGTCCAGCTCCGCGCACGCGGCGCCCGCGCCGTCGCAGGCGTTCTTCACCAACGTCACCGTGAGCGCGTCGATCGTGACCAGCGACGGCGGCGTGGCGTCACTCACGTTGCTCGTGGCTTCCGGCTTCTCACCCGACGTGAGCGTCTTGGGGTTGTACGGCGCCGGCGCGAGGTCACACGGCAGCGCGGCGGTCGCGGTGCAGACGATGCAGAGAGCGAGGAAGCGCATGGTGAACCGCACTGTGCCACGGCACTTGAACGAAGCGCTGCGCTTCGGGTCATCGCTACGCGTCCTTGAACCCCTGCCGCACGCGCACCGCTTCATCGAGCCGGGCGCGCGCGTCGTCGCGTGCTTCCCGCGTCGCTTCAAGCGCCGCCTCGGCCCGCACCACCGCAGCGTCAGCCTCCGACAGCACAGCCGACGCGGCCTCCACTGCGTCGTCCAACTTCTTCAACTCCGCCGCGCGCGCGGCCTGTCTCGCCGCTTCTTCCTCACGCAGCCGTCGCGCTTCGGCTTCTGCTTCACGGCGCGCGGTCAGGTCCACCACCAGCGCCAACGGCGCTTCCACGACCTTTGCGGGAGCGGGAGCGGGCGACGGCGCCGCAGCCGCAGCGAACCCCGCCAACGCGTCGAAGCCGGGCGGGTCGCGCTCTTCGACCAACATGCCCGGCGCATCGGGCGCGAAGCCCGCCATCGCCACGTTCGACAGCGTGAACTCAACCTTCCGCAGCGTCGCGTCGGCCGCCGCGTTGCCGTCATCGCGCAGCAGCTCGCCGGCGCGCGCCAACAACGCCTGCAGCGCCGCGCGGTGGGCCGCCGTCGCCGCGAGGTCGCCGTCGCGCACGCGCTGCACCGCGCTCAACAACGCGTCGAACTCCGCGCGCGCTTTCCACCACAGCTGATTCACCGCCCACGCCGGCACCGACGGGCGCGCCTGCTTCGCCAACGTCGCCGCCGCCGCCTTGTCGTGCGCGCGCAGCTCCGTCGACAGGCGCTTGCGCTCCGACACGAACGCGCCGTGAGAGACCTGGAACAGCGCCTCGCGCGCGGCGTCAGCTGGCGTGGCCACGCGTCACCTCGCGCAGCACCGCCTCGAGCTGCTTCAAGTCGTACGGCTTGGGCAGCGCGCGCGTGTTCTCGGGCAGCGCCTGCGGCAGCTCCGCGGCGGTGTAGCCGCTCGACACGATGACCGTCAGCGACGGCGCCAGCTTCGCGATGCGCCGCGTGGCCTCGAACCCGTCCATCCCCGGCATCGTCAGGTCCATCAGCACGGCGTCGTAGCCGTCGGGCGCCTCGGCGACGCGGGCCACGGCGTCTTCGCCGCTCGCCGCCTCCTTCACCGTGCAGCCCAGCATCGTCAGCAGCCGCGTCGCGCTCCGGCGCAGCAGGGGCTCGTCGTCCACCACCAGCACGCGCGCGCCCACGCCGCCCTCGCGCCGCGGCGTCGGCTTCGGGGCCGTGGCCTCCGGCGTCGGGCGCGGCGCGACGTCGGCGAGCGCGGGCAGACACACGCGGAACGTGGTGCCGACGCCGGGCGTACTCTCGATGGCGATGCCGCCGCCGTGCTTTCTGAGAATGCCCGCGAGCGCCGCGAGGCCCAGCCCGCGCCCCGTGCCCTTGGTCGAGAAGAACGGGTCGAGCGCGCGTCGCAGCACGTCGGGCGCCATGCCCGCGCCGGTGTCCCGCACCGTCAGACACACCACGCGGCCCCGCGGCATCGGGGTGCGCGCGCCCGGCAGGTCAGCGTCGAGGTCCAGCACCTCGGTGCGCAGCGTCACCGTGCCGTCGACGTCGCCGATGGCCTCCGACGCGTTGGTGATGAGGTTCATCACCACCTGCTGCAGCTGCCCGTCGTCGCCCAGCACGCCGGGGAGCGACGGCGCGAGCTGCTGCACCAGCTTCACCTTGCGCGACATGGTGACGCTGAGCAGCTCGCCGATGCTCTGCACCAGCTGGTTCAAGTCGAGCGGGTGCTGCGAGAGCGACGTGCGGCCCGCGTAGGCCAGCAGCTGCTTCGTCAGCGCGCCCGCGCGGTGCACCGCCTGCTGCGCCGTCGCCAGCGACTCGGTGACGCTCTCGCCGCGGCGCGCCTGCTCGTCGGCCATGCTGAGGCTCGAGGCCACCACCGTCAGCAGGTTGTTGAAGTCATGCGCGATGCCGCCGGCCAGCACGCCGAGGCCTTCCAGCTTCTGCGTCTGCATCCGGTTCTCTTCGGCCAACAGGTCGTCGGTGACGTCGCGAATGAAGCCCACCAGGCGCACCGGGCGGCCCTTCTCGTCGCGCACCAGCAGGCCGCGCAGGTGCAGGTGCTTCACCGCCTGGTGCTTGTCGAAGATGCGGTAGCGCACCTCGTAGTGGCTGCCGCCCGACTTGAGGAAGTCGCGGTAGCTGGTGCCCACGTAGTCTAAGTCTTCGGGGTGAATGCGCCGCTGCACCTCACCCGTGGGGTCCGGTGGCGGCGTGTCGAAGCCCAGCAGCTGCCAGAAGCGCAGCGACAGCACGCGCTTGCCGGTGCGGAGGTCGTCGTCCCACAGGCCGTCGCGCGAGGCCTCGGCCGCCAGCGCAAACTGCTCTTCTCGCTCCTTCGTCTCGCGGAGGCTCGTCTCGAGCTGCTCGCGGAGCTTCTCTTCAGCTTCACTGCGCGCGCGGCGCTGCTTGAGCTCGGTGGGAATCCAGAAGCGGGCGACGCCCATCAGCACCACGATGCCCAGGCCGACCGTCACCCACTTCATCGACGACAGGAAGATGGGCTTGCCAAGCACCTTCCACGACTCGGGGAAGAGGCCGTAGTTCGCGCCCCACAACGCGCCGAAGTACAGGCTCTCGAGGAACGTGCGCGCGGCCTCGGCGATGAGGAAGAGCAGCAGCAGCCGCAGCAGGCGCTCGCCCTGGGTCGCGCTCCACTGACGCGCATAGGCCACGACCACCGCGCCCCAGAGCAGCGCCAGCACCGCGTAGGTGACGACTGAAATCACACCACTCGTCATCGTGGTCTCCGTGCCCCCCAGGCCCACCACGCCCCCCCATTCACATTTGGTGCTGCGTCACTTGATCTGCGTCGTCCACTTCGAGCTGGAAGCGTCCAGCGTCACCACGGTCAGCTTGTCAGGCATCACCGTCGCCCGGGTGCTGGCCTGCGTACCATCGGCCAGCTTGATGGACACGCGGTACACGCCGCTGGCGACACGCCGTTGTACCGGGGGCTCGTCCCACGCCTCGCCCTGCACCGTCAGCGACACGCGGCCCGGGCTGCCACCCACGGCGATGGACAAGCGCCCCACGCCGTCGGGGATGGGCTCGTCTTTCTGCACCGGCGGCGGGTCGGCCTTCGGCGGCTTCTCGGTGGGCACGCGCGTCGTCACCACGCGCGGCTTCTGCACCTTCGGCACGATGGGCTTGCTGGGCGGCGGCTCGTCGATGGTGACGACCGTCTCGCCGGCGTCGATGGTGCGCGCGGGCTCTGGCGTCACCACCACGGGCGTCGGCTCGGGCAGCTTCGGCTTTGGCGTCGGCACTTCGACCTTCGCCACCACGACGGGCTCGGTCGGCGCGACGGGCGTTGGGTGCGGCTGCTGCAGGCTCAACAGCGCCACGGTGCCGCCGACGCCCAGCACCACGGCCGCCACGAAGGCGCCGATGAGCAGCCCCTTCTTCGGGCCCTCTTTCGGAGCGGCGGTCTCGATGCGCTCGGTGCCCCGCGTAGCGGCGCGCTGGGCCGGCGCTGACTGCGGTGTCGCGCGCAGCAGCGGGTTGAGCGCGCGCACCGACGCTTCATTGGGCGCGGGCACCGGCTGCGCTGACACGGGGTCGAGGCCCGTCATCGACACGCCGGGCGCCGCAGCGGTGCGCGAGCCACCGTCGGCCGTCACCTCGCCGTCTTCGTCGAGGTAGCCCTCGAGCGAGCTCTGGCTGACACGAATGTGGGCGTCGAACGCGACCTTCTCGAGCGCCTCGCGCATCGCGCGCGCGGTCTGGTAGCGGTCTTCCGGTTTCACCGCGAGGCTCTTGCGCACCACGTCGTAGAAGCCCAGCGGCAGCCCCGGGTACGTCTCGTCGAGGTCCTTCCACTGGCCACGCACCAGGGCCGCGTGACGCTCGGCGTGGTTCTTGTGCTCGTCGAACGGCGTGTTGCCCGACGCCAGCTTGTAGAGCGTGATGCCCAGCGAGAAGAGGTCGCTGCGGCCGTCGAGCTTCTTGCCCATGGCCTGCTCGGGCGAGAAGTAGCCGGCCTTGCCCTTGGTGACGCCGGGCATGGTGAGGTTGCGGTTGGTGGCCGCCTTGGCGATGCCGAAGTCGATGAGCTTGAGCGCGCCGGCTGTCGACAGCAGCAGGTTGTGCGGCGAGACGTCGCGGTGCACGAGGTTGGCGACGCCGCCTTCGACCTTCAGCGCGTGCACGGCCTCGAGCGCCGAGCAGCAGTGAATGCCGATGGTGAAGAGCGCCTCGTCGCTGAAGCGCTCGTCGTACTCGCGCAGCGTGCGGTTGACGGTGGCGAGCGTCTCACCGGCGACGAGCTCCATCGCCATGTAGAGCAGCCCGTCGTCGCTCTCACCCACCTCGTAGATGTGGACGATGTTGGGGTGACTGAGCGTGCACGCGGTGCGCGCCTCATCGAGGAACATCTCCCGGAAGTCGCTCGACTCTGAGTACTCCGGGCGGATGACCTTGACCGCCACCGGCCGCGTGATGCCGCCGGTGAGGTCTTGCTCGGCGCGGTACACCTCGGCCATGCCACCCTGCGCCACGAGGCGCGAGATGGTGTAGCGGCCGACTTTGGTGCCTGGTTCGAGCGACAAAACGTGGGCCCGAGACTTTAGACGACTTTCGACGGGCCCACGATGCTTGCCACGCTACGGCGCGGCGACGACGCTCACGCTGAAGTTGGCGCCCGTGAGCGCCGACGTGCACGTGCTGGCGTACGTCGACTGGAACGTGGACGGGTCGATGGTCACGTGCCGGAACTGGACGTTGCTCACCGACGCCGACAACGTCTGGCCCGAGGCCGACGGCACCTGGCTGATGGTGACCGTGCCGCCGGTGGCGAGGTAGCTGTGCGCGAACATGTCCGACGTCGTCTCGTACTGCGTCAGCACGCGCACGCAGATGCCGCACGTGGCGTAGTTCAGGTCAGCGCCGGTGAGGGTGTAGGAGCCGGGAACAATGGCGCCGGAGAACGGCCCTGAGCCCGCGTAGAGCTCGACGAGGAGGAGGTCGGTGGGGTTGGCGGCCACGAGCGGGCCGTTGAAGGTCATGACGTCGTCGGCTGCGCCTGTGCCGTTGAGGGCGATCACACCCTGCCCGGCGACGGTACCTTTGGAGCCGAAGTTCGACGTGCTCACGGTGCAGGTACCGCTGCCACCGCCGGTGCCGCTGCCACCGCCCGTGCCGCTGCCGCCGCCCGTGCCGCCACCCATCAGCGCGTTGTTGCACGCGCTGGTCAGGCCCGACATCGGCTGCGAGCAGCTGAAGAAGTTGCTCTGCGCGGGGCTCTCGTTGCCCGACGTGCACGGCACGTTGTCCACGCAGTTCGCGAAGTTGTTGAGCAGCGTCTGGTCGTTCGAGTTGCACTGCGTGATGGCCGACGGGCAGTTCGTCGTGAAGCTCGCGAAGCCCGCCGACTCGATGGAACCGCACGTGGTGCGACCCTGGAAGAAGGTGGTGATGCCGGCCGTCAACGCGTTGCAGGTGCCGCTGCCGCCGCCGGTGCCGCCACCCGTCGCCGAGCCGCCGCCCGTCGCCGAGCCGCCGCCCGTCGCCGAGCCGCCGC
>CAYWON010000065.1:0-34129 GCA_964459885.1 uncultured Archangium sp.
GACATCCAGCACACGAACCCCGAGCTGCTGCAGAAGTTCATCTCGCTGTGCGACGGCACGCGAAAGGTCGAGGGCGTCTGGAACGGCAAGACGCGCACCTACGATCTGCGCGGCAAGAAGTTCTGCGTGGTGATGGCCGGCAACCCGTACACCGAGTCGGGCGAGCGCTTCCGCATTCCCGACATGCTCGCCAACCGCGCCGACACCTACAACCTGGGCGACATCCTCGGCGGCAAGCAGGACCTGTTCGCGTTGAGCTACCTCGAGAACGCGCTGTCGGCGAACGCTGTCACCGCGCCGCTGCTGACGCGCTCGACGGCAGACCTGCACCGCGTGCTCGCCATGGCGCAGGGCGGCCCCATCTCGGTCAACGAGATGGAGCACGGCTATTCGGCTGCTGAGTTGAACGAGATCGTCGAGGTCACGCGCCGCTACGCGTACGTGCAGAAGACGCTGCTGCGCGTGAACCAGGAGTACATCGCGTCGGCGTCGCAGGACGACCGCTACCGCACCGAGCCGCCGTTCAAGCTGCAGGGCAGCTACCGGAACATGGGGAAGCTGGCCGAGAAGATCGTCGCGGCGATGACCGACAAGGAGCTCGAGGCGCTGCTCGACGCGCACTACGCGAGTGAGTCGCAGACGCTCACCGCCGCCGCCGAGCAGAACATGCTCAAGCTGGCTGAGCTGCGCGGGCGTCAGTCGCCTGAACAGAAGGCGCGCTGGGAAGAGCTCAAGCGTGGCTTCAAGCGCCTGCAGGTGCAGGGCGGCGCTGAAGACGACCCGGTGGTGCGCGTCACCGGCAGCATCGCCGCGCTCGGTGACGAGCTGACGGCGCTCAAGTCGGCTGTGCTCGACGCCGCGAAGTCGGAGCCGTTGGCGCCGAAGCTCGACGCGCTCACCGTGGCGGTGGGCAAGGGCGGGCAGGGCGACCTCGCGACGCGCCTCGACGCGTTGAAGGAGGCCGTGGTGGGCCTGGGCAAGCTGGCGCCGAAGGCCGCGCCTGCGCCGGTCGACCTCTCGCCCGTGCTCGAGAAGCTGACGCAGGTCATGGCGCAGCAGCGCGCGCCGGTCGCCGCGCCGTCGGCAGACCTGTCGCCGATGTTGGAGCGGCTCACGCAGGTGATGGCCGAGCGACCTCCTGCACCGACGCTCGACCTCGCGCCGGTGCTGCAGCAGCTCGCGCAGAACGCCACGACGCAGGCCGCGCACTCCGAGAACGAAGGCGCCTTCCGCGAAGAGATGGCGCAGCAGATGCTGCTCATTCAGGAACGGCTCAGTGAGCTGGCGCTCGCGGCGCGCACGGCGTTGCAGAACGACAACGACGGCAGCGTGAAGGCGATGGTCGTCTGGCAGCAGACCAAAGAAGCGTTGGAGTTGCTCAAGGCGCTCCCGTCACGGGGGCGTCGCACGAAGTCGCGGGGCTGAGTCCGCGCTTGGGGGGACAACGTGGCGTTCGATCACATCAACAACCTGCCGGTAGACCCGCGCCCATCGAAGGACCGGAGCCCGGCGACGCCGCAGCAGGTCTTCGACGCCGTCGCGGAAGTCGCGGCGCACTCGAAGATCAAGGCCATCGCGGCCGGGTGGGGCTTCTCGACCGCGGGCTGCACCGACGGGCTGCGCCTGCGCATGCCGTCGATCTCCGGCGTGGAGCCGGCTGATTGTTTGCGCGCAGACATCAGGTCGCGGCCGTTCGACGAAGATCCCATCGTGCCCAACGAGGCGCCGGGCCCGTTGATGCGCGTCTACGCGGGCACGCCTTTCGATTTCTTGAACCAGCAGCTCGGCGCCATCACCGTCGTCAACCAGCCAGGCTTCGGCGGCCTCACGTTTGGCGGCGTCATGATGGTCGGCGGCCACGGCAGCGGGCTGCGGCGCGGCAACATCGCCTCTCAGGTCCGCTCGATGGATCTGATCGTGGTGAACGAGGCCTTCGAGGCTGAGCTGCTGCGCCTCGAGCCGAAGCGAGACCCCATCACCGACACCGCGTCGTTCCAGAACAAGTACCCCAGGGGTCGCTACCTCGCCGATGACGCGCTCTTCGACGCGGCGAAGGTCAGCTTCGGCACCATGGGCGTGCTGCTCTCGGCCGTCATCGACACGAGGCCGGCGTACCGGCTGGAGGAAGACCGTGATCTCCGCGGCCTCTGGAAGGACTTCGATCATGTGATCAAGCAGGCGCGCGACGAGGCGACCGCCGGTGTGCACCTCTGGGTGAACCCGTATCGCGTCGGCTTCGACTACCGCGCCGTGCAGTCGACCTACCGGCGCTGTCACGACATGAAGCGCAACGAGCGCGGCTGGGGCATCCGCGAGGCCGACTCGCCTCGCACGCGCAAGGCGATGCACTGCGTGGCCAAGCGCTTCCCGTGCCTGTTGCCGTTCGCGCTCGAGTTCTCGTTGTCCACCGTCGATGGCAACGACGTGGTGATGCCCAGCTGGGAAGCGCTCGATTTCGGCAACCCCAACCGGCTCAAGGTGTCCGCGGCGAGCTGCTCGCTGCCGGCCGACGACACGCTGCGTGACCGGCTGGCCGCGCTGCTCGCGCACTTCAAGGGCGGCTTCGGTCGGCACTGGGTGTCGAGCCCCATCGGTCTCCGCTGGGTGAAGGCGTCAGACGCGCCGCTCGCGCCGCAGGTCGGGCGCGACAGCGTGATGATCGAGGTGCCGGTGCTCAACGACACGCCGAACCAGCCCGAGACGCTCGAGGCCTACGTGCAGTTCATGGTCGAGAAGCTCGGCGGCCGGCCGCACTGGGGGCAGCGCTTCACGCTCAGTGACGTGCAGCTCCGGAAGATCTACGGCGAAGACAACGTCGCGAAGTTCATCGCCGCGCGCCGGGTGCTCGACCCCCACGACGTCTTCGGCAACGCGTTGACGAAGACGCTGGCGCTCTGAGTCGCGCGTCAGGGCTTGAGCGCCTTCGGGCGCTTCATGTCGAAGCTGGGCTTGCGGTTGGGGTCGCAGTCTGGGCCGAAGCCGCGCGCGTCGAACTGGTAGGTCAGCTGTCCGGTGCGACCGTCGCTCGTGACCGGCTCGATCTGCAGCTCGTGCACGCCGGCGCGCGCCGGGCTGCAGTACGACAGCAGGTAGAAGCGCTTCGAGAAGCCCTCGATGCGCGTGGCGACCTGATCGAACGTGGCGCCCAGGGTGCCGGGGTCTCGGCTCAGCGCGGCGCCGCTCCGACCGATGGCCCGCAGCTCGCCCTCGTCGATCTCCGCGCCCACGCCGATGACGAAGACGTCGAAGTTGGTGCGATCGAGCACCGCCGCCACGTCTCGCGACGACACGCGGTGCGCTTGATCGGTGCCGTCGGTGAAGACCACCAGGGTGCCGAAGCGCAGCGGCACCGGCGACCGCTCGAGCTGCGTCTCGAGCGTCTTGACCGCCTCGACGATGGCGCCGTTCAGGTTGGTCGAGGGGTCCCTCGGCTTGAGCTTCGAGAGCCCGGCCGCGCCCGCCTTGCCCGGCGCGAAGCCACGAATTGGAATCAGCTCGGCCCGCCCGTCGAAGCCGTAGATGGCCGTCTGCTAATACTGCCCGAGGCGATCGGTGAAGCTGCCGACCGCGGACTCCAGCGCGTCAGCCGAGCCCGACTGGGTCACCGAGGCCGACATGTCGACCAGCAGCAGCAGGTAGTGCATCGCGGCCACCTCCGGGTTGAGGATGGTCTGCTTCGACTCGAACTTCGAGACCAGCTTCCCGTCTTCGAGGATGCGGAACTGATCGGCCGTCAAGCCGGGCACGGGCTCGCCGTCGCGGGTGTCGACGGTGAAATACACGGCGACGTTCGACGGCTTCTGCACGCTGGCGTCGACCAGCCGCGGCTTGAGCGCCGCGCATGACGAGGCGACCAGAAGCGAGGAGAGAACGAGAGTGGCGTGACGCATTCGGCGCAGCGTGCCAGAGCCCAACCGCACCGCGAACAGTGTTCGAGCGTGAGCGGCGCTTGTGTGTGACCGGCGCAGGTCGCCATACTCGCGCCACGTTCCTTTGGTGGGGGTCGTTCAATTGAATCAGCCGGTGGTCTCGTTCGAGGAGACGTTTGATGCCGCGCCCGTCGGCATGTTGGTCGTCGACGAGCGCGGCGCGATCGTGTTCGTCAACCGGCAGCTCGAGCGCCTCTTCGGCTACGACCGCAGCGCGCTCCTCGGCAGGCCGGTCGAGCTGTTGATCGACGGCGTCGACGGCGGGCGTCACCAGGCGTTGCGCACCCAGTACCTCAACGCGCCCGTGGCGCGGCCCATGGGCGCCGGCCGCGATCTCTACGGCCGTCACGCTGACGGGCGCCGCATCCCCGTCGAGATCGGTCTCACGCCGCTGCAGTCGGGCGCCTCGCACTGCGTGTTGGCGTCGGTGGTCGATCTGACGGAGCGCAAGCGCGCTGAAGAGCAGTTCAGGCTGTCCATCGAGGCGGCGCCCAACGGCATGTTGCTGGTCGACGTGCGCGGGTCGATCGTCCTCGTCAACGCGCAGATCGAGGCCATCTTCGGGTACCGGCGCCACGAGCTGGTGGGGCAGCGGGTCGACCAGCTGCTGCCCGAGCGGTTCCGCAGGGGGCACGCCGCCAACCGCGACTCGTTCTTTCGCGCGCCGACCTCGAGGCCCATGGGCGCCGGTCGCGAGCTCTTCGGGTTGCGGAAAGACGGTCGCGAGGTGCCCGTCGAGATCGGGCTCTCGCCGCTCAAGACGCGCGAAGGGGAGTTCGTGCTGGCGTCGATCGTCGACATCACCGAACGCAAGCAGGCGCGCGAGGCGCTGCAGGCGTCGCTGTCGGAGAAGGAGGTGCTGCTCAAGGAACTGCACCACCGCGCGAAGAACAACCTCCAGCTCATCGCCAGCCTGCTCGAGCTCGCCTCGGAGTCGCCCAGCCCGGGCGCCATCGCGCAGTGCCGCGATCGCGTGCAGAGCATCGCCCTGGTCCACGAGAAGCTGTACCAGTCGGGCACCTTCGCGCGCATCGAGGTCGCCGAGTACGTCGAGGCGCTCGTCGAGCAGATGGCGCAGGGGTGGGCCAGGCCGGCGGTGCGGGTGTCGGTCGACATCCCGAACTCGTTCACGTTGCCGCTCGACGCCGCGATCCCCTGCGGGCTCGTCATCAATGAGCTGGTCATCAACGCCTTCAAACACGCGTTCCCGGAAGACCGCGCGGGCTCGGTGGTGGTGCACGCACGACGGGAGAACGCGCGAGTGACGCTCGAGGTCCGCGACGACGGCGTGGGGTTCCCCGAGGGCGAGGGGCGCAAGCCGGGGCACATCGGCCTCGAGCTGCTGCACGCCCTCGCGCGGCAGCTCCGCGGAGAGCTCCGTTTCCTGCGCGACGCTGGCACCTGCGTTCGCCTTTCGTTCGAGGAGGTCGAGTCATGATGAGCGCTGCACGGGTGGAGTCTGACGGTCGCGCCGCGCCGTACCGGGTCGTCGTCGTCGAGGACGAGGCGATCCTCGCGTTGAGCCTCGAGCGCACGCTGCGGGAGTTCGGCCTCGACGTGCGCGGGGTCGCCGCCAACGCCGAAGAGGCGATCGCCCTGGCCGACGCCGAGCGACCGGATCTCCTGGTCATGGACATTCGCATTCAGGGGCCGCGGGACGGGGTGGAGACGGCCGACGTCATCCGCCGCGCGCACGACGCGGCCATCGTGTACCTCACCGCGCACAGCGACCCGAACACCATCGCGCGGGCCAGAGAGACGCGCCCCGCGGGCTACCTGCTCAAGCCGTTCAAGAAGGTCGACCTGCAGAACCTCGTCAGCATCGCGCTCGCGCGTCGAGACGCAGAGCTCGAGCTCCGCGGTCGCGAAGAGGTGCTGCGGATCACGCTGTCGGCGCTCGATGAGGCCGTGCTCACCACCGACCTGGCTGGTTCGGTCGTCTCGGTGAATGAGGCCGCCACCGCGTTGGTCGGCCGCGCTGACGACGAGGTGCTCCGTCAACCACTGGCCCAGGTGATCACGCTCAGGAAGAGCGACGGGCAGCCGCTGCCCGCTGACGTCTTCCTTGCGGCGCAGCATGAAGCGCGGCTGCCCATCGACGGCGTCCTCGAGACACGTGATGGGCCTCGCACCGTGGTCGGCACCGCCGTGTCGGTCCGCCAGCAGGGCGCCCCCATCGGCGTGGTGGTCGCGCTCCGGGACCTGACTGAGCTGCTCTCGACCCGCCGCCAGCTCGAGTTCGCCGAGCGCCTCAGCTCGCTGGGCTCGATGGCGGCCGGCGTCGCGCACGAGCTCAACAACCCCTTGTCGGTCGTGTTGTCGAACCTCGGCTTCGCCCTCGAAGAGTCGGTGACCGGGGAGCTCCGCCAGGTGATCCTCGAAGCGAAAGATGCGGCCGGCCGCGCGTCGCGCATCGTCGCTGATCTCCGCTCGCTCTCGAGGCCGCAGCCCGAGAAGCTGCAGCCGACCGACCTGTGCGACGTGTTGCGACACGCGCTCAACTTCACGCGGTCGACCTGGCGCGCGGTGGCGTCGGTCGAGCTGCACCTCGGCCCGTCGCCTGCGGTGCTGGTGTCGCCGACGCGCATCACCCAGGTGCTGGTGAACCTCATCACCAACGCCGCCCACGCGATGCAGGGGCTCCCGGGGCGCGCGCACGTGCTGACCCTGAAGGTCGGCACGGACGACGGCGATCGCGCGGTGCTCGAGGTGCACGACACGGGGCCCGGCATCGACGACGCGCTGCGCGAGCGGATCTTCGAGCCCTTCTTCACGACCAAGCCGCCGGGGCAGGGCACCGGGCTCGGCCTGGCCGTCTCGCGGTCGATCGTCGAGCAGCACGGCGCCACGTTGTCGCTCGACTCCAGCAGCGCGGGCTCCCGCTTCACGCTGTCGTTCGCCAGCGTCGGCGACAAGAAGGCCGCGCCGCCGCCCGTGGTGTGGCTCGGCGCCCAGACCGAAGAGTCGGCGAGGCTGGGCTGCATCGCCGCAGCGCCGACCGAGGACGACGTGCGTCGCGCGCTGCGCGACGCCGAGAACGCGGTGATCGTCACGACGCTGACGCGCGCGGCGCTGCACCCGTTGCTCATCGCCGTGCCAGAGCTCGACGGCCGGGTGGTGTGGGCCGGCGATGAGCCGCCAGTGCGCGGTGAGGTGCGGGTGCGTCGCCCGTTCGACGTGGCCTCGCTCGCCTGCTTCGCGCGTCAGGAGCACTGAGCGGCGCGTCGACCTATGGTGCCGATATGCCCTTGCAAGCCCGTTGGTACGTGGTGGCGTCCGCGCTTTCGCTCTCGACGTGTGCGGCGCTCTCGAAGGCGCCGGTGCCGATGACGGCGCAGCAGTACCTCCGCGCGGAGGCCGACTCGAAGTGCCTCGTGGTGCTGCTGCCTGGCGCCGGCGACACCGGCGCCAGCTTCGAGAAGGCGGGCCTGGTCGACGCGATGAAGCAGCGCGGCTTCGCGGTCGACGTCGTCGCCGCTGACGCCACGTACGGCTACTACGCGAAGGGCATTCTCGTGGAGCGGCTCGGCACCGACGTGGTGCTGCCGGCGCAAGGCCGCGGCTACGCGCACGTGTGGCTGATGGGCACGTCGATGGGCGGCATGGGCTCGCTGCTCTACGCGCATGAGCATGCGGGCGAGGTGCGCGGCGTGCTGTTGCTCGCGCCTTTCCTCGGCACCCCCGACGTCGCCCAGGAAGTGAAGCGCGCGGGCGGCTTGGCGAAATGGCAAGGCCCGCCGCCCGCCGCGGAAGTCACGGAAGCCAACTACCAGCGCGAGATGTGGCGCTGGCTCCAGGCCATCACCGATGGGCGCGAACCCGGACCGAAGGTGTACCTGGGGTGGGGCACTGAAGATCGTCTGGCGCCGCAGGCCGCTGTGTTGGCCGACGCGCTCCCGCCGACGCGGACCTTCCCCGTTCCCGGGCCTCACAAGTGGCCGGTGTGGAAGGCCAGCTTCGAGAAGTTCCTCGAGACGTCCGATTTCGCCGCGGACTGTCGCTAGAAAAACAAAAAGCCCCGGGGGCACCGGGGCTTTCTGAACCATTTATGGAGCGGGAAAAGGGATTTGAACCCTCGACCCCCGCCTTGGCAAGGCGATGCTCTACCGCTGAGCTATTCCCGCGTATTTCGCTACCGCTTCATCGCTGCGACCGGCCCGGCGACGGACGCGGAAGTACATTTGCCCTGACGTACCGTCAAGCGCTTTTCGACGTGGGCGTGTCACTTCGTTGTCCGAGACGGTTCATGAAGGCCTGGAAGTACACCCCGGCGCTCCAGACGCTGAAACCCGTCGAGAAGTAGACCAGCAGCTTGCCGATGGCGTTGAAGTTCACGTCGTACCAGCCGGTCAGCAGGAAGACCGGGTGCGTGTAGTGGATGCACATGGCCACGATGCCCACGAGCTGGAGCGCCGTCTTCCACTTGCCTTCCTGACCTGCCGCGATGACGAGGCCCTCGCTGGCCGCCACCTGCCGCAAGCCGGTGACGATGAACTCACGAGAGATGAGGACGATGACGATGGTGGCCGGAATGCGCCCCAGGCGGACCATCATCACCAGCGCGGCGGCGACGATGAGCTTGTCGGCCAATGGGTCGAGCAGCTTCCCGGTGACGGTGATCTGGTTCCAGCGGCGCGCGAGGAAGCCGTCGACCACGTCGGTGACGGCCGCGAGCGTGAACACCGACGCCGCCAGCACCGAGTACCAGGGGTCGCCGTCGTAGAGCAGCCACACGAAGAGGGGGATGATGAAGATCCGCCCCACGGTGAGCATGTTGGGGAGGTTCCAGAACTCCTGCAGCAGCACCGAGGGCCGGCGGTTGGCGCGCTTGGCGGCGCGGCGCGCGGCCTTCTCTTCCTTGCGTCGGGCCCGCTCGTCGCGCTTCTTCTGACGCGCTTCCTGCTTCAGCCGACGTTTCGTCTCGCGATCGACGGCCATTACGATCTCTCAGGCGGGGCGCCGAGCAGCGCGTAGCCTTCGCCGGTCAGCTCGATGGCACCACGACCGCCGAAGCCGGTGATGCGCGGGGTGACGCGGCCGAACCAACCGACCACGCGGTGCAGCGGCACCACCAACGGCGCCGCCACGGGAATGGGCATCGCGCGCAGGCTGCCGTCCAGCTGCAGCAGCACGCGGCCGGTGCCCTTCAGGTGCACCAGCTCCAGCAGCTGCGCGTCTGACGTCAGGCGGCCGTTCTCGAAGCTGATGGGCTCCTCGAATGCGAACACATACTCCTCGCGGATGTAGGCGCCGTCGTCGTCGACCTTCACGCCGTTGTGATCGGTGAGGTCGACCGCGTGGAACTTCGCGCGTCCGGGCTCGAGGTAGATGACGCCGTGGCCTGACACGCGCTGCAGCTGCGTGGGCCCGTCGCCGAACGGCTCGCTCGTCGGGCGACCCCGGCGGCGGCGAAGCTCTGGCGCGACCTGCACGCTGCCCACCACGGCGACGAGGCCGTTCATGCGCAGCAGCATCTCGCCGTTCACGGTGACGGCGAGCCCATCGGTGCTGAGGTGGAACGGGCCGGTCGACGCGTCGTGCACCCACGCGCCCGATGCGCCGAGATCGACCAGCCGCTGCGGCGCCATCGGCGTGTAGCCAGCCGGCGCGTCCATCGGGGGCGGGGCGTCTGCGGGCTCTTCAACGGTGATGGGCAAGGGCGCCGACGGCTCGGGCGTGGCGCTCGTCTCGACGGCAACTTCAGGCATGGTCTGCGGCAGCGGCGTGGGCACGCCCTGCACCTGCTCGGTGGCCCACTGCATCTGCGTCGGCGAGCTCCACGCAGCGTCGGCGGCGGGCGCGCCCAGCAGCGCGTCGTCAGTCACGGGCGCGACGGCCGCAGGCGGCGGGTTCCAGGCGGCGTCATCTGCGGTGGTCGGTGCGTGTGAGGCGCTGCCGGTCGCCCACGAGTCGTCATCAGGCGTCGTCGCCACCTGCGCCTCGGGCTGCGGTGCGTCGGTCGAGCCTGTCGCCCACGACGCGTCGTCGGGCGTCTGGGTCGCGGCGGCGTAGGCATCTGCGGTCTGCCCGGCGCCGTCGGTCGCCCACGAAGCATCGTCGGGCGTCTGAGGCGTGGCCGCGTACGCGTCTGCCGTCTGTCCGGATCCGTCGGACGCGCCGGTCGCCCACGAAGCGTCGTCGGGCGTCTGGGGCGTGGCGGCGTACGCGTCTGCGGTCTGTCCGGATCCGTCGGAAGCGCCGGTCGCCCACGAAGCATCGTCGGGCGCCTGCGTCGCAGCGGCGTGGGCGTCTGCGGTGTGCGCGCCGTCTGCGTTGCCGGTCGCCCAGGCTGCGTCGTCAGCGGACTGCGGCGTCGTTGCGTAGGTGTCCGTCGGCTGCACGCCACTGTCTGTGTTGCCGGTCGCCCAGGAGGCGTCGTCGGTCGTTTGCGGCGTCGCTGCGTAGGCGTCCGCTGCCTGCGCGCCACTGTCGGCGTTGCCGGTCGCCCATGCGGCGTCGTCAGTCGTCTGTGCCGGCGCTGCGTAGGCGTCGGTTGCCTGCGCGTCGTCAGTCGCCGGCGTGGTGGCGGCGTAGCCATCGGTGCTGCCCGTCGCCCATGACGAATCATCCGCGGTGGGCTCGGCCTGTGCCGCCTCCGCGTACAGGTCTGCCGAGACCTGCACCGTCGCCTCTGCACCTCCAGCCGCCCACGCGGGATCCTCCGCCGAGAGACCGGCCGGTTCTGCGGTCGCCGGCGCGGCGTTCTCGCTGGCCGCGGCCCAGGTGTCCTCGGGCATCGGCAGCGGCTCGACGGTGACCGGCACCTCTTCCATCGGCGTCTCGACACCGGTGGCCCACGCGGCGTCGGCGCCGTTGGCCTCGCTCGACACACCTGCGGCGATGTCTTCGACCACGGCCGCCGGCACCGAGTCATCGGGAGGCGGCACGTCGGCCACGCTCTCGGTCACCCACTGCGTCTGCGAGTCGTCGACGCGGGCAGCTTCCGCGGCCTCCATGGTCAGCCACGCGGGCGGCGGCGCCGACGGCGCGGGCGGAGGCACCGCTTCGCTCACGACCTCGGCCTCCAGCACCGGCAGCTCTTCGGCGGGGCCCTCGTCCTCGGCGAAGCGCATCTCCTCGACGGGTGGATCTTGCGGGCCACCCAGCTGCGCGCCCCAGTCATCGTTGAGGTTCGCGGCTTCCGGCGGCGGCGACGCGGCCTGCACGTCTTCCGGCACCACGTAGACGTCGGAAGGCAGCTCTTCGTCGCTCATCACCTCGATGGTGTCGTCGTCGGCCTTTGACGGCTCGGCGGCGATGGGCGGCGCGGGCTTCTCTTCTTCACCGCCCAGCACCACGGTCTTCGGCGCCTGCTTGGCGACGGCGGAATGGCTGCCCGACGGCGTGGTCTGCGCGGCGATGGCGCGGCCCATCTTCTCGGCCATCTGATCAGAGCCGGCGAGCTCGAAGTGATCCTTCGCCTTGACGTAGTTGCCCTGCTGCGCGAGCGCGAGGCCGAGGTAGTTGTGGGCCTTCTTGTGCGTCGGCTCGAGGTCGGTGGCGGTCTCGAACTCGTGAATGCAGCGCTCGAGGTTGTTGGTCTTCAGGTACACGAGCCCCAGGTTGACGCGCAGGGTGGCGTCGGCCGGGTTCTCGTTGACGAGCTTCTCGTAGACCTCGCTGGCCTGATCGAGCAGCCCCAGCTTGAAGTACGTGAGCCCGAGCAGGTTCTGGGCCTTCTCGTTCTTCGGCTCGAGGCCGTGGGCCTTCTCGAGGTGCTCGCGCGCCTCGACGATGTTGCCGGCCGCGAGCAGCTCACCGCCCTTGTAGAGCGCGCCGAGGAACTCCTCTTCCCGCGCTGGATCTCGTCCCCTCGTGCTGGTGGGCATCGGTCTTTTCTTGTGAGTCAGGGCGCTTCTGCGCGCGCCTTGTATTGGAAGTAGAGCGCGATCACCTTGCGCACATACGCCTGTGTCTCGGGGTAGGGCGGCACCTTGCCGCCGTACTTCTTCACTGCTTCGGGCCCCGCGTTGTAGGCGGCCACCATCTTCACCATGTCGCCGTCGAACTCGTTGGCCAGCACGCGCAGGTAGCGCACGCCGCCTTCGATGTTCTGCTTCGGGTCGAAGATGTCGGTGACGTACATATCGCGCGCCGTCGCCGGCATCAGCTGCATCAGGCCCGAAGCGCCGACGTGGCTGAGCGCGTTGGGGTCGAAGGCTGACTCGGTGTGCATGACGGCCTTCACCAGCGGCACCGGCATCTTGTAGCGAATGGCCGCGGCCTCGATGAGCTCGTCGAACTCGGCGGCGGTCAGCGCCGTGCGGGCGGTGATGCGCACCGGCGCGGTGACAGACGGAGCGGGGCGGAACTCGCCTTCAACCTTGCGGGCCGCGCGCGCCGCCTTGGAGTTCTTCGGCGGGACGTTCGTGTAGACGATGGTGCCGTCCTTCTCGACGTACTTGTAGATGCCGTCGGCCAGACTGGCCCCGGACACCAACAGCGCTAACAAAATGACGGGGTTGAAACGCATCGTCGAGGGCGGAACCTACCGCTGATCCAAGTGACCCCGCAAAGAAGTCACCCGGGTTAAACACCGCGCCATGGTGCGCGATTTCGACTTCCTCGTACTCGGCGGCGGCGTGGCGGGGCTCAGCTTTGCGCTCGAGGCCTCGAAGAATGGGCGGGTGGGCGTGCTGACCAAGCGCAGCCGCTCAGAAGGCAACACGCTCTACGCGCAGGGCGGCATCGCGGCGGTGCTCTCGCCGGAGGACAGCTTCGAGCGCCACGTCGAAGACACCATCATCGCGGGCGCCCGCCTCAACAAGCGCGACATCGTCGAGATCTGCGTGCGCGAAGCCCCCGAGCGCCTCGACGCGCTGGTGAAGCTGGGCGCCGATTTCAACCGCCGCGCCGACGGCGCGTTCGACCTCACGAAGGAAGGCGGCCACAGCAAGCGCCGCATCGTGCACTCCGGCGACATCACCGGCCGCGAGGTCGAGCGCGCGCTGCTGGCCGCGTGCGACGAGACGGGGAAGATCGAGTTCTTCGAAGACAGCACCGCCATCGATCTCATCGTCGATCGCAAGGCGCCGCGCGGGCAGGGCCGGTGCCTCGGCTGCTACGTCTTGCGCGACGACGGCACCATCGACACGTTCTTGTCGAACGCCACGGTCCTGGCGACGGGCGGCGCGGGGAAGGTCTACCTCTACACGTCGAACCCCGACGTGGCGACGGGCGACGGCGTGGCCATGGCGTACCGGGCGGGCGCGAAGGTGGCGAACATGGAGTTCTACCAGTTCCACCCCACGAGCCTCTTTCACCCCCACGCCAAGAACTTCCTCATCTCCGAGGCGCTGCGCGGTGAAGGCGGGCGGCTGCGGCTGCGCTCGACGGGCGAGCGCTTCATGAAGCGCTACGACGAGCGCGGAGAGCTCGCGCCGCGCGACATCGTGGCGCGCGCCATCGACGCCGAGATCAAGCGCACCGGCGACGACTGCGTGCACCTCGACATGACGCACCTGCCGAAGTCGTACCTGATGGAGCGCTTCCCCAACATCTACGCGACGTGCCGCGAGTTCGGCTTCGACATGGCGGGGCAGCCCATTCCCGTGGTGCCGGCGGCGCACTTCATGTGCGGCGGCGTGGTGGCCGACGAGGTGGGTCGCACGTCGGTGCCCGGCCTGTACGCCATCGGCGAGGTGAGCTGCACGGGCCTGCACGGCGCCAACCGCCTCGCGTCGAACTCGCTGTTGGAAGGGCTCGTCTTTGGTCACCGGGCGGTGCGCCACTGCGCCGAAGACGTGCGCACCACGCGCATCGAGAAGGCCGACGTGCCCGAGTGGGACGCAGGTCGCGCGGTGGAATCGGACGAGGCCGGCGTCGTCAGCCAGAACTGGGACGAGATCCGCCGGTTGATGTGGAGCTTCGTCGGCATCGTGCGCACGGGGAAACGACTTGCGCGCGCGCGCCGTCGCCTCGAGCTGCTGCGCGAAGAGATCCGCGAGTACTACTGGGACTACCAGGTCACGCGCGACGTCATCGAGCTGCGCAACATCGCCGACGTGGCGCACCTCATCGTCGAGTGCGCGTCGCGCCGCAAAGAGAGCCGCGGGCTGCACTACACGCTCGACTACCCGGACGCCGACGATCACAACTGGCTGGTCGACACCGTGGTACAGCGCGACCGGTGATTCGTCGCGTCGCCGTCTACTGTGGCTCGAAAGAAGGGGACTCACCGCGCTTCATGGAGGCCGCCGCTGCGTTCGGCGCCGCCATGGCGAAGCGGGAGCTCGATCTCGTCTACGGCGGCGCCGCCAACGGCCTGATGGGCGCGGTGGCGAGCGCGGTGTTGCTGGGCGGCCGCCACGTCATCGGCGTCATTCCTTCAGGCCTCGAGCGCCAGGAATGGGCGCACCCGCAGCTGTCCGAGGCCATCCGCGTCGACACCATGCATGAGCGCAAGCAGCTCATGATCGAGAAGGCCGACGCCTTCATCGCGCTGCCCGGCGGCTTCGGCACCATGGACGAGCTGTTCGACGTGCTGACGCAGACGCAGGTGGGGCTGCACCGCAAGCCCATCGGCCTGCTCAACCTCGACGGCTACTACGCGCCGATCATCGAGTGGGTGAAGCTGGGGCTGGCGCGCGGCTTCATTCCGAAGGTGCTCGAGCACGTCCTGGTGGTGCGCGACGAGCCGCAGGCGCTGGTCGACGCGCTGCTGACACACCAGCCGCCGCCGTCGGCGATCACCTGGCTGACCCGGCCGAAGTCGGCCTGAGATCACGCCGGCCGGTCTTTCTTCAACGAAATCGATCACTTCCGTTGAGGCGCTGATCGCGTCGCTGCCGACGCGTGTCCGCGTCTCGGTCGGCTGATCGATCTGCCTGTCTCTTTTTCAGACGACGCCCCAGCCCCCGCTCGGAAACAAGACGCGATCGCGATCCAAATGTCACGATCGCCGTTGACAGGTCGTTTGAGTAGCTGCTATTCATGCGCACCCATTGAGTAGCGGGTTGTCAATGGTGCCACCCCAACCGTCTGTGCAGGGATCCTCTTCGTGGAGCTCCTTCGGCCTGAAGAGATCGAGCGGATCGAGCGTGAGTACGCGGCGGGGTTGACTGCGCGCGTGCTGGTGGGCGTGTTCGCCGCGAAGGGCATTCCGCTGACCGAAGCGACCTTCCGGAAGTACGTGCAGGCGGGGTTGTTGCCGCGCAGCAAGCGCGTGGGCCGCAAGGGCAAGCACCAGGGGAGCCAGGGGCTCTACCCGGCGTCAGCGGTGCGTCGCATGAACGCCATCAAACAGATGATGGCGCAGGGCCTGACGCTGGAAGACATCAAGGCCAGCTTCGTGGTGTTCAAGAACCACATCGAGCTGGCGGGGCAGGAGCTGGGGCAGGTCTTCGACGGCTACGAGCGGCACCTCGAGCGCAAGGCGCTCGGCGACCGCAGCAAGAAAGAAATGAACACCCGGCTTCGTGAGCTGCGCGTGCAGTCGCGCGAGCTGCTGCAGGAGATCTCGCGCTTCGGCAGCGGGCTCACTGCGCGCCCGGGCATCGAGCCGTCGCCGTCAGATCTGCAGTGAGCAAGTCGTAGAGTTTTGAAAGCAAGAGAGGGGAAAGAGATGAACGCCGAAGCCCATGACGACGCCGAGCTGCTGAAGTCGGACGAAGCCGACGACCGCAAGCGCTCGAAGACGATGTCCCGCAAGGAGATGGCGCGCGATCTGCGCCGTCGCCGCCTGCAGGGCCTGGTCGACCCGGAAGAGCAGGCGCTGCTCACCGAGATCGCCGGCAGCCGCCCGCGCACGCGCGCCGACTGCATCTCGAGCCCGCGGCCGTGCGTGTTCGTGTCGTGCAAGTACAACCTGTACCTCGACGTGAACCCCGAGACGGGCAGCGTGAAGCTCAACTTCCCCGAGAAGGAGATCTGGGAGCTCGAGTACACGTGCGCGCTCGACGTGTCGGAGAAGGGCGGCATCACGCTCGAGGAGGTCGGCGAGATCATGAACCTCACGCGTGAGCGCATTCGCCAGGTCGAGACGCGCGGCCTCGAAAAAGTGCGCACGGCGACGGAAGCCGAGCCGCGCCGTCCCCGCTGAATTAATCCGACGGCAACGAAAGCCGCGGGCGGGCCGAGTGGAGGGCGCGTTTCGTTGACCCCTCTGAACGCGATTGCTACTCGACTTGTCCGTGCTCGCTCTCCTCTCCGTGTCTGACAAGCGCGGGCTGGTCCCCTTCGCGCAGGGGCTGGTTCGCTGTGGTTTCTCGATTCTCTCCACCGGCGGAACACTCGAGGCGCTGAAGGCCGCCGGAGTGCCCGCTCGCAAGGTCTCGCAGCACACCGGCAGCCCGGAGATCCTCGGTGGGCGCGTGAAGACGCTGCACCCGCGCATTCACGGCGGTCTGCTGGGTCGCCCGACGCTCGAGAGCGACGCGCGCGAGATGGCCGAGAACGGCATCGAGAGCATCTCGTTGCTGGCGGTGAACCTGTACCCGTTCCGCGAGACTGTCGCGAAGGGCGCGAGCCGCGACGAGACCATCGAGCAGATCGACATCGGCGGGCCCGCCATGGTGCGCGCTGCCGCGAAGAACGCGGCGCACGTGACGGTGGTGGTCGACCCCGAAGACTACGAGTCGGTGCTGGCCGAGCTGGAAGGCACGAAGGCCGTCAGCGACAAGACGCGCCGCGCGCTGCAGCGGAAGGCGTTCGCGCACACGGCCTCGTACGACGCGTCGATCGCCCAGTGGCTCACCGCGCAGGAAGGTGAAGTGTTCGCCGACGAGCTCTCGCTGCCGTACGTGAAGGCGCGCGGGCTGCGCTACGGCGAGAACCCGCACCAGCGCGCGGCGTTCTACCGCGAGTACCGCGCGCCGGCCGAGCCGACGGTGGCCTTCAGCGAGGTGCTGCAGGGCAAGGAGCTCTCGTACAACAACCTGCTCGATCTCGACGCGGCGCTGGGCCTGGTGCTCGAGTTCCCCGAGACGCCGGCGGCCGTGGTCATCAAGCACAACACGCCGTGCGGCGTGGCCACCGACGCGTCGCTCGAGCAGGCCTACCGCCGCGCGCGCGCCGTCGACGAGACGTCGGCCTTCGGCGGCATCGTGGCGTTGAACCGCGAGGTCGACGTGGCGACGGCCACCGCGCTCGCCGAGACGTTCCTCGAGGCCGTCATCGCGCCGTCGTACGCGGCGCAGGCGCGCGAGATCCTCGCGGGCAAGAAGAACCTGCGGCTGCTGGAAGCAGGGGCGGCGCTGGCGTCGACGACGGTGAAGCCGCGCGCGCAGCTCGACGCCCGCAGCGTGTCGGGCGGCTTGCTGTTGATGGACCGCGACGCCGTCGAGCCGGAGACCGAGTGGAAGGTGGTGACGAAGCGTCAGCCGACCGCCGAGGAGCTCGCCGCGCTGCGCTTCGCGTGGAAGGTCTGCAAGCACGTCAAGTCGAACGCCATCGTCTTCGCGACGCCCGACGGGCTGCTGGCGCAAGCCGGAGGGCAGACAAGCCGCGTTGATTCCGTAAAGATTGCGGCGATGCGCGGTGGCGAGCGCCTGAAAGGAAGTGCGGTGGCCTCAGACGCGTTCTTCCCGTTCCGCGATGGGCTCGATGCCCTCGCTGCCGCCGGGGCCGGGTGCGTGGTGCAGCCCGGCGGTTCGGTGCGAGACGCCGAGGTGATCGCCGCCGCCGACGAGCAGGGCGTCGCGATGGTCTTCACCGGTACCCGCCACTTCCGTCACTGAAAAGCTTCCATGCGCATCGTCTGTCAGAAGTGCTCCGCCGCGTACGCCATCGACGACAAGTTCGTCACGCCGAAGGGCGTGCGTGCGCAGTGCCCCCGCTGCCGTCACCTGCAGCTCGTGAAGAAAGACGACGCGCCTCCGGCTGAAGCGCCAGCGCCTGCCGCGCCGCAAGCCCCGTCGCCGTTCCTCTTCGACATGGGTGGCGCGCCGCCCGCACCGCCGCCGCCCGCAAGCAGCGGCTCAGGCGTGCACTTCGGTCAGACCGCGCCTGCACCGGGCGCCCCGCCGAACCCGTTTGATTTCTCGGCGCCGACCTCGCCCGTGGGTGGGCCGTTCGACTTCGGTGCGCCGCCGCCCGGGCCTCCGCCCGCCGCGCCGCCGTTCCCTTCGAAGGCCAAGGCGCCGACGGCGCCGCCACCGCCCGACCCGAGCCCGTTTGATTTCTCGGGCAGCGGTCCCATCGGCAGCGGCGACGCCAACCCGTTCGACTTCGGTGCGCCGCCCGCAGGGGCGCCAGCCGCGCCGTCGCCGTTCGACTTCTCCGCGCCCGCGCAGCCTGCGCCTGCGGCGCCGTCACCGTTCGACTTCGGTGCGCCGCCTCCCGCGCCAGCTGCGGCGCCGTCGCCGTTCGATTTCGGTGCGCCCGGTGGAGGGCTGCAGCTCGACGCGCCGCCGCCGCCGCCGCGCGCGTCGCAACCGAAGCCCGCTGCGCCGCCGCCGCCGCCTCCCAAGGCCGTCGAACCGGAAGGCACCAGCGGCGTGAAGTGCCGCACGTGCGGCAAGGAGCTGACCGACGCGTTCGATCAGGCGCTCGGCGTCTGTGACGACTGCCGCAACCGCGCAGCGGACCCCGACGCCGGTGCCTTGCCGCCGGTGGAGCCGCCGCCGCCTCCTCGGCCGTCAGGGCCGAAGCCCGTGTTCCCGCCGATCGGCCAGCCCGCGAGCCCGCCGGACCCCAGCACCGTGCGCAGCGCGATGCGCAGCGACTCGAGCGGCGGTGGTGGGCGCGGCAAGACCGTTGGCATCGTGGTGGCTGCGGCCGCCGTGTTGCTCGTCGCTGGCGTCTTGATCTGGAAGAAGCCGTGGCAGACCAAGCCGCCGCCGTTGGTCGTGCGCCAGGGCGGTGGTGGCGCCGCGGCGACGGGCAACGACTCGCTCGTCGCGCAGTGGCGGCTGAAGTACCCCGATCTCGATGGGCGCTCGGCTTCAGAGCTGACCGACGAGGGCGAGGCGTCCCTCGCGAAGGACACCGGGCAGGGCTACCGCGACGCTGAGATGTCCTTCGAGCAGGCGATGGTGTTGTCGCCGTCGGAAGATCGCGCGCTCGCCGGCTGGGTGCTGGCGGTGGCGTTTGGTCGGCCCGGCCAGGTCGACGAGCCGACCGCCAAGGCCGCCGAAGCGATGTTGATGGCGTCCGAGCAGCGCAGCGGCAACCTCGCGGTGTTCGTCGCGCACGCGCACCTGCTGATCGCGCGCAGCGGCAACCCCAACGACATCAAGGTGCTCGCTGAGCGCGGGCTCAACAGCAAAGACCCGCACGTCAAGGCGCTCGCCGCGCTGGCCATCGGTCAGACCTTCTTGACGAAGAACCCGCAGCTCGCGGCCGAGAACTTCCAGGTCGCGCTGAGCACTGACCCCAAGCTGAAGCGCGCCTACTTCTTCCAGGCGCAGCTGGCGGCGATTCAGGGCAAGTACAAGGAAGCGACCAAGGCCCTCGAGAAGCGCCTCGAGCTCGACCCCGATCAGTGGGAAGCGGCCGAAGAGCTCGCCCGCCTGATGCTGGACGTGGGCGAGACGCAGCGCGCGCGCAAGGTGCTGGAGGCCGCGAAGGCGGCGAACCCGCGGTCGCCGCGGCCGCGCATCGGGTTGGCGGTGTTGGGCTACCAGCACCTCGGTGACTTCGCGGGCGCGTCGACGGAGCTGAGCTCCATCATCGACGACCCGGAGCAGCCGAAGCCGGTGCGCGCCGACGCCATGCTGCACCTCGGCACGCTGCAGCGCGTGCAGGGCGACACCGACAAGGCTGTCGACACCATCGACCGCGCGCTCGAGCTCTCGCCGGACTCGGTCGCGGCGCGGCTGCAGAAGTTCCTCGTGCTGCTCGACAAGGGCGTCACCTCGTCGGCGCGGCTGGAGCTCGACGGCATCAAGGGCAAGCTGGGCGACAAGTACCTCGAGGCGACGCTCGAAGGCCGTCTGTTGATCGGCGAGAACCGCCTCGACGAAGCGACGCAGACGTTGTCGGCCACCATCGAGGTCGAGCCCCGCCGCGTCGACGCGTTGCTGTTGTCGGGCGCCGCCGCAGCCAAGGGGCGCAAAGACGGCAAGGCCTGGGAGCTGTGCTTGCGCCGCGCCACGCGCCTCGACTTCGCGTCGCGGCCCGTACCGTCGATGACGCAGCTCTATGTGCGGCCTGCCGACCTGCTGAAGCCGGCCGTCGGCTCGTACAACGCGCTGGTGAAGCAGCTCGACGAAGACCCGAGCCCGTCGCTCTGTGAAGGCCTCATCGCCTGGTACTCGGAGGACTACGTGGGCGCCGACAAGCTGTTCGCCAAGGTGATCAGCATCGACCCCAAGAACGCCACCGCGTACGCGTACCGCGCGTTCTATTCGCTGCGGAAGAAAGACGTGGGCAACGCCACGCGGTTCGCGGCGCGCGCGGTGGACGGCGGGCGCACTGATGGCAACGCGCACCTCGCGCAGGCGCTGGCGCTGTTCGCGTCGAAGAAGCCCGATCAGGCCAAGGTGGCCGCGCAGGCGGCGTCGAAGTTCAACCCGCAGTCGCTGGCGGCCAAGGTGATCCTCGCGGCCGTCGAGGCGACGCGCGGCAACGGCGACGAGGCGCGTCGGGTGCTGACGTCGGTGCTGCTGTCCGACAACACCTACCGCGACGCGAAGCGCGTCCTCTACGAGCACCAGCTGTGAAGGTCTTGCTGCTGGGCGGTGGCGGCCGCGAACACGCGCTGGCGTGGAAGCTGCGCCAGAGCCCGCTGGTGACGTCGCTCCTGGTGGCGCCCGGAAACCCGGGCATCGAAGCCATCGCCGAGTGCGTGTCGGTGGACATCGTGAACGCCCCCGCGGTCGTTTCGTTGGCGCGCGCGCGGTCGGTCGATCTCGTCGTCGTCGGGCCCGAAGCGCCGTTGGTCGCGGGCGTCGCCGATGCGCTGCGCGAGGCGGGGTTCGACGTGTTCGGGCCCAACGCTGCAGGCGCGCGCATCGAAGGCAGCAAGGCGTTCGCCAAGGAGATCATGCAGGCCGCTGGCGTGCCCACGGCGCGCTTCGAGCTGTTCAGCGACGTCGAAGCGGCGGCGCGGCGGGCGCTCGAGTGGGGCCCGGTGGTGGTGAAGGCCGATGGCCTGGCCGCGGGGAAGGGCGTCGTCGTGGCGCGCAGCGGTCAGGAAGCGGCCGACGCGTGCCGGGCGCTGGGCTCGTTGCCGGCGGGCAAGACGATCCTCCTCGAAGAGGTGCTGACGGGACCCGAGCTGTCGGTGATGGCGCTGTGCGACGGGAAGCGCTTCGTGCTGCTGGCTCCGTCGCAAGATCACAAGCGCGTCTTCGACGGCGACGAGGGGCCGAACACCGGCGGCATGGGCGCCTATGCGCCGGCGAATTTCCTCACCGAGGCCGAGCTGTCGCGCGTGGGCGAGACGGTCATCGCGCCGACGCTGGCGGAGCTCTCGAAGCGCGGCATCGATTTTCGCGGCGCGCTCTATGCCGGCTTGATGCTGACGCCGGCCGGGCCGCGGGTGCTGGAGTTCAACGCCCGCCTGGGCGACCCGGAGACGCAGGTCTTGATGCTGCAACTCGCCGACGATCTCGCGGCGCTGCTGCAGGCGTGCGCGCGCGGTGCGTTGCAGACGCGCTCGACGACGCAGCACGACGGCTACGCGGTCGGCGTGGTGTTGGCGTCGGAGGGCTACCCCGACGCGCCGCGCACCGGCGACGCCATCGGCGCATTGCCGGCCGACGCGCTCGTCTTTCACGCCGGCACCAGGCGGGTCGGTGAAGCGCTGGTGACGAGCGGCGGTCGCGTGCTGACGGTGTGCGCGCGGGCCTCGACGCTGGCCGCGGCGCGCGCTGAGGCGAACGCGCTCGCAGAGCGCATCACGTGGCCGGGGCGTCACTACCGGAAGGACATCGGAGCCGGCGCGCCTTGAACTCGCGCGTGCTGCAGCGCTACCTGCTGCGCGAGCTGACGTTGCCCTTCCTGGCGGCGACCGCCGTCTTGCTCTCGCTCTTCTACGCGATGGTCCTGGTGCGCGGCGTCGACTTCCTGCTCGGGAGCGCGGCGCAGGCGAGCGACTGGGTAGTGCTGGGCGGCGCGATGCTGCCGATGTTGTTGCCGCAGGTGTTGCCCATCGCCATGTTGCTGGGCGTGATGATTGGCTTCGCGCGCTTGAGCGAAGACGGCGAGCTGACGGCGTTCTCGGCGCTCGGCGTCTCGCCCGCGGCGCTGGTGACGCCCGCTGTCGTCCTCGCGCTCGGCGTCTCGGGCGTGCTGGCGATCACCTCGTTCGTCTGGAAGCCGTGGGGCGTGGCGCAGATGCGGCAGACCGCGCGCGATGTCATCGAGCGCAACGTGTTGGGCGATCTGCAGCCGGGCACCGTGCGCGCTGATCTGCCGGGCATCGTCTTTCATGCGGCCGGCGTCAGCGCGGGCCCCACGTGGAAAGAGGCGCTGCTGATCGACGAGCGCGAGGGCGATCGGGTGTCGGTGCTGTCGGCGCCGCTGGCGAAGGCCACGTTCGAGAAGGGCGTGGGCATCGTGTTCAACGGCGGCGTGCTCGTGCAGCGCGACGGGTCGAACGCCATCACCACCACGCGCTTCGAGAACGGCACGTTGCTGCTGAACGTCGCCGACGCGCTCAACCGTCGTGACACCTTCCGCTTCGGTCACGAAGAGCTCGGGCCCATCGAGCTGATGGCGCGCGCGAACGAAGCAGAGGCGTCAGGTGCGTCGCCCGTGCCGTTCATCGCGGCGTTTCATTTCAGGCTCTCGCAGCTCTTCGCGCCGGTGGCGCTGGGCATCCTGGCGACGGCGGTGGCGATGGGCGGGCGTCGTCGCGCTGTACGCACCGCTGCGCTGCTGGCGCTCGGCACCTACCTCGCGTTCTACGTCTTCACGCGCGTCGGCGTGCAGCTGGGCGAGCGCGGCGTGGTGCCTCCGTGGGTCGCGGGGCACGGGCCCACGGTGGTCGCGTTGGTGTTGGGCGTCTGGCTGCTCGTGCGCACCGCTCAGCGCGGAGTCGCGCGGTGAAGCTCTTCGAGCGCTACGTGGCGTCGCTGACGCTGGGCGTGTTCGTCGCGATGGCCTTCGGGCTGGTGTCGTTGTTCCTGGTCATCGATTTTGGCGATTGGCTGCGCATCTACACGGGCAAGCCGGTCATCGACGTGGTGACGCTGTATTGGTACCGGTCGCACCTCGCGCTCGTGCAGTTCGCACCGGCGGCGTTGGTGCTGGCGTCGGGGCTGACCATCACCGTCGTGAGACGACGCGGCGAGTGGACAGCGCTGCGCGCGTTGGGCGCCGCGCCTATCACGCTGCTGCGGCCCGTCTTGATCGTCGCGCTCGTCGCGTCGATGGCGCTGGTCGTCTTCCAGGAGTTCGTCGTCAGCGAGTCGGGCCCGCGCGTCGATCGCATCATGGTGGAGCGCTTCGATCGCTGGGGTGACTTCGTGGCCGTGTACTCACCGCGGCGGTGGTTCAAGGCGGGCGAGGCGTTGGTGAACGTGCGCGGCGACGCGAACCCCGAGAAGTTGCAGGACGTGCGCGTCTTCGAGCTGGGACCGAAGCACGCGCTCGTCGGCTGGACCGACGCTGCCACACTCACGTACGTGTCGAACGGTCGCTGGCGCGCTGACGAGGCGCACTTGATCCGGTTTGCAGGAGACACCGTCGTCAGTGACGAGCGCGGGTCGTTCGAGCTGCCGTTGCCGCTGGCGCCGGAGATCACCCAGCTGGCCGTCGGTCGGCCTGAGTGGATGCCGCTGACGCGCCTCTCGAAGCAGGTCGAGCTGATGCGCGCGTTGGATCTCCCGACCGAATCGACGCGCTTCGCGATTCACCAGCGCTGGGCGATGCCCTTCGCGGCGGTGGTCGCGGCGTTCATCGCCGCCATGCTGGGGCTGCGCTCGAAGGTGAAGGCCTCGGTGCCGCGCACGCTGCTGGAGGGCGCGGGTCTGTACGGCGGGCTCTTCGTGGCGGGCATGATCTCGCGCAGCCTCGCCATCAACGCGCGGTTGCCGCCGTTCGCCGCGGCGTGGCTGCTGCCCGTGGTGTTGTCGTTGGCGGCGGCGTGGATCTTCTTCAAGACCCAGGAGCGCAACGCATGAGCCTCACGCTGGCTGTCGTCGCCGCACTGTCGTTGAACGCGGACCCGTCGTTCGAGCTGAAGGACAACGCGCTGGTGACGCCGCCCATCGTGTTCGAGACCGGGAACGCGACGTTGAAAGACGAGAGCGGCGCCGCGTTGAAGCACGTGAAGGCGTACCTCGACGCGAAGTCGTACATCACGACCCTGCGGGTCGAGGTGCACACCGATTCCCAGGGCGCTGACGCCGCGAACCAGAAGCTCTCAGAGGCCCGCGCGGCAGCGGTCGTCGCCGCGTTGGTGAAGGCAGGCGTCGACTGTCACCGGTTGATCGCCGTGGGCTTCGGCGAGACCAAGCCGGCCGCCGACAACGCCACGGCAGAAGGTCGCGCGCAGAACCGCCGCACGCTGTTCGTCAACGCGGCGCTGCGTGGCCGCGCGATCGGCGGCCTGCCGCTCGATGGTGGCGGTGTCGTGGCGCCGTCGGCGTGTCAGTGAGGCTTCGCGGCTGACAACTTCCAGACCTGGAAGGGGTGCAGCGCGCGCTGCTTGTCGTCGAGCGGCCAGTCGAGCTGCTCGTGGCGTTCGAAGCGATCGACGAGCTCCTGCGGCGGGCCGCCCCATTCGCTGACCCACAGCGCGTCACCCCCGGTGGCGATCTTCGGCTGCGGCCAGAGGTCGTACTGGCTGCGGCGCCCGCCGAACGTCGTCGAGTCGAGACCCGAGTAGTACGAGACCATCGCGCTGAGCTGGTAGCGATCGGTGAACGTCGGGAGCTGGTGCTTCGAGAGCTCCGCGAGCGCCGCCCAGCCGTGGAGCTTCTGCACCGGCGGGGAACGCCACGACGCGGCGATGGGCACGCAGAGGAACGCGACGACGCCGACGATGAGCGCGACGTTGAGCCCCAATGCCGCGCGCAGCCACTTGCGCCAGGGCAGCAGGGCGATGCCGACGCTCGCGGAGAGCCAGGCCGCGGCTGTCCAGTTGGCTTCGCCGCGCGCCTTCACCGACGCGTACCCGAAGAAGAGGACGGGGAGCGCCGTGGCCCATTTCAGGACAGCGTTTCGATCGCCCTTCGCCAACCAGAAGATCGTCAGGCCGAGAAAGATGGGGCCGGCGAGGCCGAACTGCCCGCCGATGAACTCAAGGAACGTGGCGAGCGAGCCACCGCCGCCCAGGCCGTGCGCGAACTGAAAGCGGAAGCCTTCCCAGTCGTTCAGCGCGTTCCAGATGATCGTCGGAGAGGTCACCACGAAGGCGATGCCCGTCGCGGCGATGAGCTGCAGCGGCTTGCGCCACAGCGCCAGCAAGACCGGCAAGCCCAGCAAGATGCCGTTGTACTTGGACAGCATCGCGAAGCCCCAGAGCACGCCGATCAAGACGGTGCGTTGGGTCAGCAGCGCCCACAACGTCCACACCCAGAAGCAGAGCAGCGGCGCGTCAGGCGTGGCGATGGTGCCGAGCAGCAGCGACGCCGGTGTGCTGGCGAAGAGCGCGGTGGCCCACCACGCTTGATCAGGTGTGCCGCCGGCGGCGCGCGCCAGCTGGAAGACGCCGACCAGCGTCGCCGCGCCGAAGAGCAGCGCGCTGAAGCGGATGCCGAGCGCCGCGATCTGCCACGCGATGAGCGCCGGGTGATCGAAGTACGAGAGCTGCAGGTGCTTCGACCACGACCAGTAGTAGGCCTCGTCTGGGTAGATGTCGGTGAAGAGCGCGAGCAGCAGCCGCAGCGCCATCGCCACCACCAAGGTGACGCTGAGTCCTCTCATGGCAGCCGCAGCGCCCTTCGGTAGACCTGCAGCGTCTGCTGCGCGCAGTCGTCCCACGAGAAGCGCGCCGCGCGGTCTCGACCGGCGAGCGAGAGATCGCGTCGCAGCGATTCATCGCGGAACAGCCGCAGACACGCCTCACGCCACGCGAGCGGGTTGTCGGGCGCGACGAGCACGCCGGCGCCTCCGACCAGCTCTACGTGCGCGCCGGCCGACGACGCGATGACCGGCGCGCCGCACGCCATCGCTTCGAGCACCGGCAGGCCGAAGCCCTCGTAGCGCGACGGAGAGAGCACCGCAGTGGCGCCCGCATAGAAGCGGACGAGCTCGTCATCGGTGAGCGGCGAGAGCTCGATGACCTTCTCGCTGAAGCCGACGGTGCGCCGCGCGCCGCGCCCGGCGAGCAAGACCAGCGGCACCGGCAGCCCGTCCGCGATGGGCAGCAGCACCTGCAGGTTCTTGAAGGCCTTGGTGTTGCCGATGGCCGCGAAGTAGCGGGGCGGCAGGCCGCGGCGCGCGCGGAAGTCGTCGATGTCACCTTGCGCGGGCACGTGGAACGACGGGTCGACGCCGTTGCCGATGACCTGCAGTCGCTCCGGCGGAATGCCCAGGTGCGTCGAGAGCTCGCGGCGAGAGAATTCAGAGACGGTGATGAGCGCTTCAGCGCGGCGGCTGCGCGGCGTCACCACCAGCCGGTAGTACGCGGTGCGGCTCAGCGAGGAACTCTCGGGCAGCGCGAGGTGGTTGGCGTCGTGCAGCGTCGCGACGAGCTTTCCCGGCCACAGCGACGGCACCGAGAACGACGTGGCGTGAAAGAGATCGGGCCGCGCGCGGAGCAGGTCGGTCGTCAGCGTCGCCTGCTCGAGCGGCGCCAGGAACTCCGAGGTCGCCTTGATGAGGGGAATGCGCGGAGCGAGCGGGCCGAGATCGTCGGGCAGGCCGTCAGGCGCGATGAGGCCGCTGAACTGCCAGCCCGGTTCAAGCGTCGGCAACCGGCGCGCGAGCTCCAGCGCGTAACGGGCGATGCCATGCAGATGACCGCGCACCATGCGCAGGTCGATGAGTACCTTCACCACGGCGGCGCAATGTAGTCGCGAGCCGTTGTGCTAGCGAGCGTCGAACCGTGTTGCCCCCGTCGCTCCGAAACGCGCGTGTCGCCCTCGTTCACGACTGGCTGCTGACGTGGCGGGGCGGCGAGAAGGTGCTGGAGGCCATCGCCGAGCTCTTCCCCGACGCTCCGATCTTCACGCTCTTTCACGACCCGAAAGACATCCCGGCCAGCGTCGAGGCGCACCGCATCACCGCTTCGTTCTTGAACCGCGTGCCGGGCGCGAAGACGCGGCACCGGCACTTCCTCCCATTGATGCCCGGCGCCATCCGCAGCCTGGACGTGGGCGACGTCGACCTCATCGTCAGCTCCAGTCACTGCGTGGCGAAAGCGATCCGCGTGCCGCGCGGCGCGAAGCACGTCTCGTATGTCCACGCGCCGCTCCGCTACATGTGGGATCGCTTCGACGACTACTTCGGGGCGGGCAAGGCGCCGCTGCCGGTGCGCGCGGCCGCGAGGACGTTGCGGCCGGCCTTCCGCGCGTGGGACGTCTTGACGTCGGGCGGCGTCGATCGCTTCGTCGCCAACTCGTCGCACGTGGCGCGGCAGATCTCCCAGCGCTACCACCGCCACGCGCGCGTGATTCACCCGCCCGTCGAGCTCGAGCGCTTCACCGCGCAGTCGCTCGAGGGCACCGGGCGCGGCGGCTATTTCCTCTGTCTGGGCGCGTTGGCTCCGTACAAGCGCATCGACCTCGCCATCGAGGCGTTTCGGCAGACCGGCCACGAGCTGTGGATCGGCGGGAGCGGCCAGTCGTCGCAGTGGCTGCACAGCCTGCCGCCCAACGTGAAGGCGCTGGGGCAAGTGAGCGACGCGGACCTGCCGGCGCTCTACCGCGGGGCGCGCGCGCTGGTGTTCCCCGGCGTCGAAGACTTCGGCATCACGCCGCTCGAGGCGCAGGCCAGCGGCCGCCCGGTGATCGCCTTCGCTGACGGTGGCGCGTTGGAGACGGTGACGGCGCAGACGGGCGTCTTCTTCGCGGAGCAGTCGGTGTCGGGCCTCGTCGACGCGCTGCAGCGGTTCGACCGCTTCGAGGCCTCGTTTCAGCCGCGCGACGCGCGCGAACAAGCGCAGCGGTTCTCAAAGGCGCAGTTCCAGTCACAGCTGCTCGAAGAGCTCACGGCTGCGCGTCGTCCAGCGACACAGACTGCGTGAAGCGCTGGCCGTCGCGCTCCACCTCGAAGTCGAGGCGCTTCGTTGATCCCAGCTGCTCGTAGAGGCCGAGCAGCCGATCCATCTGCGTCATGCTGACGCCGTTGACCGAGCGGATCGCGTCGCCGCGTCGCAGCCCGAGACGGTCGGCGAGCGACCCGGGCACCACGCTGATGGCGCGCATGCCCATGAGCCGGCCCTGTTCGATCACCGGCACCAGTCGCACGCTGCGCATCAGCTCGTCGGGGTTGCCGAGCGCCGCGCGCACCGACGGCCGCACGGCCATGGGGACCGCCGCAGGGCCAGGTGGCATCGCGCCGAAGTCGAGCCGCTCGATGCGCCCATCACGCCGCACCACGAGCGCGAGGCGTTCGACGGTGACGATCTCCACGCCCATCAAGGTGTCGCCTTCGCCCACGGTCAGCGTGCGATCGCTGGTGGCGACGGCCGCGAGCGAGCGCGCCCCGCGCAGCGTGCCCAACAGCCGAAACGGCAACGGGCCCGGTGGCGCGCTGACCGGAACGGGGGCGGTGGCGGGCGGCTTGCCGGTGAAGCCGAAGAGCTTTGCCAGCCTCGCTTCGTCGACCGGGGCAGCGAGGCACGGCAGGGCAACGAGAGCGAAGGCGAGGGGAGCGCGCATGCAGCCACTGGAGAGCAAGCGCCGTTCCGGGGCCGAACCACGCGGACTTGCGCGCGCAGGGCCCTCGCTGGCTTGCCATTCCGTCGCGGGGCCCGACCTCTCGGCTGCCGGACTGGCGGCGGTCACGCGCCTTCGTGCTAGAGCCGCGGCGACGTGTTCACCCGGTTCCAGCGCTTCTACAACTCGATCAAGTTGGTCACCGACCTGCTGTCGCTGACGGTGGCCTTCGGGCTCGCGTACCTTACGCGCTTCACGATCTTCCCGTGGATCGTGGTGCCGTCGACCGAAGAGTCGGTCATCACGCTGGGGCTGATCCTCGTCATCTTCCCCGTCGTCTTCCGCGGGTCGAACCTCTACACGACCAACCGCGGTCGCTCGCACATCCAGGAGGTCTTCGAGCTCTTCAAGGGCACGGTGATCTCCACGTTGGTGCTGGTCGGCGTCACCTACTTCGTGCGCGAGCGCTACAGCCGTCTGACCGTCGGCCTCTTCGCGGGCTACGCGTTCATCGTGTTGTCGATCGTGCGCCTCGCGTTCCGCGCGATCTTCAACGCGCTCCGCCGCCGCGGCGTGAACCTCAAGACCATCCTCGTGGTGGGCGCCGGGCAGCTGGGCCAGCGCGTGGTCGAGACCATCGAGCAGCACCGCGAGCTCGGCTTCAAGGTGACCGGCCTGCTGACGCGCAAGAGCGAGAAGATCGGCACCACCGTCGCGGGCGTGCCGGTCATCGGCCACTTCAGCGACCTCAAGGCACAGCTCGAGAGCAAGCCGGTCGATCAGGTCATCCTGGCGCTGCCGCTCGAAGAGCAACCCCAGCTGCGCGAGCTGATGGAAGTGCTCGCCCTGCACACCGTCGACGTGAAGGTGGTGCCGGACCTCTTCAACTACATCACGCTGCGCGGTGGCCTCGAGGAGTTCGGCGGCCTGCCGATCATCAGCCTCCAGGGCGCGCCGCTCGAAGGCTGGAACCGCATCGCCAAGCGCATCTTCGACATCCTGGTGTCGTCGCTCGCGCTGCTGCTGCTCTCGCCCGTGCTCTTGCTCCTGGCCATCGCCGTCAAGCTGAGCAGCCGCGGCCCCGTGTTCTACGCGCAGGAGCGCATGGGCATGGATGGCCACCTGTTCCACATGTTCAAGTTCCGCACGATGAAGACCGACGCGGAGTCGACCGGCGCGAAGTTCGCGACCGCCGATGACCCGCGCCGCACCGTGCTGGGGACGTTCCTCCGCAAGTCGTCGCTCGATGAATTGCCGCAGTTCTGGAACGTGTTGGTGGGTGACATGAGCCTCGTCGGCCCGCGCCCGGAACGCCCGGTCTTCATCGAAGAGTTCAAGAAGCAGATTCCCCGGTACCACCTGCGGCACATGGTGAAGTCCGGCATCACCGGGTGGGCACAGGTGAACGGGCTGCGCGGCAACACCAGCATCAAGGACCGCATCGACTACGACCTCTATTACATCGAGCACTGGTCGCTGCTGTTCGACGTGAAGATCCTCGTGCGCACCGCTTTCGGTGGTTTCCTCTCGAAGAACGCCTACTGATGCTGACCCTCGCGCTGCTCTCTTTGCTGGCTGGCAAACCCGACGCAGGCGTCCCGTTGGGCAAGGGCCCGGGCGCTGCTGAGACGGCGCGCCTCTATTTTCTCGCTGGCGACATCAGCAAGGCGCAGGAGTTCACGCGTGGCTGCATCAAGTCGCAGCCGAAGCTCTGCAAGCCGCTCAACGCGTGGCTCGCCGAGTACGCGTACCTCATCGGCCAGGACCCGCTGACGCCGGAGCAGGTGCGCGCGCTGCTGGACTTCGACCACAAGATCGCGCCGCTGGCGCAGAGCAAGCTGACGAAGAAGGTGGTCGATCAGTACGTCACCAGGCCCTTCGAGCTGGCGAAGGCGCGCGCGAACGGTGACGAAGCCGGGGCGCTCAAGCTGCTCGAAGTGTTGCTCTCCATCGACCCGAAGCACGAGGGCGCGTTGGCGCTGCAACGAGACCTGCGCAATCGGGCAGACGCCGGCCCGTAGTGGGCGGCATGCGCACACTGCTCGCTGTCGCTCTGCTGGTCCCTGTCGTTGCTCTCGCTGAGAACCGTACGGAATCGCGGAAGATTTCCGACTTTCATGCGCTCGATGTCTCGGGCGGCGTGAAGGTGGACCTCAAGCGCGGCGCACCCGCGCTCACGTTGGAAGGTGACGCTGACGCCATCGCGGCGCTGTCAGTGGACGTGAAGGACGGCGTGCTCGTGGTGCGTCGAGACAAGGCGAAGTGGAAGGACTTCTTCAGCCAGCGCGCGGTGACGGTGCGCGCGACCACGACGCAGCTCGATGCCGTCGACGCCAGCGGTGGTGTGGAGATCTCGCTGGCTGACGTGACCACCCGGAAGCTGCACCTCGCGCTGTCTGGGGGCGTGTCGCTCAAGGCCACGCGCGTGAAGATCGAGACGCTGGAGCTGTCGGCGTCGGGTGGCGCGGAGCTGACGCTGAGCGGCGTGGCGCACACGGCGTCGTTTGACCTCTCGGGTGGCGTCAACCTCGACGCACGCGACCTGAAGGTGGCGTCGGCCGACCTCGACGCGAGCGGCGGGTGCGACGTGAAGCTCTTCGCGACCGAAGCGGTGAAGGGCGAGGCGTCGGGCGGCGTGTCGGTCGACGTCTACGGCAACCCGCCGGTGCTCGCGGTCGACACGTCGGGCGCCGCGACCGTCGACCGCCTCAACTGAAGCTACGGCGCGCGCACGCAGTCGTAGGTGAGCGCGATCTCGGCGCCCAGGTCGACGACCTCGAAGTTGTTCACGCCGATGTTGTTGAAGGTCTGCGGCGTGATGCCCAGCGCCGACCATTTGGCCGTCGAGAGACGGTCGTCGGCGAAGGTCAGCGCGATGTTGCCGCCGTCCGACAGGATCATTCCGTACTTCTTCAGCGCGCGGAGGATGACGCGCGCGTTGGCGTTGAAGGGCGTCTCGTCGAAGTCGGCCTTGAGCCGGAAGCGGACACCGTACGGCGGCGCGTTGGGGTTGCTGCTGCTGGGCCCGCCGGCGTGCGTAGCCGGGCGAACGTAGACGTCGGCCTTCATGCGCGCGTTGGGGAGGATGAAGCGCAGCGCGTGCGGCACTTCGCCGGCGGCGACCTCATCGGCGGTCGGAAGGAGCGCCGCGATGGGCAAGCCCGCGGCATCGGCTGACGTGCACTGATCGCCGCGCAGCACCTCGGTGTACGCCTTCGTCAGGTCCCACACGAACGCGCCGCGGGCCACGAAGCTCGACGCATCGCCGCTCGCGTTGAACAGCTCGTAGAGCTTCTTCTCGTCGCGCTCGACCACCAGCACGTGACAGTCGCCGTTCTGCCAGTCGCACTCGTAGTCGCTGCTGCCCTCGGTGTTGCCGTTGACGGGAATCGGCATCTGCATGGGCACGGCTTCGCACGCGGTGCCGCCGTAGCAGTACGTGCCGGGGATCGACGTGATGGTGCGGCGTGGCGTCGAGCTGTCGGCGTAGAGCACCGCCAGCGAGAGGTCGGCCTGGAGTCGGTTGCCGTTGCCCCAGCCACCGAAGCCTTCCAACGCCGCGATGATCGCGTCGCTGCGCGGTGACTTGGTGAGGGCCGAGACGTCTTTGTTCCAACCTGCGGGCTGCTCGAACAGTCCAGGCAACACACCGGCGCCGCCACCAGTCGCCGAACCGCCGCCCGTCGCCGAACCGCCGCCAGTCGCCGCGCCGCCGCCCGTCGCTGTGCCGCCACCAGTCGCCGAGCCGCCGCCGGTCGCTGCGCCGCCGCCCGTCGCTGTTCCGCCGCCGGTCGCTGTCCCGCCGCCCGTCGCTGCGCCGCCTCCTGTTCCTGCATCGCTGCCGGGTGAGCCACTGCACGCTGCCAATGCGACGGTCGCTGCGACGAGGAGAGAGCGCATCCCGCGAATCTACTCGCGCGACGCGGGCGCACCACGGCGGGCTGGTTTATGACGCGCCCATGCCTCCTCCGTACGAGCGTCACCTCTTCATCTGCACCAACCGCCGCCCCGACGGTAGCCCGCGCGGCTGCTGCGCGACGAAGGGCGGCGACGAGCTGCGGTTGGCCTTCAAGAAGGAGCTCGACGCGCAGGAAGTGAAGGGCGTGCGCGCGAACGGCGCTGGCTGTCTCGACGCGTGCGAGCGCGGCATGGCGGTCGTCGTGTACCCCGACAACGTCTGGTACGGCCCGGTGACGCCCGCTGACGTGAAGGAGATCGTCAGCGAGCACATCAAGGGCGGCCGGCCTGTCGAGCGGCTGGTGATGAACCTCCCCATCACCGACCGACGGAAGGCGTGACTACTCCTCGCGGTTCCGCACGAACCACGGCACGGTGCCCAGCGCGCGCAGCGTCTTCGCGTCGGGGAAGGTCTTCACGTGGTGTCGCTGGGGCCAGTAGTCGGGCTCCTCGGTGACCGCGCTGCCGAGTCGGCTCATCACGTCTTCCCACTTCGCGGCGGCCACCACGCGACGGCCCTCCGGCTTGTCGAGATCGACGAACACCACGTATTCCGTCTTCGGCAGCAGCGACTCGGCGTCCTTGGTCCACACGCAGTAGTGGTGCACGCCTTCGTCATCGTCTTCGACCTCGAGCACGGTGGCCACGAAGAGGTCAGTGCCGTCGGCGTCGAACTTCTCGTCGAGCGCGCCTTTCTGCTCGTTGTAGTCGTTGCGCGTGGCGTCTTTGCGCAGGAACCAGGCGCGTGACTCTGCCGGAGGTTCCCACGGCACCAGGCCCGACGCGGTGAGGCGCCAGCCGCGGCCGGTGTTCGAACGGGGCAGATCGAGGCGCTCGTCGACCAGGTCGATCGCCGCGTCGAGGCCGCGCGCGTCGTCGCTGCCGGTGACGATGAGGTGATCGCGCTGCGGGAGGAACAGCACCGGGTCGCCCTTCACCTTCAGCTTGCGGATGACGTCGAACAGCGCGGCGCGGCCGGTGTCGTAGTTGTCGGACCACGGTGATTCCCACACGCCCGGCGAGACGGCGGTGAACCGCTCGGTGCTGTCGGCCGCGAGGTTCTGGCGCGCCTTCGCGAACACGTCGTCGAGCGACTTGCCCCACTTCGCGGCGGTCTCGTCATTGACGTACGACATGGCGTCGGGCCCATCGAAAGCGACCAGCTCGACCAGCTCTTCGCCCAGCGGCCGCGACAGCATGTGCGCGTTGGGCGTGCGCACGCGGATCATCTCGAGGAATACGCGGTCGCGCACGGTGAGCTTCAGGTTCGGCGCGGCGCTGGCCCAGTCTTCGGGGATGTCGGCGGGGAAGGTGCTGCGCACCGCGCGCTCGATGAAGGCTTCGCGCTGGTCGACCTCCACCCGCGCGTACTCGTCGAAGAGGTTACCCAGCAGCAGCCGCGCGCCACCGTCGGGCACGCTCAGCTCGTAGCGGTCTGCGTCGTAGACGTAGTCGGGGTGCCCGGCGTCGGCGAGGCCGGCGAGCATCTCGTCCGCGAACTGTTCCTTCAGCGTCGCGCTGGTGTCTTTTTCGCCGATCGGGTCGTCGTCGGGGACGTCGGTGGTGTCGTCGTCAGCGGGCGGCGGCGTC